>NZ_JBHSZO010000023.1:0-99144 GCF_042663125.1 Streptomyces polyrhachis | reverse complement strand
ACGGTCCTCGCAACTCCCCACGTCGTGAGTGTTGCGAGGACCGCTAGAACCTAAGAGGGACGGGGGCCGCTGCTTTCAACTCGCCTGCGGGAGCGGCTACTTCAGCGCGAACGCCCGGTCGACCTCCTGGCTGACCGCCAGCCCGTCGGCCCCCCGCGCCGAGGCGCGCAGGGACACGAACGCCCCCGGCGTGTCCGGCAGTACGAGCTTCGCCGTCCACCGTCCCTCGGCCGTCTTCGACAGGGGGACCTCCCGCCAGCTCGCCCCGTCGTCGTAGGACACCGACAGCGCGGCCGTGTCACCCCTGACCTGCTCCCCGGGGAACCAGTCCTGGGTTCGCGCGCCCAGCCCCACGCTCACCGCGCGCCCGGCCGGGACGTCGCCGCGCAGGTCGGTGGGGACGTCGAGGGAGAGGTTGAGCAGCTTCAGCCCGTACTCCTGGTAGTCGCCCTCCGCGTTGGGACGGTGGACGAAGTCGTAGGCGGTACGCACCCGGGTCGAGGTCCGCCAGACGGCGCCGTCGCGGGTGGCGTCGGCCACCACCCGGTAGGGCTTCGCCTCGCGCGGCAGGTCGGCCCAGATGGACCGTCCCGGCGAGCGCTTGACCAGCCGTTCGCCGTCGTAGAGGGCGATGCTGCCGGCCTCGTACTCGTCGGGCATCGCGCCGGAGTGCCCGGGTCCGGAGTCGGTCCACATGGGGATGTTGACCTGGATCCCGAAGGGGTCGGTGATGGTGCCGGTGTACCCGGGGCCGAAGCGCGGGTGGTGCACCGGCGCGAACCAGTCGGCGGTGTAGACGCGGCCGGCCGTGTACCGGTCGCTGCCGCCGCGCATCTCCTGGCCGCCGCTGGTGTGGTTCTCGTACCAGAAGCTGCCGCCCTCCGGCGGGGTGACGTACTCGGTACGCGCGTGCGGGAACCTCTCGTACTCCTCGAAGCCCGCACCGCGCCCGCGCCCGATGGCGCGCACCGGCACGTAGTAGCGGAAGCCGCCGCCCACGGTGTCGCGGTGCCCGTGGTACCTGCTGTTGACCTTCGCCAACTCCCTCTCGCCGGGCCGGTAGTCCAGCGCCCGGTCGGGGATGGCACCGCGGTAGACGCGCGCCAGGTCGTACAGGTAGTCGGGGAAGCGCTTCTGCACCACCCGCAGCAGGCCGCGCCCCGAGCGGGCCTCGGCGATCAGCCGCGCGCC
Organism: Streptomyces polyrhachis; assembly: GCF_042663125.1. Lineage (NCBI taxonomy): Bacteria > Bacillati > Actinomycetota > Actinomycetes > Kitasatosporales > Streptomycetaceae > Streptomyces > Streptomyces polyrhachis. The sequence continues at coordinate 97,953 of NZ_JBHSZO010000023.1, read as the reverse complement.
GTCCCCGGCCCGGACGGACGCCACCGTGATGTCCTGCGCGCCGTAGCCCTCGTACAGGGCGCCCCGGCCGTCGTTGACGGTGATCAGCATCGCCGCGCCCGCCGCCGCCGCGTTGGCGCCGCGGGTGGGCGCGTCCACCTCGTCACTGCGCTCGACGATGACGGCCTTGCCCCGTACGTCGAGCCCCGCGTAGTCGCCGGCGCCGCCCTTGCCCGCGTAGGCGGTGGCGAACTTGCGGTTGCCGTCGCGGTAGGCGCTTCCCCGCTGCCCCACCAGCGCCACGTCCTGCCCCTCGCCGGTCCGCGCGTCGAGGAACTCCTCGCGCAGCCGCCAGCGCGTCATGTAGCTGAACTCGCCCTTGGTGACCTTCGCGGTCGGGCTCAGGTAGACGGTGTCGTAGGTCGGCAGCAGCACGAACTGCGAGTCGAAGCCCACGCCGCCGGTCCCGGTCCCGTCCGCGTACATCCGGTGGAAGTCGAGGACGAGCTGCGAGACCTCGGCCTCCCTGGGCGCCCGCACGTGCGCGGCGCGCGCCCTGCTCGCGTCCAGCACCACGGTGGCCGGGGCGTCCAGGACGGTCTCCGGGGCGGTGAGGAAGGCGACGCCCTGCTCGTCGGGCCGCTCGCCGGGGACGTCGAGGTAGCTCCAGGCGGTGTACGTGCCCGGCGGCAGCCGCAGGGTGGTCGTGCCCGAGACGGACACGGGGAAGGGGAACTCGTTGCCCTCCCAGGTCAGGACGACGGTGCCACTGGCCGGCCGGCCGTCGCGCCCCTTCAACTCCAGGGTGTAGTCGTAGAGTTCGCGCTCCTTGTGCAGGGCGAAACCGGTGTGCGCGACGAGGTCGCCGCTCGCCGCGTCGGTGGCCAGGACCTGCCCGGAGAAGGAGGTGCCGGGCGCCACCGACGACGGGTCCAGCGTCAGCGTCACCGACGCGCTCTTGCCCGCCGGGACGGTGACCCGCTCGGCCGAGAGGGTGTACGCGGCCTCGGTGGTGTCCAGCGCCAGGTCCAGTACGGCGTCCGCCGCGCCGGTGTTGCGGTAGGTGACCGTCCGCTCGGCCGCCGCGGCGCCCGCGTGCGGCCAGGTGTAGACCGCCGCGGCCACGGACCCCGTCGCCTCGACGGCGGCGTCCAGCGCGGTGGGGATGTCCAGCCGCCCCGTACCCATCTCGTAGGGGGCGTACGCGTCCAGCCTGCGCGAGGTGGCCATCAGCGCGTCCTTGATGCGCTGCCCGTCCCAGCCGGGATGGGCCTGCTTCATGATCGCCGCGGCGCCCGACACGTGCGGGGTGGCCATCGAGGTGCCGTCCATCGAGCGGTACATGCCGCCCGTCCACCCCGGTACCGCCTGCGAGGCGGCGGCGGAGATGTCCACGCCCGGCGCGGAGATGTCCGGCTTCAGCGCGTAGGAGCCGCTCAGCGGTCCCTGGCTGGAGAAGGCGGCGCGCTCGTCGGCCTTGTCGACCGCCGCGACGGTGAGCGCGGCGGCGGCGGAGCCGGGCGAGCCGATGGTGCCGGGGGAGTAGCTGTTGCCGGCGGCGACCACGTAGAGCGGGCCGCCGTTCGCGGACAGGGCGTTGAGGGCCAGCGACTCGGGGGTGTTGCCGTCGTCGCCCACCTGGGTGCCCAGACTCATGGACACCACGTCGGCGCCCTGGGCCTTGGCCCACTCCATGCCCTCCACGATGCCCGACTCCGAGCCGTAGCCGTTGTCGGAGAGGACCTTCCCGATCAGCAGCTGCGCGCCGGGCGCCACGCCCTTGTTCGCCCCGTCGGAGGCGGCGCCGCTGCCGGCGACGGTGGAGGCGACGTGGGTGCCGTGGCCGTGGCCGTCGGTGACCTCCTCGCCGGGGATGAAGCTCCTGGTGGCGGCGATGCGGTCCCTGAGGTCCGGATGGGTGGGGTCGATGCCGCTGTCCAGCACGGCGACCCGCGTCCCGGAGCCGTCAAGTCCCTTGGCCCAGGCCTGCGGTGCGCCGACCTGCGGCACGGACTCGGCGAGGTCGGCCGCCACCCGCCCGTCCAGCCAGAGCTTGCCGACGCCGCCGTCCAGGGCGCGGCCTTCCTTCGCGTGGGGCGCGAGCTCGTCCCAGAAGACCCGCGCCCGCTTCTTGTCGGCCTTCAGCGCGGTGGCGCCGATCGACTTGAGCGTACGGACCTTCGCGGCCCCCCTGGGCACAGCGGGCGGGCGCGCCCCACGGGAGCGGGGCGCCGCGGCGATCACGGGCACAGCGTCCGTGTGCGCGTCGTCGAGCCGCATCCGGGCGAGGCCGCTGACGTTGAACAGCCGACGGTCGAGCCGGTCGGCGGCCAGCAGCGGCAGCACCTCGGCGGGCAGCACGTAGGTGTCCTCGCCGTAGCGCTGGATGTGCACCCCGCCGCTCGCGCCCGCGGGCCGCTCGACGGTCACGACGTCGTCGCCACCGGAGATCTCCCGGTAGTGCACCACGTCGCCGGTGACCAGCGTGATGTCGTAGGACGGGTCGGCCGTGCGCCGGGGCGGCGACGGCCGGGACTCCGCAGAGGCCGCCGGTGTTGCGGCCGTCGCCCCGGCGGGCAGCAGCCCGCCGCCGAGCGCGAAGGCGGTGGCGGCGGCGACAAGCGCCGAGCGCCGTGTGGATATGAAGGTCATCCTCCGGATCTACACGCAGCACCTCCCCGCGCGCACCGCCTCCCGCTGGCGGGTTGCCGCCCTGGCGGGAATCCGCCAGCGGGGGAAAAGCCGCCGTCAGGGAACCCGCCCGCCCCCGCCGCACCTATTCCCCTCACGTAACCGACCGCTTAGTATGTGCCCGCGTCCCTCCACCGACGCCCCCGCACACCCCAGCCGAGGAGCCGCCCGCGATGAAGGCATGGCAAGTCCACCGAACCGGCGAGCCCCGCGACGTCATGCGGCTCGACGACATCGCCGAGCCCGCCGCGGGCAAGGGCCAGATCCTCGTACGGGTCCTCGCCGCGAACGTCAACTTCCCCGACGCCCTCCTGTGCCGCGGCCACTACCAGGTCCGCCCCCCGCTGCCCTTCACCCCCGGCGTGGAGCTGTGCGGCGAGATCACCGCCCTGGGTGAGGGCGCCGAGGGCGAGATCGGCGCCCGGGTCCTGGCCCAACCCGCCTACCCCTCAGGCGCCTTCGCCGAACTGGCCGTGGTGGACGCCACCTCCGTGCGCCCCGCCCCGCAGGCCCTGGACGACGCCCAGGTCGCCGCCCTCCACATCGGCTACCAGACCGGCTGGTTCGGCCTCCACCGCCGCGCGCGCCTGCAGCCGGGGGAGACCCTGCTGGTCCACGCCGCGGCCGGGGGCGTGGGCAGCGCCGCCGTCCAGCTCGGCAAAGCCGCCGGCGCCCGCGTGATCGGCGTCGCCGGCGGCGCCGCGAAGGCGCGGACGGCCGCCGCCCTGAGCTGCGACGTCGTCATCGACCGCACCGCCCAGGACGTCATCGCCGCCGTGAAGGAGGCCACCGACGGCCGCGGCGCCGACGTCGTCTACGACCCCGTGGGCGGCGCCGCGTACCAGCAGTCCGCCAAGACGGTCGCCTTCGAGGGCCGCATCCTCGTCGTGGGCTTCGCCGGCGGCGAGATCCCCGCCCCCGCGCTCAACCACGCCCTGGTGAAGAACTACTCCATCGTCGGCCTGCACTGGGGCCTGTACAACCTCCACGACCCCGCCGCCGTGGCCCACTGCCACACCGAGCTGACCCGCCTGGCCGCCGAGGGCGCCATCAGCCCCCTCATCTCCCAGCGCGTCCCCCTCGACGGGGCCGCCGACGCCGTCCAGCGCGTCGCGGACGGCGCCACCACCGGCCGTATCGCCGTCCTCCCCCAGGAAAAGCCATGAGCACCCCCACCCCGGACGCGGCCGAACTGCGCACCCGCACCCGCGACTTCCTCGCCGCCCACCCCCCGCACGCCACCGATCCGGCCGCCTTCCTGCGCGCCCGCTTCGACGCCGGACTGGCCTGGGTCCACTACCCCGAGGGCCTGGGCGGCCTGGCCGCCCCCCGCGCACTGCAGCAACTCGTCGACGAGGAGATGCGCGCCGCCGGCGCACCGCAGACCAACGGCCCCGAGACCAACGGCATCGGCCTGGGCATGGCCGCCCCCACCATCCTGCGCCACGGCACCGAGGAGCAGAAGCGCCGCTTCCTCAAACCCCTGTGGTGCGCCGAGGAGCTGTGGTGCCAGCTCTTCTCCGAGCCCGGCGCAGGCTCCGACCTCGCCGGACTCGCCACCCGCGCCGAACGCGACGGCGACGACTGGATCGTCACCGGCCAGAAGGTGTGGACCTCCAGCGCCCACGTCGCGGACTTCGCGATCCTCATCGCCCGCACCGACCCGGACGTGCCCAAGCACCAGGGCATCACGTACTTCCTGTGCGACATGCACGCCCCCGGCATCGAGGTGCGCCCCCTGCGCCAGATCACCGGCGAGGCGGAGTTCAACGAGGTCTTCCTCGATCGCGTACGCATCCCCGACGCCCACCGCCTGGGCGCCGAGGGCGAGGGCTGGAAGATCGCGCAGACCACCCTCAACAACGAACGCGTCGCCATCGGCGGCGGCACCCTGCCCCGCGAGGGCGGCCACATCGGCCTGCTCGCCGCCCACTGGCGCACCCACCCCGAACTGCGCACCCCCGACCTCCACCACCGCCTCCTCGCCGCCTGGGCGCAGGCGGAGGCCCTGCGCCTGTCCGGGCAGCGCCTGCGCCAGCAGCTCACCGCCGGCCAGGTCGGCCCCGAGGGCGCCGGGATGAAACTGGGCTTCGCCCAACTCGCCCAGCAACTCACCGGGCTGGGCGTGGAGTTGATGGGGGAGGAGGGCCTCCTCTACGACGACTGGACCCAGGTGCGCCCCGACCGGGTGGACTTCCTCGCCCGCGACGCCGGCTACCGCTACCTGCGCGCCAAGGGGAACTCCATCGAGGGCGGCACCTCGGAGATCCTGCTGAACATCATCGCCGAACGCGTCCTGGGCCTGCCCACCGAACCGCGCACCGACAAGGACGCCCCCTGGAAGGACCTCCCCCGATGACGGCCCTCACCCCCACCCCGGACTCGGACCTCCTCTACAGCGAGCAGGAGGAGGACCTGCGCGCGGCCGTACGCTCCCTGCTGGCCGCGCACCTCGACACCCCCGCCCTCCTGGCCTCCCTCGAAGCCCCCGCCGGTGCGCACGACGCCCGGCTGTGGAAGGCGCTGGCCGTCGACATGGGCCTGGCCGGCCTGCTGATCCCGCAGGAGCTGGGCGGCGCGGGAGCCACCCACCGCGAAGCGGCCGTCGTCCTGGAGGAGTTGGGCCGCACCGTGGCCCCCGTGCCGTTCCTCACCTCCGCCGTCCTGGCCACCCAGACCCTCCTGGCCTGCGACACCACCCGCCCCGAGGTCGCGGCCCTGCTCACCGGCCTCGCCGAGGGACGACGCACCTGCGCCCTCGCCGTCGCCCTGTCCACCTCCCCGTACGCGCCCGTCCGCCGCGCGGCGGCCACCGGGGCCGGCCTGTCGGGCACGCTCACCTCCGTCGCGGACGGACCCACCGCCGACGCCTGGCTCGTACCGGCCGACGACGGCCTGTACCTGGTGGAACGCGACACCGCCGGCGCCCGGATGGAGGCGATGACGGCCCTGGACCAGACGCGCCCCCTGGGCCGCCTGACCCTGGACAACGCGACCGGCACCCGCCTGGCGGACGCGGCGACCGCCGAAGCGGCGATCCACCACGGCCTCCTCACCGCGGCCGGACTCCTGGCCTCCGAGCAACTGGGCCTGGCCGACTGGTGCTTGACGGAGACGGTGGCCTATCTGAAGGAGCGCCGCCAGTTCGCCCGCCAGGTGGGCGGCTTCCAGGCCCTCAAGCACCGCCTCGCCCACCTGTGGCTGCGCCTGGTCCCCGCCCGCGCGGTGGCCCGCCACGCGGCCGACGCCCTCGCCACCGCGAGCCCCGACACCGCCATCGCCGTGGCCCTCGCCCAGTCCTGCACCTCGGAACTGGCCGTCCACGCGGCGGAGGAGGCCCTCCAACTCCACGGCGGCATCGGCATGACCTGGGAACACCCCGTCCACCTCTACCTCAAACGAGCCAAGTCCACCCACCTGACCCTGGGCACCCCGGCCACCCACCACACCGCCCTGGCGACCCTGGTGGACCTCCCGGCCTGAACAGGCTGACGAAAACCCCCGGTTGCCCCAGCCGGCCCCACGAGCCAACCCGCAGCCGGCTCACGGACTCCCGACCGATCACGTCGACCGGTCGGGAGTCCGCCGCCCGACGAACGGCTGTGAACAGCACGGCCAACGGATTCTTAGACGACGTCGAACTCGTTGCCCTCCGGGTCCCGCAGTTGGACGGCGTACTGCCCCATGCCCGGCTTGTCCATGATCCGAAGCACGTCGGCACCCGCATCGACCAGTCTTTCCACTGTGGCCGTGACCCGCTGCCTGCGGACCGCCAACGGGACGTCGCGTCCGCCGCCGACCTTCAGGTCGAGGTGTATCCGGTTCTTGACGGTTTTGGATTCCGGAACATGCTGGAACCACACCCGGGGCCCCTGCCCCGCAGGGTCCACGATCGACTCCGGGATGTCGCCCGCCCCTGCGGGCAACTCCTCCTCGGGCACCCCCACGGCCGCCCAGTACTCCCGCCACGTGGCATGGCCGCCCGGGGGAGGCTCGGGTACGTATCCCAGGGCCTCGCTCCAGAACACCACCAGCCTCTGCGGGTCGGCGCAGTCGATCGTCAGCTGCAGTGTCATCTCCATAGCCGGAGCCTGACAGACACGTCTGACATTCGTGCTGGACCGTCCCTGCTGGCGGGGGAGAAGCGCACGGGAAGGCGCCAGGCGTTGTCGTTGACCATCCTCGCGGCGCTCTTGCGCGGGTGGACTTCTTGCTCAGCGGCCCATATCGCTCGGCGAGCGAAGAGGTCAGAGGACAGCGGGCCTACGGCCCCATGATGTCGTCGGCGTATCGACTCACCGCCGATTCTTCGCTGATCCACCTCATCACCACGAACCTCGATACCCTTGGAGCCGGTGATGTCGGTGGGTTGTCATAGAGTCCGGTCCCATGACGATCCTGATGACGTACGGGGGACCCGGCGAGCCCGAAGGGCTGGTCACGCGCATTGGTGGGATACCCATGGCCCCGGCGGGGACGGCATGGCCTCACTGCGCTACGTGTGACGGGCCGATGCAGTTCCTGGCCCAGATCGTCCTGGCTGATCTGGACCGCCTGATGGATCGGGGAAGCAAGCAAGCCGACGGCGTCATGGCGATCTTCATGTGCCAGAACGATCCCGGTATGTGCGACGAGTGGAGCCCGATAGTCGGCGGCAACCGCGCCCTGCTGTTCCCTGCCGACGGGCTGACGCCGATGTCCGCGCCTGCCTTGGGTGAGAACGATGAGGGGGTGCTCCGCCTCGGCGCTGTCAGCGCCGTGACCCTGGTGCCCTCGCCCGCAGCCGACTACTTCAGCGCGCGTGAAGAGTGGGCCGGCCGCAGCGGAAATGAGCTGAGGAACGTCCTGGGACAGCTCGGTGGACAGGCCGACTGGCTTCAGGGCGACGAGACACCCCTGTGCCCGACCTGCACCCACCCTATGGACCTGGTCGCACAGTTCGAGGAAGGCCCGGACCACTCCACGGCCATGAACTTCGGCGGCTGTGGCACAGCGTTCGCCTTCACGTGCGCCCCCTGTGTCCAGGCCGCCTTCCTCTGGCAGTGCTGACCGGGGAGGGAGAGGCCGTGCCCGACGAGCTCATCCACATCCTGGCCAAGGCCCTCGCCGACCTTGTGATCAGCATCGACCTCAGCGATGACGAGGACGTGCCCTCGGATGTCGCTACGCGCTGGTTCGAAGACAGCGCCCATACTCTCGATCACCTGATCGAGTCAGACCGCGGCCGGCTCACCGCCCTGTGGCAGGACCTTGCCGACCGCGAACCCAACCCTGCCCGCCGCCAGGCCCTGCGCGAGCTGCCGGAAAGTTTCGGCCTCGACGACCGGGACTGAACCGGGTGTGCCAACGACGGCCCGCACGAGCGTGAGCACGTTTGCGTGCAGGCCTGTCAGCGATCACGATTCCCATGGACGGTGCTGGCGCATCCGGGCCGGTCCACGTTCCACTCCCACGGCAAGGCCTCGTCGCAGAAGACGCAGACGAAGTCCCCCTCGCGCACGACGTTGAGCTGCTGGCAGGCGGGGCAGCGCCGGAAGGCAACCTCGTGCGTGAAGCCGGATGGGCGCACGATCCCGGCCTGGTCCAGGGCCTCGGCGACGGCTGGCCAGGAGCTCACGTCCGGGCAGTAACCGGTCGACTGGTTGCTGACCTCGTCGACCGCCCAACTCCCGGACTCCTCGCTGAAGCTGATCTCACCAGCACTCAGGACGACTTCTCCAGCAGCGCACACCACGTGCTCACTGCGGCGCGGCGCAAGCCTTAGTACTCCAGCCGCATCGACAACGAAGGTGAAGGGCTCGGCCAACTCCTCCACTGTCCGCGTCGCAGCCCACTCGTTGAAGTCGGCCGGCGAACGCATGCTCCGACCCTGACCGCCCGGACGGACAAGACTCTTCAACTCGGCCGGGCCTACGTAGCGATAGCTCCGCCGCTGCATACTCACGCTTGCTCTCTACGGGTGAGCTGGTCGCACCGAACGGTGAACTCGTCCTGGCCGTCCGTGGCCGCGACACCATGGGGCGTGGTGGAGACTGTGACAAGCCCGCCATCCTTCTGGAGCCTGGCCGATCCGATAACTACGCAGGCGACGCTGATCTCCAGCGGATAAGCGGAATCCGGACCCAAGGCGCCCGGAGCGTCGAAGACGGGAGCCTTGTCGACCAGCGACCACCGATGCCCTGCCGCATCCGTGAACTGAACCTCCACCACACCCGGAAACGGCTCGTCGTCCACCCACCGCACTGCTTCAGCACGCAGCTCGACCACCCCTCGGGAGGAAGCGCAGTTCAAGGCCGCCCGAACGAAGAAGGTAATGGGCCCCGTCCCAGCCCGTATCGACTGAGCCCTCGTCTCGGGGCCCATCACTCATCCAACTGTGCGATGTCGTCGGGCGGATACAGGTCCAGTACGACGTTCAGCCCCAGCGAGCCGATCTCGGTCAGAAGACGAGCGGGTAGGACGCAACCGCCCTGCCCGTTCTCGCTGCCGAAACCGAGGAACAACTCCAGCTCGCAGGACTCGGCCAGGCGGCCCAGCGACTCACGGCGTTCCCCCAGTCTCCCGACCAGGGCTTCCGCGTGTTCCTGCAGCCAGCGGTCACTGTCCAGGCCGCTCTTGAGGATCCATACGCTGCGCTTGCGTCGGAACGTGTCCGGGTTGCACGCGATCTCCAGACTGCCGTGCTCAAAGTAGTCGTCGGGTTCGATACCCAGCACTGCTGAGATCTCGTCGACGGTGATCGTCTGGCTTACGATCCGCAGCGAACCTGCCGACCATTTCGTGTCCGGCATCGGTGGGTTCGTCATCGGTTGCTGCACGCCAACACCATGGCGGGACCCCTCGCTGCGGGCCGGCGAATTGCTTGCCACCAAGCGGCCAAGATGCCCCATCTGCAAGGACGTCCAGACCTGGATCGCCGACCCCACGCCCTACGTCTGGACCAAGTCCGCAGACGAGATCCTCGAACGCCTCGCCGGCTATCTGAACAGAATTCCTGACTCAGAAGACTAGCGGACCCGGTGAACCCGCTGACTTGCCAGCTCGTACCGCGCCCCGACCACCGCCAGCCCCCCATCGGCAACCCGTGCGGCCAACTCCGGTACCGCTCCCAGCCGTGCCACCACCAGCCGTACGTTCGCCGTGACCGCGGCGTCCACCCGTGTCTTCGGTGCCACGTCCAGATCGACCGCCGGGCGGATCTGCTCGCCCAGATACCGCAGTGCCCCGGGCAACTCACCGCCCTTCTCGGCGGCTTCGACGGCGGCTGCGACGGCCCCGCACGTCTGGTGGCCCAGCACCACGACCAGCGGGATGCCCAACTCCAGCACCCCGTACGCGATGCTCCCCACCACTGCCTGGTCCAGCACCTCCCCGGCGGAACGGACCGTCAGCAGGTCCCCGAGCCCCTGGTCGAAGACCAGCTCCGGCGGCACCCGCGAGTCGACGCATCCCAGCACGACAGCGAACGGATGCTGCCCGCCCACCAGCGCCTGGCGCACCGCCCGCGACTCGTCCGGATGCTTTTCGTGCAGTGTCCGCCACCGCCGGTTGCCCACCACCAGCCGTCGCCACGCGGTCCGCGGGGTCGCGGGCCGCGCATCCGTACCCGTATCACCCCGTGCCGAATCGTCCCGTGCCGTATCGGCCCGAGCCACGGACCCGCCACCCACGGACCCGAACCCCACGCCGACCGCGCCCGCGAAGGCAGCCCGCGCGAACCAGCGCCGCCCCGGCCCGACCTCACTGTTCCCGACCTCACCGCTCATGCCCCCACGCTAAGATCCGCCGCCCCCCATGCCAGCCGCCACCCGGACACTTGGCACTTCCTTGGCAAGCCCTTGGCGAAACCCCCGGGGCCGACACTCCGGTCCGCGCCCGGCCTTAGGCCGCCGTCCGCTTCGTCAGCGCCGCCCGCAGCGCGGACTCGGACTCGGGAAGGACCCGCGGCCCGTGGACGGCCAGCGCCGCCAGCAGCGCCCCGTCGTCGAGCGGGTCGAGCCGGTCGAGGGGGCCGCGCTGGCGGGGGACTCGCAGCCGCGTCAGCGCCCGGCGGCCCACCGCGGTGGCCCGGCGGGTCCGCGCGCTGATCTCCCCGCGTGCGATGAGGGCGCAGCCGCCGATCAGCAGGAGGGGGAGCGCGAAGAGGACCCCCATAGACGTGGCTGGCGGCGTCAGCGGGGTGAGCCCGAGCGAGGCGAGCCACAGCCCGGCCACCCCCAGCGCCGTGAGCCGCACCTGCCGTACGACGGAGGCGACCTCGGCGTGGACCGGCGCCGCGACGGCGAGGCCGTCCGCGACCAGGCCCTCACCCAGCGTGATCGCAGGTTCGGAGCGGGCCGTTCCCGCGCACACGTGGGGGATGGGTGCCTGCTCCTGCGGACCGATCGCGGCCAGTACGGCCCGTTCCAGGGCGTCGTCGGCCTCGGGCCGCACCACGGTGACCCACCCGGTGTGCGCCAGCAGCAGCCTGCGCTCGCGGGCCATCCGCGCGAGCGTCAGTTCACTGACCCGGCGCGGTCCGCCGGCCAGGAAGGCGGCCTCGTACAGCGAAAGGCCGCCGGCGGATCGCCGGGACCCGTCGGCGCCCCACTCCCCGACTCGGGAGGCGACCCGGTAGAGCCGCAGACAGCAGGCCAGGCTCGCGGCCCAGGCCAGAACGGTAAGTATCGCCCACATGCTGACGTTCTACGTCGGACGGACGGCGGAAAGCCATAAAGCAGATCACATCCGGAGAAAAGTCACACCCAGCGGAGTGGGAGAAGGCCCTGCCGGCAAGCCGCCCGGTTTCCCCGCCCGCAGAGCGAATCCTTTCGCCGCCCCCTGCCTCCTATACATGTACCGGCAAACGTCGGGACGGAACCAGGAGGTCATCATGATCGTGGGTATCGCCATCGCCGTCGGAGCCGTACTGCTGTGCACCTGCTCCTACGTCGTCCTGCGCAAGCGAAAGGAAGCCCGTGGCTGACACGACCTGGCCCGACGGCGAACTGATCACCGCCGCCCAGCACGGCGACATCGACGCACTCACCGCGCTGGTGTCGGGCTCGTTCCCGAACGTCCAGCGCTTCGCCCGCTCCCTGTGCGCCACCCCCGAGGACGCCGAGGACGCGGCCCAGGAAGCCCTGATCATCCTCTACCGCAAGATCGGGATGCTCCGGGCCACCGGCGCCCTCGCCTCGTGGATGTTCCGCATCGTGCGCAACGAGTGCCTGCGCCGCGCCCGGACCCTGCGCACCCACGACCCGCTGCCGGAGGACACCCCCGTGCACTCGGCCGAGGAAGTGGCACTGCAGCGCATCGAGGCGGGCAGGGTCGCGGCAGCCGTCGCGGCCCTGCCGCCCGACCAGCGCCGCGTACTGATCATGCGCGACATCCAGGGCCACAGCGGACGCACGGCCGCCGAGGCCCTCGGCCTCAGCACCGCCGCGATGAAGTCGCGCCTGCACCGGGCCCGCACCGCGGTCCAGCAGTCCCTCCACGCCCCGCCCGAGCCCGCACCCGGAGACATTCCCGCCCGGAGGCGCCCATGACAACGACCAAGACCAACGGCCCCGACTACACCAGCAGTTCCCTGCCCCGCCACCTCATCCGGGGCGCATTCGGCTTCGCCGCCCTGATCGGCTCGATCGCGCTCATCCCCATCACCGGCCCTCTCAGCCTGCTCCTCCTCCCGCCCGGCCTGCTGGCCCTGCGCGGCTGCCCGATGTGCTGGACCATCGGCCTCATCCAGACCCTCTCGCGCAACCGCCTGCAACGCACCTGCACAGACGGCCGCTGCACCCTGACCCGCCCCGCCGGACACCACGAAACCCACTCACCCGCACCGGAGTTGACACCTAGCCGGTGACCCGCCGCCCGGGCATCATCGGAGGCCGGCCCCCAACCCAGCAGGAGGACCCGGGTGCAGAACCTGCCCTTCCACCGACCGGGGAACCTCTGGCGAGGAAACCTCCACACCCACTCCGACCGCTCCGACGGCGCCCTGACCCCCGAAGCGACAGCGCGCCACTACCGGGACGCCGGCTACGACTTCCTTGCCATCACCGACCACTTCCGCCCCGAGTACGACTTCCCCCTCACGGACACCACCGCGCTGCGTACCGAGGGGTTCACCACCCTCATCGGCGCCGAGCTGCACGCCCCCCGTACGGAAGCCGGCCAGTCGTGGCACATCATCGCCGTCGGACTCCCGCTCGGCTTCCCACCCCCCGATCCGGGGGAGACCGGCCCCCAACTGGCCCGCAGAGCACGCGAGTCGGGTGCGTTCGTGGGCATGGCCCACCCGGCCGCCTCCCTCCTGACCCTCGCGGACGCCGAAAGCCTGGACGCCGCGCACGCCGTGGAGGTGTACAACGCACTCGCCGCCCGCGAGGACCGCGCCGACAGCTGGCACCTGACCGACACCCTCCTCAACCGGGGCCGCCGCCTGCACGCCTACGCGGCCGACGACGCCCACCTCCAGCCCCACGACCCCCCGGGCCGCGCCGCCTGGGTCCAGGTCCGCGCCCGCTCCCTGGACCCGGACCACCTCCTGGCCGCGCTCAAGGCCGGCCACTACTACTCCTCCACCGGCCCCGACCTCCTCGACATCAGCGTGACGGGCGAGCACGTCACCGTCCGCTGCACTCCGGCCCGCAAGATCCTGATCACCGGGGGCACCCCCGGAGCGCAGGTGGCACAGGGCAGCGGCCTGACGGAGTGCACGCTGCCGCTGGCGATGTTCCGCGGCGGCTTCTGCCGGGTCACGATCGAGGACGCCACCGGCGCCCGGGCGTGGAGCAACCCCATCCACCTGCCACCTCCCGACGCGGGGGCGCCCGGACCCTGACGCCCCCCCACGGGCCGATCCCGATCGGCCGCGCCGAGTTGCCGAAGGGGCGGGAGCGGAAGCCCGGCACGTGCTCAGCCGATCCGGGACCTCTCCGGGACCTCAACGAACTACGAGGCCCGGGCGGGGTGTTGCTACGCTGAACCGGTGAGGATTCCCAGCGCTGCTGGCATCCGCGGCCTGCATGAGAAGTACGCGCCGCACCAGGAAGCGTTCGATCTCGTCTACACGCACTGCGAGATCGTCGCGTGTATTGCGCAGGAGATCATCACCGCATCCGGCGCCGACGTCGATGCGGACCTGGTGCGCGTCGGCTGCCTCCTGCACGACATCGGCGTCTACGCCCTCTACGACAGCGACGGCCGGCTGGACCACGCGAACTACGTACGCCACGGCCTCCTCGGCCACCAGATCCTCCGCAGTGAAGGACTCCCCGGGTCGCTGTGCCGATTCTGCTCGTGCCACACCGGCGTAGGACTGACGGAACGCGATGTGACCGAGCGGGGCCTCCCGCTCCCGCCCGCCGACTATCTGGCGGAGAGCGCCGAGGAACGAGTGGTCATGTACGCGGACAAATTCCACCTGTGGCCCGCAGTGGGTGATGAGGCAGGTGGCGAGGCTGAAGAAGGCTGAAGGGGCCCCTGCGGTGGTTGCGGGCCCGGGGCCCCGTCAGCCGCCCAGCAGTCGCTCCCCCAGATCGCTTCGGCCGTACAGGACCACGCGGCCGACGCGGGCGCGGGTCACCAGGCCGGTGGTGCGCAGGGTAGCGAGGTGCTGGGAGACGGCGCTCGGGGTGATCGACAGGCGGCGGGCGAGGGTGGCGGTGGTGGTGGGGGTGTCCAGGGCCGCGAGGACGGCGGCCTTGCGGGGGCCGATCAGGGAGCCCAGGGCGTCCGGGGCGGGGGCGGTGACCGTCTCCCACAGGGTGGCGACGCCCCGGGCCGGGTAGGCGACGCGCGGTACGTCACCGATGGGGGCGGTGGCCCTGCGGCCGAACAGGGTCGGGCACAGGGTCAGGCCCCGGCCGGACTCCACGCGGTGTGGGGCTGCCATGCGGTGCAGGCGCAGAATCCCCGAGTCCCACTGCACGTTGGAGTGGAGGCTGCCGAAGAGCGCGGCGGCACCGCCCTCTGCCAGGAGCTGGGCCCGGTGCAGGATGTCCGCCTCCAGGACCCCGCGCATGCGCGGCCAGTGAGGGGCGAGGGCCAGATGCCAGTACGACTCCAGGATGTCCGCGATGCGGTCGCGGACCTCTGCGGGGGTGCCTTGGAGGGCGGGCGGGAGCTCTTCGTCGCGGTAGGCGGCCGCGAGGTCCGCCGCCACCGTCGCCGGGTCGGTGCGGCGGACCGTCGCCAGTTCCTCGGCCAAGTCCGGCATCCGGGCCAGCGGGCGGGGTGTGATGAAGTCCGGCAGCCAGCGGCGCCGGCTGACCAGGGAAAGGAGCAGCTCCGTGTCCAAGGCGGGCAGGTCGTCGCGGATCAGGCGCAACCAGCGCAGGTGAAGCGGGAATTCGCCCGGGTAGTGCAGCGCCCACAGACTGAACGAGGTCTCCTGCAGCGGTGAGATCGCGAAGCGCACATGGGCCAGGTCGTCCACGTTCAGGAACATCTCGATCATGCCGCGAGCCTAATGGATTTAGGCGTCGGCTAAATGTCTACCTCGTGTGCCGTGCCGGGCGGTGGACTGATCAGCATGTTCCTGCCTCCCCCCGGGCCCCTGCGGGCCTATGCCGTCATGTCCTTCTTCGACTCGCTCGCCCGTGGCGTGATGCTCGCGGGCGGCGTCCTCTACTTCACCCGAGTCGTCGGCCTCGGCGCCGTTCAGGTCGGGGTGGGGCTCTCCGTCGCCACCCTCGTGGGGCTCTCGGCGTCGCTGCCCACCGGGGCGCTCGGCGACAGGATCGGTCACCGAAGGCTCCTCGTCGGCCTCCATGCGGCGCGGGCCGCGCTGCTCGCGGCGTATCTGCTCGTCGACTCGTTCCCCGTGTTTCTGCTGGTGGTCGTGCTCGCCGGGCTCGCGGAGAACGCCGTGGAGCCAGTGCGGCAGGGCTGCCTGGGCACCCTGACCACGCCCGGCAACCGGGTCGAGACCCTCGCGTACAACCGGGTCGTGCACAACGTCGGTATCAGCCTCGGCACCCCCGCCCTGGGGGCCGCGCTCGTCGCCGGGACCGCGTTCGCCTTCCGGCTGCTCATCGTCTTCGGAGCGTTGGGCATCCTGGTCGCCTGTGCGGCGGCGGCCCGGCTGCCCGATCGCCGTCCGGAGAAGTCGCCCGGCGGCAGCCTGATGACGGTCCTGCGCGACCGGCCCTACCTCGGACTCGCGCTCCTCAACGGGCTGCTGAGCCTGCACAGCGAACTCCTGGAGATCGCCGTGCCGCTGTGGGTCGCCGAGTACACCGGCGCGCCGGAGTGGACCGCGCCCCTGCTTCTCCTCGTCAACGTCTTCCTCGCCATCGGCTTCCAGATGCGGGCCGGACGCGGCGTCACCGAGGTCGGCTCGGCGGCCCGCGCCATGCGGCGGGCGGGTCTGGCCGTGCTCGGCTGCGCCCTCGCGTTCGCGACGACCGGCTCGCTGCCGTCGCCGCTCGCAGTGGCCGTACTCGTTGCCGCGGTCACCTTGCTGACGGTGGCGGAGCTGTTCCAGTCGGCGGGCTCCTGGTCGCTCTCGTACGAACTCGCCGCACCCGAACGGCTCGGCGAGTACCAAGGTGCCTGGAACGTCGGCACCCAACTCGGCCGCGCAGCCGGCCCGTTCGCCATCACTCTGGCCCTGAGTGGCCTCGGTGCGGCCGGCTGGGTCGTACTCGGTCTGACGTACGCGGCGGCCGCGACCCTCGCCCTTCCACTGGCCCGACGCGCGGCGGCGACCAGGCCCCGGGCGACCGCGGTCCAGAACAGCCTCAGAGTCAAGGGGTGAGCGGGCTGGCCAGGTCGGGGAGCGGTCCGGTTCGTCACTGGGGGTTCTTCGGCTCAGGGCTCTGTGTTCCTCGCGTGGGGCTGGGGGCGGGAGCGGGGAGTGTGAGCACGGCGGCCAGGCGTGCGATGGAGGCGATGTCTCCTTCTACCTGGACGTCCCCTTCGGTGATGGCGTCGGCCAGGGTGCGTCCGCCGTAGACGACGCGCGCGAGCGCGGAGGGCTGTGCGGTGATGACGGCGTCCGGGTCCTGTTGGTGGCCCCGCTCGGCGTGCAGGGCGTTGTCGGCGATGACGACCCGGAAGACCTCGGCGTCGATGTGGAGTTCGTATCGCCCTTGCATGCCCTGGGCGCGGCCGGGGTCGAAGTTGGTGCGCAGGCCGAGGATGAACGACGTGGCGCTCAGGTGGGCGGTGCGGTCGTGGTGGGGGGAGCGCAGGGCCCATCGACCCAGTGCCCGTACGACCGGTTCGAGTTCCCGGCCCCAGGCAGTGAGTTCGTAGGCCTCCGTAACTGCAGGCGCCGGCAGGCGCTGCTTGCGCACGAGGCCGGAGGCCTCCAGTTCGGTGAGGCGCTGGGCGAGCACGTTGGTGCTGATGCCGGGCAGGTCGGACCGCAGTTGGCCGTACCGCTTGGGGCCCAGCAGGAGTTCGCGAACCACCAGCAGTGCCCATCTCTCGCCGACGAGGTCGAGGGCGTGGCCCGTGCCGCATGCGTCGTTGTAGCTCCGTCGCGTCGCCATGCCGCCAGTCTACCCGTGAACTTGCTAATCAGAAGTAGATACTTGTTTTTTAAAATCTCTATGGCTACCTTGATCACATCACCGACCGACAGCACGTTGCCCGACCGAGAACTGAGGAACCACAGATGCGTACTCTGATCAGCTCCGCCTTCATCTCCCTCGACGGCGTCGTGGAGGCCCCGGGCGGCGAGCCCGGCTACCGGAACTCCGGATGGACCTTCAAGGACATCGAGTTCCTCCCCGAGGCCTTCGAGATCAAGGGCCGGGAGCAGCAGGAGGCCGCCGCGATACTGCTGGGCCGGACCAGCTACGAGGCGTTCAGCCCCGTCTGGCCGGACATGGAGGACTTCGCCCAGTACAAGGAGATGCCGAAGTACGTCGTCTCCGCCACCCTCGGCGAGGACGGCCTGGTGTCGAACTGGGGCGAGCAGACCATCCTGCGCTCGCTCGACGAGGTCGCCGCACTGAAGGAGACCGAGGGCGGCCCGATCATCGTCCACGGCAGCGCCACCCTGAACCGGAGCCTCTCGGACGCCGGCCTGATCGACCGCTACCACCTGCTCGTCTTCCCGCTGCTGCTCGGCGCGGGCAAGCGCCTGTTCAGCGGCACGGACAAGGACACCCAGAAGCTGAAGCTGGTCGAGCACGAGGCGTACGCCAACGGTCTGCAGAAGCAGGTCTTCGACGTCGTCCGCTGATGCGGCGGGACCGCGCGGCGGTCCATGCAGGTCAGGCTGCCTGCGCCAGGCAGTCCGGGATGATGGAGCAGAAGACCCGATCGTGTGGGAATCGCGCTGTGGAGTGCGACGTGTGCGGGCGTTCGATGTGGCAGTGGCAGTGGCAGTGGCAGTGGCCGTCGGCCGTCGGCCGGGGCCCGGCTGAGGCTGTTGAGCTTGGCGGTGGCGGCGTCGAGGGTCACCTGGAGTCCCTCGACTTCTCCGAGCCGGCCGTTGCCGCGCGCTTCGCGGATGCGTTCGCGGAGGCGTTATTGCTCTTGGACGGCACGATCTGGAGCAGTGGGACGATCTCGCCGGTGTGTCGGAGGGTCTCGATGGCTGCCCAGGCCCAGAAAGCGTCATCTTCGACGACGCTCTGGTTGATCCGGCGTCCAGTGTTGCCGACCTCCTTGATGTGGACGTGCTGGGAGCCGTGATCCAGGCGACTGGGGACCTGGTTGACCTTGGGCAGAATGCGCAGGTAGCGGGTGCCCTCGTGCTCGAATACCTCTTCGGAGGGGGTGGCTCGGGCAGCTGCCGGTAGCGCGGCTGCTTCGCGCCGGACGCGCTCGGCGGTCTCCAGCAGGACCGGCAGGTGAAAAAGGCGTTCGCGGACGCGCTGGTGCATCCGGGTTTCCGCTGACGGCCTCATGGCCGGGGCGCCGGACGATCCGCACTCGCCGCGACGCGGCTACCTGCCGTCGGCGCCAGGCGCCGCGGCGGCCGGCGGAGCAAGCCGCCGCAGCGCCTCCTCCACCTCCGCGCGCCGTTTCCCGTCCTCGGAGCCGGTGGAGAGCGCGAGTGCCGTGCGGTAGGCCGCGACCGCCTCGTCCGTACGGCCCGACCCGCGCAGCACGTCTCCCAGATCCCGCGAGACGCGCGCGGTGCCGGCCCGGTTGCCGACGTCCTGGAAGCAGGCCACCGCCTCCCGCAGCCGCGCCGCGGCCTCCTCCCGACGGCCCAGCAGCGCAAGGGTGTTGCCCAGGTTGCGGCTGGTGCGTCCCTCGCGCTCGCGGTCGCCGGTCTCGCGCATGAGGTCGCGGGCCCGTACGTGCGCGGCCACCGCCTCCTCGTAGCGCTTCAACCGCTGCAGGGCGATGCCCAGGCTCCCCCAGGCGGTGGCCTCGCCGTGCCGGTCGCCGATCCGGCGCGCGGTGTCGCGGGCCAGCTCCGACAGGGGGACCAGCTCGGCCAACTGGCCGCACCCGACGAGGTATTCGGCCAGCAGTACGGGAAGCGCGACGGTGAGCCCGGGACGGTGGACCTGCGCGGCCCGGGCGGCGGCCAGCAGGGTGGGCCACTCCTCGTCGAGCCACCCCACGGCGGCGGCTGCGCTGGTGAACACCCGTGGTACGTCGGGCCGGTGGCGCCCGGAGCGGGCGGCCGCGGCGCCGCGTACCAGCGTCTCGTAGTGGTCCAGCAGCGCGACCGGGGCGTCCTGCGGATCGAGCCCGTACAGCCACAGCGCCGTCGCGTCCCCCCGGCGGGGCGCGAGCAGGTCGGGCAGCGATCCGGGGTGGGTGGGCAGGCGTTGGGCCAGCAGGCGCCACAGCCCGGGGCCCGAGCGGGCGGCGGCCGCGGCCAGCAGGGACGCGCACGCGGCGTGCCACTCCGCGTCGTCCACCGTGCGCCCGTAGTCCAGCGCGGCCCCGGCGGGGCGCGCCGCGGCCAGTACCTCGTCGGCCTTCAGGGCCCGCCCCGCGCGCACCCGGCCGATCACCGCGGGGGCGCGGTGGGGGTCGGCGTCGACCACGCGGGCGGGGAAGGGGGTGGGCTCGGGCAGGACGGCCAGGGCCGAACGAGCCAGCACGCTGCCCTGCCCGGCCAGGGTCAGGCGCAGGTGCCTCGACATGCCGGCGGCGAGGACGGCGGGGAAGCGCGCCCGCGAGGACAGGGCGCACAGCACCCCCTCGGGCAGCGGATCCCTCTCGTGGGCGGCGATCAACTCCTCCCAGGGGGTGCCCTGTTCGGGGAGGGTGGTGTCGAGTACGTGCTGCGCTGCGACGGCGTCCGGGTGGGCGCGCAACTCGGCGACCAAATCCTCGGCCGGCGCGCGGGGCGGCCGGCGGGCGGCGAGCAGCCGGCGCAGGTGCGGCTCGGTGACGGCGCTGCGCTCCAGTCTCGCGTCGAGGCGCTCGTCCCGCCCGTACAGCCACGCCCGCAGCTCGGGCGGACGGTAGTGGATGTCCCAACTGCCCAGGGCCCACCGCGCGTACGGGGCCCGCGGCGCGAGGCCGGCCCCGTGCATGCGCTCCAGGGCGTGGACCAAGACCTCCTCGCGCATCCGCACGCCGCGCAGGGTGTACGCGGCGGCCTCCTCCAACTCCGCGTCGTCCAGGGCGGCGAGGAGCGCGGTGAGGACGGCAGGCGGCGCCTGGGCCAGGACGCGCAGGTCCAGGGGGAGGCGGTGGCGGGGCGGGCGGGCGAGACGGGGGAGGAGCGAGGTCAGGGGGCCCGCATGCCCACGCAGCCGCTCGGCCGCGACCAGCCACGCACGCCGGTCCTCGCCCAACTCCGCCCGCAGCCACACCCCCAGCGCGTCCCACAGGGCGTACAGGGCGGCGCGCCGCGCGGAGTCGAAACCGTCGGCGGCGCGCAGGAGTACGTCGACGCGGCTGGTGGCGCGCAGCGCCTGGCCGGGGTCGCCGGTGGCCAGCAGGTGGCGCAGCAGGGAGAAGCGCACCTCGCCGGTGTGCGGCAGGAGGAGGCCGCGCACCGGGTCGGGAAGCGCGGCCTTGCGGTGCGTCAGGCGGTTGGCCGCCGCCGTGGACCAGGGCGTGAGCAGCGCGAGGGTGAGGTCTTCGGGGCAGTCGGGGCGCCCCAACAGCGCGCGCAGCTGCTCGACTTGCCGAAAGGGCTCACGCCGGTGGGCGTCGGCCACGGCGGCCCAGTCCACCGGAGCGCCGGCGAGGAGGGCGTCGCCCTCGTCGACCGTACGGCAGGCACGCAGCGCCCCCGACGGGTCCACAGAGGGCGCCACGGGCCCGGCCGGCGTCGGCTCCTCGTCCGCCACCGCGACCGCCCCGGGCGCCAGGCAGTCCGCCCCCGCGGCGGCCAGCCCCGTACCGGCGAGTTCGGCCAGAGCGGCAGGGCGCTGCGCGGCGGGCAGCAGACAGGCGGCCCACCGCAGAAGGTGCACGTAATGCGCGGCCTGATGAGCCTCCCGAGGCACCGCCCGCCGACCCACCCGGTCGCCCACCTGCCCGCCCAACTGCCCAGCCCCCACGCCGTTTCCACCACTCTCGATCACCGGTTGATCGTAGCCACCACCACCCGCCCACCTCCCGGGAGCCCACCGACGGGCTGGCGGACCGGGCAGGTGGCACCTCCCCTCCCGGTTCCCACCTATGCGCGAACGTGCATTTTTTAAAGCCTTACGAACAGCTCTTGTCGTCCGCATGGGTAGTCCCGCCCCGGCTACCTCAATGACCGGGTCATGTACGACTGGCCGGCGAAGATCGCCGTGCCGTTCGCGGCCGAGGCGGGCATCACCCCGAGCTGGGGCTTCGGCTACGGATCGGTCGGCTTCACCGCCACCAACAACAAGGTCGACAAGAAGCGCATACCGACCCTGCTCCAGGTCATGGACTACCTGAGCGCCCCGTTCGGCAGCGAGGAGCGCCTCTTCCTCGACAACGGCCTCGAAGGCACCCACCGCACCCGTGACAAGAACGGCGACGTGGTCCTGAACCAGAAGGGCAACTACTTCTCTCACACCTTCGCCAACAAGGGCCCCTCTGCCAGCGACGAGCTCTACACCGGCATCAAGGACATCCTCCCCAAGCGGCGCCGCACCGCCGGCGACGCCATGCGCCGCGAGTACGAGAAGGCCATCGCGAAGGGCGGCAAATGACCGACGACCTCCGGATCGGAGTGATCGGTCTCGGGCTGCGCGCCAACCCCGCGGTCGCCGCGCACGACCTCGACGTCGTGCACTGGCTGGCCGGCGGCTACACCAGCCGCGTCAACGCGCTCGGCGACCTGATGCTGTACGGCGGTCTGCCGCGCCGCGCGCCGGTGGACAACGGCGTGATCGCCGCGTACCAGCAGTGCCACTTCAGCCCCGACTACGTCCGCAACTACACCGTCATCGGCACCGAGGGCCGACTGGAGAACTTCGGCGACCGCCCCGGCGGCGAGGTCCGGGTGTGAACACCGGCCCCACGTCGTACCGCTCCGACGCCGACATCATCCACCGGGTGCCCGAGGCGACGGGCTCGCACGGCGGCGCCGACAGCCGGATCATCGCCGAGTTCTGCCGCTTCGCCCGCGACGGGGGCAGCACGGACACGTCACCCGTCGCCGCGCGGATGAGCGTGGCAGCGGGACACATGGCGACCCTGTCACTGCGCGACGGCGGCACTCCGTACGATGTGCCGCCGCTGGACCCGACGTTGGCGGCGTACTTCGCCGCCGGGCAGGAGCGGAGGAACTGACACCGGCCGGGCCGACAGCCGACGCACCTGAGCCGACCGACCCGGCACCGGGGCTCGGCGCGATACCGGGCCCGTACCGCCCCGTGGTGGGCGGCCACACCATCGACGACCCGGTCACCACGTACGGCATGGCGGTGGTCGAACTCGCGTACCCCGCCCACCTGTTCGCGATCGGCAACCTCGCCGACGGCGACCGGCTCATCCGGCGGCCTGCTCATGGCCGTATCGGAGCCTGAGCAGGCGCACCGCGTCGTGCGCCAGGACGCGGTGGCCGCCCCGGCAGTACGCCACGATCTCTCGATCAGAGGGAAGCGCGGCGATGTGCTCGGCCAGGGCTGTGGTCAGACCGAGGCCGGCTGCACGCGCCAACGACTCCACGGTCCGCTCGCCCTGAATGAGCAGGTCCACTCGGACCAGCTCAAGCCGCCTACCGCCCCAGTACCGTGGCTGCGCATGACCCACGCTGAAACGGAGATCACCGCAGACCTGGTCCGCGACCTCCTGCAGGAGCAGCATC
Source organism: Streptomyces polyrhachis (assembly GCF_042663125.1). Classification (NCBI taxonomy): domain Bacteria; kingdom Bacillati; phylum Actinomycetota; class Actinomycetes; order Kitasatosporales; family Streptomycetaceae; genus Streptomyces; species Streptomyces polyrhachis. Next base: position 75,128 of record NZ_JBHSZO010000023.1, on the reverse strand, counting down.
CAGACCTTGCCGGGCTGGCCATCCGCGAGGTGGCGGGCGGCTGGGGCAACCACATGTGGCGCCTCGGCGACGAGTTGGCCGTACGCATGCAGCGCATGGACCCCACCCCGGAACTCCAACTCAAGGAGCGCCGGTGGCTACCCGTCCTCGCCCCGCGCCTGCCGCTCCCGGTGCCCACGCCCGTGCGGTTCGGCGAACCGTCCGAGCGCTTCCCCAAGCACTGGACGGTGATGACGTGGGTTCCCGGCGAGCCCCTGGACCACGGCTCGATCAGCCGCGGCAGCCACGCGGCCGACACACTGGCGGCCTTCCTCCGGGCACTCCACGTGCAGGCACCCGCCGAGGCGCCGATCGCTACGGACCGCGGCGCCCATCCCAGGAACTGCACGGACGGCTTCGAGAACCTCCTCCAGGCCGTCGCCCCCGACGACACCGCCGTCGCCGACACCGCCCTCGACGTCCGGGCCGTCCGGGCCGTCCGGGTCGTCTGGGACGACGCCGTCGCGGCCGGCGCGTGGGAGGGCCCGCCGGTGTGGGTGCACGGCGACCTCCACCCCGCGAACGTCGTCGTCGCGGACGGAACGCTCTCAGGCGTCATCGACTTCGGTGACATGTTCGCCGGCGACCCGGCGTGGGACCTCGCAGCCGCCTGGGTGCTACTACCCGCGGGCACCGCCTCCCGGTTCTTCGACACGTACGGGCGGGCGGACGAGGCGTCGATCCGGCGCGCCCGCGGGCTGGCCGCGATGAAGAGCCTCTTCCTGATGCTCATGGGACAGAACGGAGACCAGGGCCTACCCGGCGGCAAACCACACTGGGGACCCGCAGGCCGAACGGCACTCGATCGCGTCCTGAAGGGGTGCTGACGCACCCCGATGCACCCCGGTGCACTGGAGTTCGGCGCCCCCGAGCGGCCGTTCGGCTGGAGTCCTGGTCCACTGCCCCCGTGGGATGCCGCCGAGCGATGGTCCGCCCAGGAGGAGGCGTAGATGGAACTCCCCGGAGGGGACCTCGCCCTGGAGAGCATCGACGGCGGATGGGAGGAGTTTCCCCTTGTCCACGATCAAGGGGAAACTTCAATCATCGGCTCACCCCTTGGCCTGCGCGGAGAACGTAAGTGCGGTGGGCCTCCGGGAGTGTGTGGGCACGGAAGCCGTCAGCTGACAGGAGTGGGTACGTCGCCACACGCGGCACGCCTGGCCGCGGCCGGAATATGGGTCGATGTCAGGATCGCGGGACGGGATGATGGGACTGGACGGGTTCCGTGAACGGCCCGAGGAGGCCGTCCAGTTCGGCGACGGTGGCTTCGGCGTCTGTGTGGTGGATCGTACGGATGCCCAACGCCCTCAGCCACCTGCGGGTCGCCCCCCCCGCGCGGTCAAGGACGGCCTGCTCAGCGCCCCGTACCCGAGCGCGACCGCGACTTTCGACGGCGGCACCCTGGCCTACCTCACCCGGCGCAGGAGCCCGCACACGGCACCCGACGGCGCCACGCTGTGGGAGTTCGGCGCCATCGCCCACGGCGACCACCGCGACGAGCTCCTCGCCCGGGTCATCGAGGAGATCCGCGTGTGGGACCGGGAACGACGCGGCCAGGACGTGCGCTTCGAGGCGCACCCGGTGGACGCGGAACTGGCGGAGGAGGGGCCGGGGTGGTTCGTGTTCGACAACAAGCTCAACCAGATCGTCATCGAGTGGCACTGACGTGGACGCCTCCCGCATAGCGAGAACCTTCCCCCTCGTCGCCCGGCCGCGCCCGACCTGCCCTCCCCTGGAGGAGCGGGTACGGAGACTCCACGCCCAAGCGGTCTCCGCCGCGTCCGAGCGGCAGGGGGAAGGCAACATCACCCCGGCCGTCGCGGTGCTGAACCTCGCCGCGCTCATCGCCAGCGACTGCGGCGACCCCCACCTCGCCCGCCGGCTGTGCTGGGAGCACGCGGACGCCTTCCTCGCGATCCACCCGCTGTCGGCCCGCCATGCCCGCTTCGCGCTCGAACCCGTGGTGAACCTGGCCCGCCTCCAGATCCGCGACGGGCAACCGCTCGCCGCCTACCAGCTCCTCGACCGGCTCTACCGGACGGTACGAGCCCGCTCCACCGCGGTCATTGCCGATCGGGAACTCGCACTGCGCGACCTCACCGCCACCACCGAGGACCAGCAGGCGGTGTGCCAGTGGCTGTGGACGGTCGTACTCGCCGACGGGACACGCGCACTGGCCGGCGCCGGGAGATGGAGCGAGGCCCACGAGCACGCACACCGACACCAGGGCATCGGCGACCGCCTCCTCGACGGCCGCCAAGTAGCCGTTCTCGCCGGGGTATTCGAGGGAAACCCGGCGGACGCGTTGACGCTGCTGGAAGCCAGCCGGGTAGACGAGCCATGGGAGCAGGGCGTCGCCGGCTGCCTGCGCCTGCTGTGCCATCACCGCCTCAACCGCCCCACGCCCCGCGCCGCCGCACGGGCTGTCCTCCATTACCTGGAGAGCGTCCCCGAGCCAGGACTGATCGTCTTCCGCACCCGCCTCGCCCTCACCTGCCGAACCCTGACCGCCACCGCCCACCCCGACATCACCGACAAGCTCACCCACCCGCTGATCCGCGAAGTCCTGGAAAGCGGCGACGGCTACGCGGCACGGGAAGTCCTCCGACACCGCGCCGTACGCCACCACCTCAAACCCTCCGAGACCGCACGCCTGATCCACACCGTCCGAACCGCCGGCCTCGGGCCCAACGCGATGCCCGACGAACTGCGCCGCACGCTGCTGGAAGCCGCACGCCTCAGCGCCGGCGTCGTGAGCAGAGCAGTGAACTCAGCTGTTAATCAAGGCGATTGAGCTGTCCGCGCACCGCCCTAACCTCGAAGGTATGACCACCCCCACACCCTCAGCCGGCCTGTCCCTGGCGGCCGTCGCCCCCATCGTCGAAACCCGCATCCTCGTGGACACCGTCCAGACCTACCGCCCCGGCCCACCCGTCCTGGACCCCGCCTCGGGCGAGTACGTCCCAGGCCCCGACACGATCACCTACGAAGGCGCCGGCGCGGTGTTCGGCGCGGGCGGCCCCGGCCTGGTGCTGTCCCTGGAAGGCCAGGCGTACGCCGACGACACCCGCAACCGCTACCGCCTCCTCACCCCCCTGTCCGCACCCCTCGCCACCCGCGACGACCGGGTACGCGTCACCACCGCCAGCCAGGACCCCGGCCTCCTGGGCCGCGTCTGGCGCGCCCTGGACATCTCCGACGCCAACAGCCTCACCGTCGTACGCACCACCTGGCTGGACGAGGCCACCCCGACGGCCGGGGCGTGAACGGATGCCCGTCGACCTCACCCAGGCCCGCACCGACCTGGAAGCTCTCCTGACCGACATCGTGCGCGTCACCCGCGCCACCGTCCAACCCCGCCTCGACCCACACACGGGCGAACCAGAGCCGACCCCGATCCAGGTGGTGTACGAGGGCCCAGGCGCGGTCCTCTCCACGCACGGACAGATCGCCTTCGCCCAACTCCTGGGCGTCGACTGGCTCTCCCAGGGAGCCGCCTGGTACCGCCTCGTCACTCCGGCGACAGCGCCGATCGCACTACCGGGCGACGTGGTGGAAGTTCCCACCGCCACCGGAGGTCTGGCGACCCGCTCCTGGCTGGTCGACGATGCCACAGAGGCGTCGACGGTGGAGATCTGCCGGGCAACGAGGTTGACAGAGCGGCAACTTACGTTGCTTCCGTGAGCATCCCAGATTGGGTGACCGGGGCGGCCTCGCGATACGCCTGAGCGAGCAGATCGCTGCAGGGGCAACCGTGGGACCGCGCATCGTCTCGGCAACTACGCCCGTCACCCCGCCGGGCGGACGCTGTTGGTTCCTGGGCAGTGGGGTCTCCGGCACCGACGCGGTCTGTCCCCTCGTGAAGAGCAACATCGTCGCAGGCGCAAAGGTCATCAAAGTCATGTAGACCGGTGTGCTCACCAAGCGAGCGCCAAGGTCTGGGAATCGCAGTTCGCCCACGCAGAACTGGCAGCCCTCACGAGATGGTTCGTTGGATCTGTTCACCCAGAGTAAGACTGTGCACTGGCCAGTCGATCGTGTTGGTCGAACTGAACTACGAAAGAACGGAGTTGAAGGAACGATCGGGAGTTTGCTGGCCGGTGGGGCTGCTGCCCACGGCGGGCTTCATGAGATACATCACATGAGGTGGTGTGTATATCTATGCACACACAACGGAAGAGTTGTTCGGATTTATCCCCCCTTGATCTTCCTCTTACTTGGGTCTTACTGTGCCGCGTCTTGTACGTTTCTGCAGGTAGTGAGGGTGGGGGCATGGTTTCGCGGCTACGTGGGCGCCGGTGGCGTTCGGCGTCCAGGGCGATCGGATTGGCAGTCTCAACGGCAGTACTGGGTGGTGGAGTGGGCCCCATCGCGATGCAGGGGGCGGCTTCGGCGGCCTCGCTGACGTCTGCTCCTACTGAGCTGTCGGCGTCGGCTCTGGCTGCTGACAGCGGGGAGCGGGTAGAGGTAGTAACTCTGCGTGATGAGTCTGCGCAGACCTTCGCGAATCCGGACGGGACGTTCACGCTGGAGCAGGCCACGGTCCCGCAGCGGGTGAAGGCTTCGGACGGTTCGTGGGTGGAGCCGGACGCCACGCTGGTCAAACGCTCTGACGGCCGGATCGGTCCGAAGGCTGCGGTCGTGGATGTGTCGTTCTCGCCCGGCGGCAGTGGTGAGGGGATGCTGCGCCTGGCCAAGGGCGGGCAGTCGATGGCGTTGGCGTGGCCGCAGGTGCTGCCGGAGCCGGTGTTGGACGGGGCGACGGCGACCTATCCCGAGGTGTGGGATGGGGTGGATCTGCAGCTGACCGCGACGGTCGAGGGCTACCGCGAGGTACTGGTGGTCAAGTCCGCGCAGGCCGCGGCCAATCCGGCCCTTGAGCAGATCCGGTTCGAGGCGTCGATGGAGGGCCTTGAGCTGCAGCCGGGTGCGGGTGGCGGCGTGCGGGCCGTGGACGGTGACGGCAACGCGCTGTTCAAGGGCGCGGCGGCGGTGATGTGGGACTCCTCCGGCCCCGATGCCTCCGATGCTGCGGGCGTTTCCGGTATGACCACGCAGATGACGAGCGTGGTGCCGGTTCAGGACGAGCCGGAGCCGGTGGCGGAAACCGTGCCGGGTGAGGGCGATGAGACCGCGGTGATGCCGGTCAAGGTCGCCGCCGATTCCCTCGAGGTCAAGCCGGACCTTTCGCTGCTGCGTGGAACCGACACCGCCTACCCCGTCCTGGTGGATCCAGCCATCGGGCTGAGCCTGTCGGAGCGCACCGTGCTGTCCTCCGACGGCGACAAGTTCTACGATTTCAATGGGGATTACGGGGTGGGGAACTGCTCGCAGGCCGGCCCTTACTACTGCGGCAGCAACTACACCAACCGCATGTACTTCGAGTTCTCCCCGACGGGACTGTCGGGCAAGTACGTGTTGGACGCGACCTTCCGTGCCTATGAGACGTGGTCGTTCGACTGCAACGCGCATTGGGTGGACCTGGAGCGCACCGACAACATCGGCGAGGGAACTCGCTGGCCGGGGCCGCCCCAGCTGGATCAGATGGGGGACCGGTATGTTTCGGCCGGTCGAGGGGGTGAGTGCTCGCCGTCGCAGCCGGACTCGTGGATCGAGTTCAACGACAACCCGGAGGAGACGGACGAAAACCTCAAGAGCACGGTTCGTTCCTTCGCGGACGGAAAGATCTCCCGGCTGACGTTGATGCTGCGCGCGAAGGACGAGGGCGATGCCTCGGCGTGGAAGCGTTTCGATGACAACGCCGTGCTGTCGGTGACGTATGTGGCCAAGCCGGGTGTGCCGACGAGTGTCGGCCTGATCCCGGGCAGCGGTACCACCGCCTACTGCAAGACCTCTTCCTCCGATCCGCTGGTCGTCACCCGGCTGGATCCGCTGGTGCAGGCGCGGGTGCAGACCCTGGTGCAGCCGGCCTCGGGTGAGGACAAGGGCAACCTGCAGGCCGAGTACATAGTGGAGCGTTCCGATACCGACCAGCCAGGCACCGCCTGGCACTCGGTGTGGAGCGGTCACCGGCCGGAGACGGGCTGGGTGGAGGACGGCACGCTGATGCTGCAGCGGATGAACGAGCGTGCGGACGGCGGCCTGTACCGCTACAAGGCGCGCACCCAGTCCAACACCTCCTTCAACGGCTCCGCCGTCAACCTGTTCTCCTCGTACTCGTCCTGGTGCTACTTCCGGGTGGATGTCACCGCCCCGAAGGCGCCGCAGATCACCTCGCTCAGCCCGTACACCGAGTGCACCGCGACCGCGTGCGCAGGCAACGGCGGCCCCGGTACCAAGGGGACCTTCTCGTTCAAGCCCAACACCGCGGACACCGATGTGATCGCCTACCGGTGGCGGCTGCTGACCTCCAGCGCGGCCAAGGAGATCAGCGGGGACAACCCCAGCAGCAGTACCGATGACGTGCATGTGGTGGAGAGCCAGGAGGTAGTTCCGGGCACCGCCGGCGAGCAGGTGCTCACAGTGGAGGCCAAGGACGTACGCCAACGCTGGGGCACCCCGGCCGAATACCACTTCAAGGTCAAGCCCGGGGCAGGAGCGGTAGGACGCTGGCACTTCACCGATGACACGCCGGCGGACGCGCCCGCGAAACTGACCAAGGACACGGCAACCGAGGGACTGCGCCACGACGCGACACTCTCGACTGCCTGGTCGACGTTCTCCACCCTGGGCCGACGCGGCAACCCCGATGACTCCCTGTGGTTGGACAGCTCCGATCCGGCCGCGCAGGGTTATGCAGCCACCAGCACCCCGCCGATCAATACTCGGGACTCCTTCACCATTTCGGCGTGGGTCAACATGAGCGACGCCTCCATCAATAGAACGGTGCTGACAGCTCCGGGCAGCGCCACCAACGCCTTCACGCTGTACTACTCCACGGCCTACAAGGCGTGGGTGTTCAACCGGACCGACAAGGACCAAGCCGCGCCGGTCTACATCCGTTCCATCGCCGAGCGGCAGAACCCGCCGCTGAACGTGTGGACGCACCTAGCCGGCGTCTTTGACACAAAGGGTGACAGCGACAAGTCCAACGACACGATCCAGCTGTTCGTCAATGGTCGTCCGCAGGGCCAGCCGGTGAAGTTGTCGGCGTCCGCCTCTACATACGAGCCATGGATCTCGAACATGGGTATGCGGTGGGGACCGTCGATTGATTCGGGTATCGGCGGCGCGTACTTCCGCGGCCGAATCGATGAGACCGCGGTCTGGCAGCGCGCACTGACGGTGGACGAAATCCACCAGGAGGCGGCGCTGACAGAGGACAGCGCACCGCTGACGGAACTGGTTGCGCACTGGAACGCGGCTACCTCCAGCGGCACCACCATCAAGCAGTCGTCCGGCTACCCCGCAGCCCCGGCGATGACCTTGTCTCCTTCTGGTGCGGTGATTGACGAGGTGAACAACAACGTCACCTTCGACGGGGCTGCCGGCTATGCGAGGGCGACCGGCCCGGTGGTCGATGAGACCGACTCGTTCACGGTCACCGCCCGCGTGGAGTTGGACTCGGTGAAGTGGGCGGCCAAGCCGGTCGGATACCAGGCCATCGTGGCCGGTCAGCGAGCCGGCACGGCCGGCGAGTCATCCTGGGCGATCTGGGCGGAGAAGGACGCGAACGGTATCTACTGGTGCTTTGGCCGCTCAGCGGTCGATTCCACCGGCAAACTGATCAAGTCCGCCCGCATCGAGACCAGGGAGTTTGCCGAACTGGACACGTGGGTGCAGGTCACCGGGGTCTTCGACGCCCACCAGTTGGATGCAACCCAAAGCACCGACAAGTACGGCGTGTCTCATCTGTATGTCGGCGAGTACGACGAGCCGCAAGGCGACACCGCCGGCTTCGATGCCATCCAGCAGGGTTCCGGTGATATCTCCGCCGGTCGGGGCACGAGTGGCAGTACCACGGGTCGCTACCTGCCCGGTGGGCTGGAGGAGATCCGCGTCTGGTCCGGTGCGATGGACGTCAACCAGGTCTACGCGAAGATCATCGCGCCACCGCCGAACTGACACCACCCTGCGCCAGGGGCGCGGCTACCCGGCCGCGCCCCTGCTCGGGCATTCCCCCATGCACTTCCTCCACCTCCCGTAGAGACCCGGGACCGCTGTCTGGCGGGCCCGAAACGCGTGCGGTCGTCGAATACCGCATGCCACGCATCATCGGCATCAACCGACAGGGAAGAAAATGACCACCCCTTCAGCCAGACCGGGGCGCTTCGCCAAGCGCCTGGCGGGCGCCTTGGGACTGGCCATGCTGCCGGGGCTTCTCGCCCCCAGCGTGGCCTCCGGCGCCGAGGCCCTGGGCCGACCCGATCTGAAGACACCCCCTTCCGCTAAACTCTCCCCCTTCGCCGCCCAGGCCAACGCCAAGGCCGCCGCCGAGGCGGCCAAGGGCCAAAAGGCGCTGCGGGAGGACGCCGCGCGCGCCCGCGCTCACCAGGAACGCTCGGTGACGTGGCCGTCCGCCGGCACCACCACATTGCGCATACCTGCCACCGGCAGCAAGAGCGGCAAGGCGGGCACACTGCCCGTTACCGTCTCGGCACCCAAGCCCTCCGCGCTGACCAAGACGGCTAAGACAGCCAAGTCAGCGAAGGCGGCGCAGTCTTCGAAGGTGGCTGAGTCGGTCGAGGTGCGGGTGCTGGACCAGGCCGCCGCGAAGGCAGCCGGGGTCAAGGGCGTGGTGCTGGCCGTGACCGGCCCGACCCAGGGCGGGACCGCCCAGCTCGACGTCGACTACTCCGCCTTCGCCGCCGGCTACAGCGGCGACTGGGCCGGGCGTCTGCAGATGGTCTCCCTTCCCCAGTGCGCGCTGGCCACACCGGAGAAGAAGAAGTGCCGTACCCGGGAGGAGGCGGAGTTCACCAACCGGCGCGAGGCGGAGAAGCTCACGGCGCCCCTGTCCTTCACCGCCGCCTCCGGCGGGCAGGTGCAGTTGTTCGCGCTGACTGCCGGCACCCAGTCCGGTGGCGGTGACTACAAGGCCACCGCGCTGTCGGCTTCCTCCACCTGGGAGGCGGGCGGCTCCTCGGGCGCCTTCACCTGGTCCTACCCGCTGCGCGTGCCGCCCTCGGCGGCCGGCCCCAAGCCGGAGCTGTCGCTCTCCTACAACTCCGGTGCGGTGGACGGCCGTACGGCCAACACCAACAACCAGTCCAGTCAGATCGGTGAGGGCTTCGACCTCACCTCCTCCTACATCGAGCGCCGCTACGGCTCCTGCGACGACGACGGCCAGGACGGCAAGAACGACCTGTGCTGGAAGTACGACAACGCCTCCCTCGTCCTCAACGGCAACTCCACCGAACTGGTCAAGGACGACGCCGATGCCACCGGTAACACCTGGCGGCTGAAGAACGACGACGCATCCAAGGTCGAGCACCTCACCAGCGCCAACTACGCCACCGGCTCCGGTGACGACAACGACGAGCACTGGCGCATCACCACCGGTAATGGCACCCGGTACACCTTCGGCATGCACAAGCTGCCCGGCGCCGCGGCGGGCACGGTGACCAACTCGGTGTGGACGGTCCCCGTCTTCGGCGACGACTCCGGCGAGCCCGGCTACAGCTCGGGCAGCAGCCTGGCAGGGCGCTCCAAGACGCAGGCATGGCGCTGGAACCTCGACTACGTCGAGGACACCCACGCCAACACCATGTCGTACTGGTACAAGACGGAGACCAACAACTACGACACCCTGGGTGACGACTCCACCGGCACCCCGTACATCCGCGGCGGCTACCCCTGGTACATCCTGTACGGCCAGCGCGCCGGATCCATGTCGGCCTCCAACAAGGTGTCCTTCACCACGGCCGAGCGGTGCGACGCGAGCGGCACGGGATGCGACTCGCTGACAGATGTCACGCGGGACAACTGGCCCGACGTGCCGTTCGACGCGATCTGCAAGGACGGCGACAAGTGCACCGGTAACACCGGGCCGTCGTTCTTCTCCCGCAAGCGCATCACCGACGTCGACACCTTCTTCTGGGACGCCGCAGCAGCCACCCCCGGCTACGCGGCTGTGGACAGCTGGGCGTTGAACCAGACCTATCTGGATCCCGGTGACACCGGCGACAGCACGGATCAGTCGCTGTGGCTGTCCTCCGTGCAGCACGTCGCGAAGCACGGCACCGACATCACCACCGAGCCGGTGAAGTTCACCCACACCTGGCTGGTCAACCGCGTCGACGGCGCTTCCGACGACATGCTGCCGCTGACCAAGCCACGGGTACGGACGGTCCTTTCCGAGACCGGCGCGCACACTGTCGTCAGCTACCTGACCTCTGACTGCACCGCCGCCGGGGCCAAGCCGGCCCTCGACAACAACACCAAGCGCTGCTATCCGGTGAACTGGGCGCCCAACGGCGGCGACATCACGCGGCTGGACTGGTTCCAGAAGTACCCGGTCTCCGCGGTGACCACCACCGACACCGCCGGCGGCTCCGAGCCGATCACCCACAGCTACACCTACAGCGGGCCGGGCTGGCACTACAACGACGACCCCTTCACCAAGGAGAAGGAGCGCACCTGGTCGTCCTGGCGCGGCTATGAGCGCGTCACCCACCTCACCGGGGTGTCGACCGCCACCCAGTCCAAGACCCTGACCATCTACATGCAGGGCATGCACGGCGACCGCAACGTCGACGGCACGACCGACACCGTCAGCGTTACCGGCATCAAGGCCCCCGCGGCCACCGACTACGACCATCTCGCGGGCTTCGTCCGCGAAAGCATCACCTACAACGGCGCGGCCACCGTCACCGACACCGTCAACAGTGTCTGGGCGAAGAGGACCGCCACACAGCACAAGTCGTACGCCGACACCGAGGCGTACTTCGTGCGTACCTCCGCCACCCACACCCACACCCAGGTGACCTCCGGGCTCAACCCCACCGACCGGATCCGCCGGGTCTACACCAGCTACGACGACGTCTACGGTCTGCCCTACAAGGTCGAAGACCAGGGTGACGACGCGGTCACGGGCGATGAGAGCTGCGCGTACACCTGGTACGTCCACAACACCGGTGCATGGGTGATCGGCAAGCCGATCCGAGTGCGCACGGTCGGCAAGGCGTGCACCGTGGCGACCGCGGACCTGGACCTTCCGGCAGACGCCACCCGTTCCGGCGATGTCATATCCGACGTCGCCACGGCCTACGACAACCTCACGTGGTCGGCGAGCCAGCAGCCGACCAAGGGCGATGTGACCTGGACCGGCCGCGTCATCGGGTACAACACCACGACCGACGGAGCGATCTGGCAGAAGACCACCAGCAGCACCTACGACACCCTCGGCCGGATCAAGAGCGTCGCGGACACCAACGGCCAGACCACCGCGACCACCGACTACACCCCCGCCGCCGGCGGCGCGTTGACGTCGTTCACCGTCACCAACGCCAAGGGCCACGCCACCGTCACGGAGACGGACCCCGCGACGGGGACAGCGCTGAAGGTCACCGACCCCAACAACTCCATTACCGAATCCACCTACGACGCGCTGGGCCGTGTCAGCCAAACCTGGCTGCCCAACCGCTCCCGCCTGGGCGGCAAGACCCCCAACTACACCTACGCCTACCAACTGGGCGTCTACAACGAAACCACCGGAACCTCCACCCCCTCCTGGGTGTCCACCAGCGCACTCAAGGGCGACGGCTCCGGTTACAACACCGCCTACGAGTTCTACGACGCCGCCCTGCGCCCGCGTCAGGCCCAGACCCCGTCCCCCACCGGTGGGATGCTCGTCGGCCAGACGCTCTACGACGAACGCGGCCTGGCAATAACCACCGAATCGGACATCTGGGACAGCACGAAGAGTCCATCCAGCACCATGGTGGAGGTCGACACCGGACAAGCACCCGTCTCCGTTCGCACCAGCTACGACGGCGCGGCGCGTCCGATCAAGGCGGAGACCTACACCTCCAGCACCCCGCGCTGGACGACGACCAGCACCTACACCGGTGACACGACCACCACCACGGCCCCGGCCGGCGGCCAGGCGATAACCACGGTCACCGACGCGCGTGGCCAGACGGTCGAGCGGCGCGAGTACCCGGCGCCCACCGCCACCGGCACCCCGGCGACCACCACGTTCACCTACACCCCCGGCGGCCAGCAAAAGACCATCACCGGCCCCGACAACAAGTCCTGGTCCTACGCCTACGACCTGCACGGCCGCCTGGACATCGCCTCCGACCCCGACAAGGGAGCCTCCGACACCGACTACAACACCCTCGACCAGGTCACCCAGACCAGTGACGCCGAGGGCCGCACCCTCCTCTTCGAATACGACGTACTGGGCCGTAAGACCGGCAGCTGGCAAACCTCCAAGACCGATGCCAACAAGCTCGCCGCCTGGAGTTTCGACACCCTGAAGAAGGGCCAGCTCGACAGCTCCACCCGCTACGACGGCGGCACCGCAGGCAAGGCGTACACCGACAAGGTCACCGCCTACGACGCGATGTACCAGGTCACCGCCAACGAACTGACCCTGCCCACCACCGACCCACTGGTCGCCGCCGGCGTCCCCTCCACCCTGGCCTTCACCACCGGCTACCGCCTGGACGGCTCCATCAGCCAGCACCGCGAACCCGCGGTCGCCGGACTCGCATCCGAAGCCGTCTCCTACACCTACAACGCCACCGGCCAGCAACTCACCGCCAAGGGCACCACCGGCTACCTCCAAAACGCCGCGTACTCACCCCAAGGCGACCTGCGCCAGCTCACCTTGGGCACCGCCACCACCGCCGGCAAGTGGATCTACCTGACCAACGACTACGAGGCCGGCACCCGCCGCCTGACACGCTCCTACGCCACCGACGACGTCAACGCGTACATGACGCAGGAGCTGAAGTTCACCCAGGACGACGCCGGCAACGTCAAGTCCATCTTCGACGCCACCACCAACGGCGGCGCCACCAAGGCCGACTACCAGTGCTTCACCTACGACGGCCACCGCCGCCTGGCCGAAGCCTGGACCCCCAAGACCGCCGACTGCGCCAGCAGCGGGCGCACCACCGCCAACCTCGACGGCGCCGCCCCCTACTGGAACTCCTACACCTACAACAGCGCAGGCCAGCGCCTGAAGGACACCAAGCACACTGCCAGCGGCGACACCGTCACCGACTACACCTACGGCACCACCACCGGCCAGCCCCACCCGCTGGCCAAGACCACCACCGGCGCCACCGTCAAGAACTACACCTACGACGACACCGGCAACACCCTCACCCGCCCCGGCACCCAGGCCACCCAGACCCTGACCTGGAACACCGAAGGGAAACTCGCCAAAACCACCGAACCCGCCGCCGGCACCAAGCCCGCCAAGGGCACCAACTACCTCTACGACGCGAGCGGTGAACTCCTCATCCGCCGCCCCACCACCACCGACGGCGAAACCGTCCTCTACCTCGGCCAGACCGAAGTCCGCCTCAACACCACGGGCGGCGGAGCCACCAAGGCCCTGACCGGCACCCGCTACTACACCGCCGCCGGCCAGAACATCGCCGTGCGCACCACAACCACCACCAGCAACACGCTGGACTTCCTCACCGGCGACCACCACGGCACCATGAGCCTCGCTATGGACGCCACCACCCTGGCCGTCACCAAGCGCTACACCACCCCCTTCGGCGCCCCCCGCGGCACCACCACCGGAGGCCCCTGGCCCGACGACAAAGCCTTCCTCGGCAAACCCGCCGACACCGGCACCGGCCTCACCCACATCGGCGCCCGCGAATACGACCCAGGCATCGCCCAATTCATCAGCGTCGACCCCATCCTGGAAAGCGACAAAGCGCAAACCCTCAACGGCTACAGCTACAGCATCAACAACCCGCTCACCTTCTCCGACCCCACGGGCACAAAACTTGGATGCGGCGGAATTTTTGCAGAGGGATGCCCCAAGACGAAGCCGGGGCCTCCGTCCAAGCCCGATGGAGGAGATGGAGGTACGCATCCCTGCAACAGCAACTGCGGTGGTGGTGGTGGCGGCCTTGTTGGTGCTAGCGGTGGTAGCGAAAATTCGGGGCCGACAGTAAATCTCTCTCCCCCAGGCGAACTCCCCGAGGGGTTTGAAGAGATATACTACAGAGAGTTGGCTCTTGGGGAGAAGGCAATCGGTGGCGCATTGTTGACTTCATACGAAATCGGAGTGGCGGGTGTAAACGTTTGCGAGCACTATAAGATTTCATGCTCCGAAGCAATTTTCGACTATTTCATGGATATTTGGTATTCGGATCTTCATCAATTCGCAATCACTGAACTTGGTCCGATTGGTGGAGGTTCCATCAGTGTTCGAGGGTACACGAAGGCAGCCATTTCTGGATACGGGCCAAAGCTTCCGCAAGTAAAAGTCAGCTTCGGCTGTAATTGCTTCCGGGCTGGCACAGATGTCCTCATGGCCGATGGAACCGCCAAAGACATCGAGGATGTGAAACTTGGCGACAAGGTCATGGCCCGCGATCCAGAGACCGGCGAAGAAGGCGCTCGCGAAGTAACTCGCCTGATCGCCACGGAAGATGACAAGCACTTCAATAAACTCTCCGTAGCTACCGAAGAGGGAATCGAGCCCCTCACTGCGACTCACGAGCACCCATTCTGGTCCCCATCTGAGAACCGCTGGGTCGAAGCAGGCGACCTCCGTCCCGGCATGAGTCTCCTCACCGACGAGGAGGAGACAGTTCTGGTAACGGCCAATAAGCCGTACACCCTGCACGCTCGCACTTACAATCTCACGGTCGACGACCTCCACACGTACTATGTGCTGGCGGGCGAAACTCCGGTACTCGTTCATAACAGCAACTGTGATGTTGCTGGCCGAGGGCTTTGGCAGCTAACCAAGGAAGGCTCGACGAAACTCCTAAAGGGAGGCCCGTTCAAGACCACCTTCTATAAGAGTGCCTCGGACGGTACTTGGTGGACTCCGGACGTGACCGGCCACGGTGAATCGGCGTTCAAGGTCTATCGGGAGACCAGTAAGGGCTTCGAATGGATCTCGGATGCCGATAAATACGGCGACTACATGCCGGACAAGTGGAAGGGCGATACGGGTAAATTTATACCGAACGGCAATTTGCGGGGTGTCAAGAGATGATCGAGACTGCCGACGAGTTCGTACGGCTGCGCAACAGCTCAGATCCACAGGAATGCCGCAGGACGGCAGTTGAGGAGGCGCCCGCGCAGGTATGGGTGGAAGTCATCGATCGATATCCGGAAGAACGGGTGGCAGTTGTCCAGAACAAGACGGTGCCGTTGGCCGTTCTGGAAATACTGATCGACGACCCAGATGCTCGCGTCCGTTTCATGGTGGCCATGAAACGGAAACTGTCGCCGGACCTTCTCGAGCGCCTCGCTCACGATGTGGACGAATCGATCAGAATGAGGGTCGCGCAGCACAGGAATACGTCGAGGGAGACATTGGAATCCCTTCGGTACGACCCCTGGAGCGAAGTTCGCGCGGCTGTGGACGACCGACTAGGCGGCACCGGCAGCGATCCCCTTTGAGGTGAGTCGATCGGCCTGAAGAGCCCCACCGAGTTGTGTTTCGGTGGGGCTCTTCAACGGTTTGACGGCAACGTCAGCGAACGACGGCTGTAGTGGATGGGTCGTCAGGGAGGTCAGCGACCCCGCCGAGTGTGACGTTGAGGATGTCGATGGCCTGGCGTTGCGGATGGAGTCGGACGTGTTGGCATAGACGTCGGCGGTGACGCCGATGTGGGCGTGGCCGAGGAGTTCCTTGATGACGACGAGTTCGACGCCCTGTTCCAGGAGCAGGGTGGCGGTGGAGTGGCGGAGGTCGTGGAAGCGGATGCGTCGGAGGCCGGCCCGGTTGAGGAAGCTGCGGAAGCGGCAAGCTCCGGAGTGGGAACGCCGAGCTGGCCTCGATTCTTCTGTGTCGTAACAGCGTCGCTGTGAGCGGCTGATTGGCCGGTTGTCCCCTGTTGTTGTGGGGTGGGTCTTCGCATGCGCTGCGGGGGCGTCGGTTTCCACGGGCCGAGGTGGCGCGGGTCTCCTCCTTTCGGGGGTGTGGTGATGGAGGTCGGGCTGTCAGCCGGTGGCTGCTGGCTTGGTGAGATCAGGGGGAAAGGCCGCCAAGAGGATCCCAAGATCCCCTTAATGCAGATTCCCGCTGTGCCGGTGAACAGCGGCTGTTGTCCGTGTGCCTCCGTACGCTGGAGCGTATGGATGATCAACTGCGTCGGGTGCGGATCGTCAGTGGTTCCGTAGGAGGTTGGGTTGAGGTAGATGGCCTGGACGTTTCACGACAGGTGTCCGGGTACTCCCTGCGTCAGCGCGCTGGGCAGGCTGTCGATCTTGTTCTCCATCTATCCCCGGCGGGACAGGGCGAGTTCGACGGGCTCGTCCGGGTCGCCATCGGCGTCTCGCATGACCCGGGACCGGCCGCCGCGGCGTTCCTCGCGGCCATCGATGCCAGGGAGTTGGAGCGGCACGTGCTGGCACGGCATGACCTGTTGGACGGTGGGCCGTACGAGATGACCCGCGGCATGCTGGGGCTGCTGCGGGAGTGGGCGCTTGGTCAGGGGGCGCCGGAGGTGGTCGCGTGATCGGGGCCGGCGGGGGTGTGTCGTCCAACGCGGCCCAGATCGCCGCGCGTTTCGATGGGCGGTCCGCGATGGTGCTGCCCGAAGCGGTGGCCGTGGTGCGGCATTACGCGATGCTGCTGGAGACCCGCGTCAAGGCGCAGGCCTCCGGTCGGCCGGGGCCCAATGCGCCTACCGGGGACTATCGGCGTAGCTGGACGCACGAGGTGTCTGTCGCCGGTGGGGTGGTGAGCGGGGTGGTGGGGATGAGTCGGCCGCAGGCGCGGTGGTTGGAGTACGGGTTCGTGGGGCCTGACAGTTTGGGGCGCGTTTATCACCAGTCTCCGTATCCGCATGTGGGGCCCGCGGTGGAGGCGGTGCGGCCGTTGTTCGTCGCCGCGTTGGGCGGCGTGGCGGAGGGTGGGGCGCGGTGAGCGGGCGTAGGGGTAACGGGTTGAGGAGTAACGGCCTGTGACGGTCTCCGGGCGTCAGGTCGCCCTCGCGGTGCAGGCGATGCTGGTCGCGGCGACGAATCGTTCCTGCGGGTACGGGACGGCGCCGGCCGGTTCGGCGCAGCCCACGGGTAACGCCATCCCGTACAGCGTGCTCTACGAGTTGGGGCAGTCGAGTTGGCAGGGGGCGCCGTTCGGTGACGCGGACGCCGATGCACGGGTGCTGCTGCAGGTGACGTCGGTGGGTTCGACGGCGGAGCAGGCGAGTCTGCAGGCGGACAAGGTACGTTCGGCGTTCTTGGGCCGGGTCGCGGGCAGTGGCCTCTTCCAGCACGCGATCGCTCCGGTCGGATACGCGGTGATCGGGCGGGAGTTGGAGAAGGAGGACGGGACCTCTGTCGTGGGGGCGGTCTACTATTACGTGCAGCGGTTCGTCCTGACGGTGTCCAGCTCTGTCGGTTGACGCGCTTCCTCGCCGCGGAGGTTTCTCGCGGACGCCCGACCGCCGGTACGGGCCGACCCCAGTCGCACAGCGACAGACGGGGGACGGGCCCGCCGTGTCGTGTCGCCGGGTTCAGGTCCCCGGAAGCGAGCCAATCTCAGTGGGTACGACCCAGAAGCGGTTCATCCGCCGCGGCGTGACCAAGGTGTTCTTCCTGGACGCGATCAGCGCGGCGGCGAACGTTCCCAGCCGTACGGAGCTGACCGGCTCCACGGACCTGTCCGATTCCATCGCGGACTTCGCGGGCTGGTCGCTGACCAACACCCCTGTCGACACCCCGGATCTGGGGACGACGCTCACCACGTCCATTCCGGGTGAGGACAAGGCCGACTCCTCGTCGCTGACCTTCTACGAGGACCAGTTGGACGACAGCGTGGAGACGCTGCTGGCGAAGGACACGGAGGGGTTCGTCGTCATCCTCCGCAAGGGCGACATTCCGGCGTCCAAGTCGATGGACGTCTTCCCCGTGCGGGTCGCGAGCCGGGCGCCGGCCTACTCGACGGGTTCGGATCCGGCGAAGTTCACGGTGACCTTCGCGATCAGCGACGAGCCCGTCCTGGACGCGGCCGTGCCGGCGGCGCTGTGATGGGCGGGAGCGGCGGGGCGGTCCCGGCCACGCCGGCCGCGGCGACTCCGATGTCCTGGCCGCCGTACGCGCCGAGCGCGACCTGCCGGTCGACGACAAGGCCGACACCGACGGCAACCCGCACTTCTACGGCGCGGAGTTGATCAACCGGGGCGGCGGCCAGGACCCGTGGCCCGAGGCCCAGGTCGACGCCGCCGCGCGCTGGGCGGCCGCCCTGTGCCGCGCGCACGGCTGGAGCGAGCGGTCGGTGATCGGACACCGCGAGTGGCAGCCCGGCAAGGTCGACCCGAGGGGCTTCACCATGGACGACTTCCGCGCCCGGGTCGCCCGCCACCCGCAGATGCCCGCCCGCAAGCCGGCGCCCCGACCGCAGCCGTACACGCCGCCGCTGTTCCCCACCGGCCTCGCGCCGGGCAAGTCCCGCCCGTCGGCGAAGCCGCTGCAGAGGGCGCTGCGAGCCGTCGGCTACCTGAAGATCAGCGACGGCGACCTCGCCGACACCTACGGCCCGCGCACCCAGGAAGCCGTCGCGAAGTTCCACAACGCGCACCCCCGCTTCCGAGCCCAGGGCAGCCGGCACGACCCGGCGATCGGACCCCGGGGCTGGGCCCACCTCTTCACCCTCGCCTACGGCAGGAAGTGAACGCCCGGTGAGCGCGGACGACATCATCCGCCGCTTCGTCTTCCACCCGGCCGACACCCCCCAACGCCGCCAGGCCCACGAGGACATCCACACCGCGTGCCTGGACCTCGCACTGTCCCTGCACACCGCGCTGCCCGCAGGCGCGGAGAAGCAGGCGGCTCTGTACCGCCTCGAAGAAGTCACGTTCTGGGCGACCGCCTCAATCGCCAGCCAGCCCAAGGAGTAAACGTGCTCTACAACTACCTGCTGTCCCTGGTCAGAACCCTCGCCCCGATCGCCGCCGGCTGGCTCCTCACCCAGGCCCTACGCCTGGGCGTCACCCTGGACAGCGCCACGGCGACATCGTGGCTGACCGCCGCGTTCTCGGCCACCTACTACGCGACCTTCCGCTGGGCGGAGCTCCACCGCAACCACCGCTTCGGCCGGCTTCTGGGGTATGCGACGCCGCCGCAGTACCGACGCGGTGAACCTCAGCGGGCGCCTGGGCTCGGGTGAGGGAGTGTTACGCGTGGGTGCCCCGACGGTGGCGATACCGTCGGGGCGGCGAATGTCAGCCGCATATTCTCGAATCGAAACGGGGCTGACGATCACTCTCGGGCCATCGAGGATGGTGTCAAGAGGTCGCGATCACTAGATCTGACCCAGCTCATGGAACGTTCCGGAGCTGTTGCACGCGCCCTCACTCAGGAATATGTCGGAGGACGTCGGGTAACGACCCTCGCAGATAACCATGACGTATTCACCGGAGGTGCCGATGTCGGAGCCCTGGTAGACCGTGACGTTCGAGAGGGTTCCCACCTCCCCGCTTTCTGCGGCGACGGACGGCTGCGCCGAAACGGCAATCATTGCGGCAGCGCCCGCGACTGCCATTACCATACGCGTGAACCTGGATACAGACATGAGATCCTTCGATTTCGGCCGACGAAATTTAGGCCGAATTCATTTCTGGTTTGCCGAGGTGGGAGGCTTCCACGAGTTGATCATCCTCGCAACTCCATCAATCCCGACGTGATGCACGTCACGTTCTTCCCACTGTTTTTGAATTCTAAGAACCGAAGGAAGGCGACTTGAGTGGATTGGCTCCATGTGGATTGCTATCGAGCGTATGTCTCCGGGGGGCATGAGTGCTCTCTGGCGGCGATGGTCGACCAACTAATTTTCCTTGTAGGGAAATTGGGGGCCGGTCATGGATATCGCCTTGTCGAAACCGGCATGACTGCCGGCCGCCCTGATCGGATTCGAGAACCTCTGCCGTGATCTCGCCACGTGCGATCCGATGGCAGCAGCCGTGGAGCATCACAGTCCCTGCCGACGGACCGACCCGTGGTACGCCGACTTCACGACGTGTGAGGGCGGTGGGCGAGAGGTGACGTGGCCGGCGGATGGGCGGGTGTGTGCGGCCGGGGCGGGCGGATGACGGCAGCGTCGTCGGCGGAGCCCGGGAACACGGTGCCGGGCAGCATGGCCGGACAGGTCCCCCTGCCCCGCCGCCTGCGCGGGTGAAACGCTTCTGGTGGCTGGGTGCATCGAAGGGTACGGAGAGCAAGCACGTCACGTCCTTTACTCCGATCCAAAGGGTTCCCCTTCATGTCTCTTTCCCCGCCCCGCGCCGCCACCGCCCTTGCCATCGGGCTGGTCGCGGTCATCACCACCGCCGTCTCGCCTGCCAGCGCCCTCACCCACGACTGGCAGGACGTCAGTCCGCCGGACAGCACCAACAGCGTGCTGTTCGACGTCGAGAGCGCCAGAGGTGGGACCTGGGCGGTCGGAGGGCGCCGGGACCCGGCCACCCGCCTCTTCGCGCCGGTGGCGCTGCGCTGGACCGGCACAGGCTGGCAGGCGTTCCCGCAGCCCGCCGACCACGGCAGCCTGGAAGACGTCGCCGTCGGCGCGCCCGACGAGGTGTGGGCCCTCGGCACCCGAATCGACGCCGTGAGCAATCAGGGCAGCGCGCTGCTCCAGCACTGGGACGGCACCGCGTGGAGGGAGGTGACGCTGCCGTTCCCGCAAGGCGCGAGCGAGGTGTCACTGTCCGCCGTCGACGTGGACGCGGGCGGCTCGGTCTGGGTGTACGGCGATTACGCCGACACGAGCGGGGACTACCACTCGGCCCTGTTTCGTGGGGAGGCGGATGGAAGCGGCGGTTGGACCTCGCTGCCCGCGAGCACCGGACTCACCTGGGTCTCCCGACTGGAGGCGGGCCCCGGCGGCGTCGTCCACGCCGTCGGCGACGGCGTATCGCGCTTCGACGGCACCTCGTGGACCAAGCAGAGCCTGCCGCCCTCGCTCAACGAAGCGATGTTCGACGGCATCGAGGTAAACGCGGCGAACGAGATCTGGGCCGTCGGCCACGCCAGGGACAACCACCTGTGGCGGCGTCCCGTCATCGTGCGCTACGACGGTGACGCGTGGCGCACCGTGCGTACCCCCATGGAGACCGGTCAGCTCTTCGACATCGTCTTCGACAGCTCCGGCTCCCCGGTGGCAGTGGGCGAAACGTCGAACCCCGCCGTCAACCCCGCCGGGAACTACGTCCTCACCCCCGGCCCCCAGGGCTTCCTCACCCGTACCGAACAACCACCCGGAGCGGCCTACCTGTACGCAGCCGCAACCGACACGACAGGCCGGGTGTGGACCGTCGGCGGCGCGGCGGGGGCGGAGGGAGGCGCCTACCCAGCCGCATACGCAGGCATCCGCCACTAACCCAGCACCTTAAACCGGACACGCCACCGGCCGGAGTGGGGCTGGTCGTAGTCCTACTGTGATCTGACGGAGCTGCTACGGCAGCTCGTCGCAGTACTTCACTTTGAGCGCGATGACGCCGTTCGTGATGGCGCTTGCCACCTCGTCGAGCAGATCGGTGAACTGTCGAAGACCTTCCGGGGATGAGAGTGGCGCCTGCTTGGCTGTCTGTTCTGCCTCGAATCGGACGCGCAGGTTGCTCTAGTTGTCCGCCTCGCGCGCCATGCCGCATACGGTGTCGCGGTTCACTCTGGCATCACCCTGGGACTCCAGAGAACAGATCGACTCCGCGATACGCCTCAGGTTCCGTCCTCCCCGGACGATCTTCCCCATCGCCAGAAGGGTTTCGCCGTTCAACGAGGTCGCGGCTAGGAGCGCGTCATCGGACCGGCCCGTGCTTTGCAGCCCCCAGAAGGAGGCGTCGAAGGCGCGGAGGATGGTGTCGATACCGTTGTCGCTCGAACGTCGCGACCACTCGATGGGGTGGGTGCGGCGTCCTGCCGCGTTGGCGCCAGGCAGCTGGAGACGCAAATGACCATCAGCAACGACAAGATGATCCGACGCATGAGGCCCCCCAAGGACTTGCGGCCGTACCTGTGACACCTGGGTTGCTTCGAGCGCGAGGCCGAAGTGCTGGCCATGGTTCCCGGCGCGTACACAGCCCGCGTCTTCGACTCCGGAGTGGACACCGGACCGCCCCTCCTGGCCATGGAACTCCTCGACGGCCGCCCCCTCGACGGCCGCCCCCTCGACGCCCACCTGCGCGAACAAGGCCCGATCCACGCCCCGCAGGCCCTGCGCGCCCTTGCCCTCGCACTGGCGGCGGCGCTGGGCGCCATCCACCACCTGGGCCTGGTCCACCGGGACCTCAAGCCCGGCACCATCATGCTCACCAGCGACGGCCCGTGCCTTCTCGACTTCGGAATCGCGGCGATCGTGGACCGCACCGGGCTCACCCGCACCGGCGGCACACCGGGAACGCTGACCTACATGGCCCCCGAGCAGTTCGAGGAGAGTCAACCCGGCCCGCCCGCCGGCATCTGGGCGTGGGCCTGCTGCGTGGTCGCCGCCATCCACGGGGACGGTCCGTTCGCCGCGACCAGCATCGGTGCGGCGTACCGCAAGATCACCGAGAGTCGAACCCGCGAGCCGTTCGCGAGGAGATCACCCCGGGCCGGCAGGCCCTGGCGCGACAGCCGACGGCGGGGGGCTCTTCGGATCACCGGAGAGCCCCGACATCTCGGGCGTTACTGCTGGTCGGTGTCCGACGGCTCGTACCAGAGGCTCGCCATCGGGGAGTGCGTGGTCCAACCCAGCGAGGAGTACAGCGCCCGGCCCTCGGGCGTGCCGACCAGGAGGCCCGTCCTCGCGCCGGCCTCGTACGCGGTGTTGTGCAGGGTGCGCATCACCAGGGCGCCGAGGCCCTTGCGCCGGTGCTCGGCGGCGGTCTCGACCTGGTCGACCACGACATGGGCGCCGCTGTGGGCGACCTGTCCGCGGGCGGCGAAATGCCCGTCGCGCGTACGGACCAGCACGCGGCTGACGCCGCCCCGGGTCCAGCCGGTGAGCGTATAGCCGGCCGGTATCCCGGTGCGCTCCGGTGCAAGGTGGCGGGTCATCAGGAAGCCGGGGAGGTCGCGCCGCCAGCCCGGCCCGATCCAGGGCAGCACCGACTTGTCCTCGGCGAACAGCTTCAGCCACGTCCCGGGCGCGCTCGTCGCGGCGACGATCTTGCGTACGTCGGCCTCGGTGGGCTCCGGCAGCACGTGCCGGGCGACGTGCTTGGGCTGTCCGACGTCGATCGTCCATCCCCACGGCTCCTCGACCGGCTCCGAGCTGCCGCGCGAGACGATCCAGCCGTCGATCCACATCCGCACGAGTTCGCTGATCCTGGTGCCCGGCATTGCCGCCGCCCCCCGAATGGTAATGGGTGATAATCCATAGTGAACCTTACATGCTGGGGGTGGGCCTGACCAGAGGAGTCGCGCCGGAGCAGGGTCGCATCGCGTGGACGAAGCCACGAGGACGACCCCGCCCACGCGGAGGGTGCCTTCATCAACTCCTTGCGCTCTTGCGCTCTTTCGCTCGCAGGGGTCTGACAATTGAAGGGGCCGACGGCGCGCCGCACGGCCGACCGGCGGCGACTGTGGAAATCGCTGTCCGGTCACCGGGGTGCGGTGGTAGACAGTCGGCGTGGAAAAGAATCTTGAGTTCCCTGACCTGCTGCGTCTGATCGATGAACGGTCGACCGCCTTCCGCGCCGCGGTCGCCGCCGCGCCCGGTCTCGACGCACAGGTGCCGAGCTGCCCCGGGTGGACGCTGTTCGATCTGGTGAAGCACCTGGGTGGGGGAGACCGTTTCTGGGCCGCCATCGTCGGTGCGGGGCCCGCCGACGCGCCCCCGGCCGAGGCCGCCGCTGCGCGTGCCGCGCTGGAAGTGCCGCGGGAGCGTGAGGCCCTGCTTGCCTGGCTGGCCGCGTCGACGCAGCTTCTGCTGAGCGCCCTGCGCGAGGCGGGACCGGAGAGCGGTTGCTGGACGTGGTGGCCCGCGTCGCAGTCACCGCAGACCTCCGGCGGTGTCGCCCGGCACCGGGTCCAGGAGACCGCGGTGCACACGTACGACGTCCAGCTCACCGGGGGCACCCCGCAGCCGCTGCCGGTCGAGGTGGCACTCGACGGTGTGGAGGAGTTCCTGTTCACCGTCTGCGCAACGCGGAGCCCCTGGCCGCACAAGCCCACGGCCTTCGACTTCCACGCCACCGAGGGCCGCTCCTGGCGCCTCACGGTCGACGGCGACGGCGCCCGTTGCATCCGCATCCCCGCGCCCACTGCCGCGACCGGCGAGGACCCGGACGCAGCCGGCGCCTCCGTCCAGGGCACGGCCAGCGAGTTGGTCATCTACCTGTACGACCGTATTCCGGCCGCCTCCCTGCACGTTGGCGGAGACGCCGGGCTGTTCGACCTGCTCCGCGCCTGGGAACCGGAGGACTAGTGCTGCGTCAGGCAACGTTTGCCCTGTCGATGACGGTGCGTAGGCGCCGGTTGTCGGCGTGGTCGGTGCCGTCGGGGGTGGAGTAGCGCAGGGTGGTGAACTGGGCCTCGGTCCGGTTGAGCCGGGAGGAGTTCGTCGGGGTGTAGGCGATCTCCACGTTGTTCGCCGCGGCCCAGGTACCCACGCGTTGGCGCCGCTTGGTGGTCAGGTGGGGGGAGAAGTTGTCGCAGACGATCGCGATGCGGACCTCGGGCGGGTAGAGGCTGCGCAGGTAGCGGCAGGACTCCAGGAGCTGGGTGTGCTTCTTGACCGGCTTGATGTGGTCATAGAGCCGGTCTTGGGTCAGGTCCAGGGCGGCGGACAGGTGCCGCACTGCGCCGTAGCGGTGGTAGGTCGCCCGGCGCCTGCGGCGGGGCTCCCGCTCGGAAGCCTTGTGCCGGCCGCCGCGTTCGGCCCACTGCCGCCCGGGGTGGGGCATCAGGTTGAGGGGGGCGAACTCGTCCATGCAGAAGATGACTTCAGGCTCGTCTGCCTCGGGTACGACCTCGCCGTCGGCTGTCGCGTAGGGGTGTTCGACGCGGGCCTTCTTGACCGCGTAGTCGGGGTCGCGGGAGGACGTCCAGGTCTTCAGGCGTTGAAAGGAGACGCCTTCCTCGCGGAGCAGGATGCGCAGGCCCTCGTGGCTGATGTCGTCGACCACCCCCTCGGCGACCAGGAAGTCCGCCAGCTTGGTCAGGCTCCAGGTCGAGAGCGGCAGGTCGTGCTCGGTCGGTCTCGACTTCGCGATCTTCTTGATCTCGCGGCGCTCGGGCAGCGTGAAGACCTTGGGCCGGCCACCCTTGTACTTCGGGTAGAGCGAGGCGAAGCCGTCGGCGTTGAAGTTGCGGATCACGTCGCGGACCCGGTCGTCGCTGGTGAACGACACCTCGGCGATCTTCGCCACCGGCATGCCCTGCGCGGACAGGAGCACCGTCTGGGCCCGCCGCCAGGTCAGCACCGACCCGGTGCCCCTGCGGATGATCCGCAGCAGTTTCCGCCCCTCTTCGTCATCGATCTCGCGTACACGCACACGTTCAGCCACCCGAGCATTGTGATCGCGTGATGCCGCCCGAGAAACCCCCCGCCACGGCCGCCGACCGCCTTCCAGAACCACCTGGACCAGCACCAGATCCCCCGGCCCTGCCCCTTCCCGTCGCGTCCCGCACGCCCGGCAGGTCACTCACGTACTCCTGCGAGCTCCACCGGCCTGTGCCGCAGCGAGAGCCCCGCCGGGGCCACTGAGGCGAGCACCGCCAGCACGGCGCAGACACCCACCGCGGCGCCCAGAGTGCTCCAGGGCAGCACGATCGGGGACCATACGTGGAGGATGCCGAGGGCGCCCCAGATCCCGACCAGATTCAGGCCGGCCACCAGGAGGCCGAGCACCGCGCCCACCGCCACGACCATCAGGGACTCCGCCGCCACGACCCGCAGCACCTGTGCCTTGGTCGCGCCGGCAAGCCGCAGCACCGCGAGATCGCGCACCCGGTCGGAGGTCGCCATCACCAGGGTGTTGGCGAGCGCGATCGCCGTATAGAGGAGGGCGATGCCGAGAACCAGGATGAAGCCGACGCGCGTCGTCGAGTTGGTCTGCGGGTAAGTGGCCCGCACCCATTGGTCCTTGGTGTAAACGGAGCCGCCCGTCTCCTTGACGGCCGAACGCAGTCCCGCCGCCACCGCGGCCGGGTCCGCCCCGCTGTCGAGCTTCACGCCCACCTCGTCGACGCTCGCGCCCGGCGCGTTGCGCGGAGTGACGTAGACGCCGTTGTCGCCGGTGCCGATGTGCATCACCGCGGCGATCCGCAGCGACTTCTTGCTGCCGTCGCCCAACCAGACGTCCACGCTCTGCCCGACGGTGTGCTGCGCCCACTCCTCATTGACGATGATCGAGTCGTCGTCGAGGTCGCTCACCCTGCCCGCGGCCAGCGGGAGGCGGGTGGTGCGGGCGAGCATGGCGGGGTCCGCCGCCCGGGCATCGCTCCTGATCAGCGCCACGCCTTCCTCCAGTACGAACACGGCACTCTCCGCGCTGGCCGAGATCCGGGCTCCGGGGACCTCTCGCATCCGCCGCAGCGCCGCCGCGTCGAAGCCCGCGTCGCCGCCGCCGGAGACCATGAAGTCGGCGGTGTTCTGCTGCCGCGCTTCGGCGGCCTTCGCCGCGTTCAGCGTGGCCGTGGCCCCGAGCAGTGACCCCGCCAGGGCCACGGTGACCAGGACGGGTGCCGCGATGGCGGCGGTGCGCCGCACTCCGGCGGCCGCGTTCTCCCGGACCAGCATGCCGCCGGCGCCCGGCAGCTGAGCCGGCAGCCAGGCGATCAACCTGGTCAGCGGACGCACCAGGACCGGCGCGAGCAGTGCGCACGCGGTGATCAGAAGCATCGGGCGGCTGATGTACGTCTTGCGGTGCAGCAGATCGACCGGTTCGGTGAACAGCGTGAAGGCCAGCATCCCCAGACCGGTCAGCAGCAGCCCCGCGCCGAAGATCCACCGCCCCCAGGTCATCGTCCTGGCGTCCACGGATGCCTCGCGCAGTGCCTCCGCGGGGCCGGTCCGGCCGGCCCGCCAGGATGCGGCGACCACGCCGCAGAGCGCCACCAGCAGACCCGTCCAGAAGGCCATGTGGTACGGCCAGGTGTAGTCGCCGATCTTGAACCAGCGCGGTGCGATACCGCCGTCCACCACCCACTGGGCCAGCTTCGGCGCACCGTACGCGCCGAGCACACAGCCGGCGGCCGAGGCGAGCACCCCGACCAGCAGGGCCTCCGCGAAGACCATCCGGCGGATCTGTCCCGGTGTGGCGCCGGCGGTGCGCAGCAGACCGAACTCGCGGCGCCGTTGGGCCACCGCGAACGCGAAGGTCGAGGCCACCACGAACACCGAGACGAACCCGGTGACACCGCCGGCCGTGCCGAACATCGCGTTCATGGCCACCAGCGCCTCACTGTCGCGGTCCGGGGCGGCGTCGGCCAGCCTGCGGTCGTCGCCCGTGAGGACCCGCACCCCCTCGGTGCCGGCCGCCTTGCCGCGTACGGCCGCTGCGTCCGCATCCACCACGAGGCGGTCGGTCCGGGGCGAGAGCTGGGCGGCCCGGGCATCGGTGTAGAAGACGGCGTCCTCGAAGCCGAGCCCCGCGACGGTCCCGACGACCTTCACCGTGCCCGTGGCCGTCCTCAACTCCTGCCCGGGAGCAGCCCAGTCGCCGGTGGTCACCACTTCGTCGACGGCCCGGGGCGCACGCCCCTGGGCGATCCTGTACGGAGCGAACGCGGCTGTCGACCAGGGATGACCCACCAGGTCACCGGGGGCGCCATCGGCCCGCACCGTGAACGAGCGGTCCTCGACCGTACGGCCGAGTTCGCCCAACTCCTCGACCAGGGACGGGGGTACGGGCCGCGGATGAGCCAGCTTCTTGACCCGGTCGCCGATCGGTGAGGGCACCCGCAGAGTGTCCGCCCCCTCGACGACCACCGGTGCGGCGGCGAACCGCTCGGGCTCGCGCTGGGGTGCGTCGAGGGACGAGGCCAGGGCGAGACCCATGACCGCGATCAGCGCGACCCCGAGCGCGAGTGCGATGAAGCTGCCGACGAAGGTGACCCAGCGGGTCCGCAGGGTGTGCAGGGCGATGCTCAGCACGGCACGGTCTCCAGCTTCGTCATACGGGCGGCGATGTCCTCGGCCGAGGCGCCGACGAGTTCGCCGTTGACCCGGCCGTCGACCAGGAACACGATGCGGTCGGCATGGGAGGCGGCCACCGGGTCATGGGTGACCATGATGATCGTCTGGCCCTCGTTGTCGACCATGCCGCGCAGCATGGTCAGCACCTCGCGACTGGTCCCCGAGTCCAGCGCGCCGGTCGGCTCGTCGGCGAAGAGCACCTCGGGGCGCGTGATCAGCGCCCGGGCGAGGGCGACCCGCTGCTGCTGGCCGCCGGACATCTCCGAGGGCCGGTGTCCGGCCCGCTCACCCAGCCCGACCTGCTGCAGCACCTCGCGCACCCTGCGCCTCGGGGGCCTGCGGCCCGCGAGGCGCAGAGGCAGCGCCACGTTCTGTTCGGCGGTCAGCGAAGGCAGCAGATTGAACGCCTGGAACACGAAGCCGATGTGCTCGCGGCGCAACAGCGTCAGCTTGGTCTCGCTCAGCTTCGTCAGCTCGGTCCCGCCCACCGTGACCGAGCCCGAAGTGGGCCGGTCGAGGCCGGCCGCGCACTGCAGCAGCGTCGACTTGCCGGAGCCGGAAGGTCCCATGACAGCGGTGAAGGTGCCCCGGGGAAAGGAGAGCGAGACCTGGTCCAGGGCGGTCACCGCGCCGCCACCTGACCCGTAATGCCTACTCACAGAGCGCAACTGGATCGCATCGTTACTCATATGTCCACTCAATCAGTGTCGGCCCTCCTGTGCGGCAGGGCAGGACGGAGTCTTCGGGGTATGCCTGGCCATACCCTCCGGGTCGGTTCACTGATGGCCGCCCCGTACATGCTGGCAACGTCCTGCCCGGGCAGGACGTTGCGAGGCCGCCGTCCGGGCTCAACAGCGCGCGCCCACCAGCGAGCGGGCGAACACCAGCACCACCTCGTGGAAGCGGTACTGCGGCAGCCCCGACGCGTCCACGCCCGCCATCTCCAGCAGGGAGACATCGGTCAGCCGCTCCAGGAAGTCCTCCGCCGCCTGCTCCGGGATGCCGACGAGCCGCCCCGCCGCGACCGCGGGGAACACCCCGCGGCCGAGCGCCGTCAACTCGGCGAGGAGGTCATGCTCCCGGGCGCTGAATCCGCGCATCGAGGACAGCACCGACCGCCGTACGTCGAGGTCGCCGAAGCGCAGTTCGTGCAGACGTGTCTCCTCCGTCGCGAGCCGGTCCGCCAGCCGCTTCGCCGACCAGTGCGGTCGGGAGGCGAGCCTGGCGCCGGCGACCCGCAGGGCCAGCGGCAGCCCCCCGCAGGCATCCGCGATGGCGGTGGCGGCCTCGGGCTCGACCGCGATCCGCCGCAGGCCGGCGACCGCCGCGAGCAGGGCGAGGGACTCGCCCCGTGCCATCGGTTCGCACGCCAGGGTGTGCGAACCGGACACGGCGCAGAGCCGGGCCCGCGCGGTGACGAGCACCGCGACCGTGGCACTGCCCGGCAGCAGGGGGTCGAGCTGGAGGTCGCCCGCCGCGTTGTCCAGGAGGATCAGCAGCCGTACGAGAATCTCGGCCGGGTCCTTGGGCGTGCCGTCCGCGTGGCACAGGTTCGCGTACAGCTGCCCGTCCGGGAAGTGCCGGGCGGCGGCGTGCGCGGCGTGCAGGGCGAGCGCCCCCCCGCAGCAGCTCGTGCGCGTCCTCGTAGCGCCGCTCGGCCAGCGCCGTTTGGCCGAGCCGGCCGAGTCGCTCGAACTCCGCGGTGTCCAGGCGCGCGTCGTTGGTGAGGATGAGGTAGCCCGGTGGGCGGCGGACCAACTGCACGTCGGGACCGAGGACTTTGCGCAGCCGCGAGATGTACGTGTAGATCTGCGCGCCCATCGTCGCGGGCGGCTCCCACCCCCACAACAGCGCACTCAGCCGGTCGTCGGTGACGATCCCGCCGCGGGCGAGCAGCAGGGCGGCGAGCACGGTGTGCACCTTCGACCCCGACATGGAGATGCGCCGCTCGCCCTGTCTGGCTTCCACCGGGCCCAGAAGTTGAAAGTCCATGAGTCCCCCACTCACTGCCGTGTACTGCTGTCGGTAGGGCCGGCGGGATTGCCACAGCCTCCTGTCGAACCATTCTTCGAGTCCGTGACCTGGGAAGTCATCAGCGTCGGATGGCAAGAGGCTGCGGTGGCAAGACACTGCACGGGTGCTCCCGCCGTCACGGACCCGGCCCCAAGCCCATGCCGTAACCGAGGAGCACGAAGGCCGGCGCCCGGGGGGATGGCTCCGGCAGAGAACCGCCTTCTACGGTGAGCCCATGCGCTCACTCAACGTGTGGCAGGCCCTGCCCCGCTCCGGCTACCTGCTCTCCGCCTGGCCCTGGCGGGCCGCCGGCTATCTCCTGAGCAGCGCCCCGGTCGGCATCCTGGTGCTGCTGGCGATCGTGCTCGGTGCGGCGGTCGGCAGCGCTCTGGCCGTCGTGCTCATCGGGCTGCCGCTGCTCGCGCTGCTCGCCCTGTCCGGGCTGCCGGTGGGGGCCCTGGAGCGGCGGCGACTGCGCCTGGTCGACCGGCGGCCCGCGCCCACGCCGCACCGGGTGCCGGACGAGCCGGGGCTGCTGGCCTGGGGGCGTACCCGGTTCCGTGAGCAAGCGACCTGGCGGGAGCTCGGGTACACGCTGGCGTTCGCCACGGTCCTGTGGCCGTTCGATCTGCTGGCGTTCGCCATGGTGCTCGGTGTGCCGGCGGGGCTGGTGGCGACACCGGTCCTGATGGCGACGGTGGGCGACGGCGAGGAGGCGCCCGTACTGAAGATGTGGATGGTGACCAGCTGGCCCGAGGCGTTCGCCGTCGCCGTCGTCGGCCTGCTGCTCTTCGGTGTCAGCGGCTACGTGATCGGCGCCGTGGCGGTGGCCCGCGCCGAACTCGCCCGCCTTCTCATCGTCCCCCAGGAGGCTGACCTGGGGGAGAAGGTCACCGAACTCGCGCGCTCCCGCGTCCGGTTGGTCGACGCCTTCGAAGCGGAGCGCCGCCGGATCGAGCGCGATCTGCACGACGGGGCCCAGCAGCGCATCGTCGCCCTGACCATGGCGCTCGGACTGGCCCGTCTCGACGCCCCGCCCGGCCCTCTCGCCGATCAGCTCGCCAAGGCCCACGACGAGGCCGGCAAGGCACTGGCCGAGCTGCGGGAGCTGATCCAGGGCATCCACCCGAAGGTACTTGCCGACTTCGGGGTGGGTGCGGCCGTCGCCGACGCCGCGGACCGGTCGGTCATCCCGGTGGACGTCTCGGTGGACCTGTCGCAGCGGCTGCCCGAAGCCGTCGAGGCCGCCGCCTACTTCGTGGTCTGCGAGGCGCTGGCGAACGTCGCCAAGCACAGCGGTGCGCGACGCGCCGAGGTGGTCGGCCGGCACGCCGGCGGATGGCTCACCTTCGAGGTACGGGACGACGGGTGCGGCGGGGCGGCGGCCCAACAGGGCAGTGGACTGACAGGACTTGCGGACCGGGTGTCGGTGCTGGATGGCAGACTGACCCTGTCCAGCCCTGCTGGCGGCCCGACCCTGCTGCGTGTGGAGATCCCTTGCGAGCCGACCGAGCGCTCCGTGTAGTCCTCGCTGAGGACAGTGTGCTGCTCCGTGAAGGCCTGATCGGCCTGCTCAGCCGGTTCGGCCACGAGGCGGTCGCGGCGGTCGGCGACGCGCAGGCGCTGGTGGCCGCCGTCGAGGAGCACACCCCCGACATCGTCGTCACCGATGTGCGGATGCCCCCGGACTTCCAGCACGAGGGGCTGCACGCGGCGGTGCGGCTGCGGGAGACGCGGCCCTCGCTGCCGGTCCTGGTGCTGAGCCAGTACGTACAGCGCAGTTACGCCTCCGAGCTCCTCGACTCCGGGGACGGATCCGGTGTCGGCTACCTACTCAAGGACCGGGTCGGCCAGGTCCAGGAGTTCCAGTCGGCACTCCTGGAGGTCGCCGGGGGCGGCACGGTCGTGGACCCGGAGGTCGTCCGACAGCTGCTGCGCCGCCGCCGTGACCCGCTGGAGCGCCTCACGCCCCGTGAGCGCGAGGTGCTGGCCCTGGTGGCCGAGGGCAGGTCCAACACCGCGGTCGCGCGTCAACTCGTGGTCTCCGAGGCGGCGGTGGGCAAACACATCGGCAACATCCTGGCGAAGCTCGACCTCCCGCAGGCGGATGAGACACACCGCCGTGTCCTCGCGGTCCTGGCGTTCCTGCGGGCCTGATCCGATATGGCTGCGCCATAGCCCCCCGCGGCCGGGCTGTGGCCGTCCAGGCCGCGCCCGTCCAGGCCGCGCCCGCCGCACCGCGTCATGATGAAGAAATCAGTGGATACTTCCCCGTCTTTCCGGGCCTGCTCTCCGGAAAGAATCATGCGAGGAATTCCCCGAATCCGAAGAACGGGAACGAGGGGGTTCCCAATGAAAGAGCGACCGATATCCGGACGGTGACGCCCATTCGGCCGACGCGCGTCCACGCGGCAGGGCGAAGGCCCAGACCGAATATTCCGGTGCCGGGCCTTTCGCGGCTGCGGCGGCTGCCTGCGCGCGCCGGGTCAGTCCCAGCTGGGGTCGCCCGGCGGCGGCGTGATGCTGTCCCAGCTGGGGTCGCCGGGTGCTGCCGGAGTCGCCTGCGCAGTCCGGTCGCCAGCCGACTGTGCGACCGTGGCCGCGCCCGCGGCCGGCGCGCCGAGCACCATGGCGATGGCGATGGCGGCGGTGGCGACGAAACCTCTGCGCAGAACGCTGACCTTCATGAAGAGACTCCCTGAATAGTTTTTCCGATACATCGAAGGACACCGGTTCTCCGGAATGTCACTTCGAAATTTCGTGACGCTCTCCGTGTTCCCGGTGAGCGCCTCCCGATGAATAAGATTCTTGTCGCTCGTGGCTCCTGCCACCAGGGTGATCGCATGTCAGGGTGCTGCGGTGGCAGCAGATTGACAGCGGACGACTCAATTCCGATTCGGCGGCCGGAGGCATTCCGCTTCCGCCCGGTGTAGAAGAAGTAGAGGTGAAGGGCCTACATCTGGTTCTGACGTGCACTCCTGAACTCTTCCGAGGAGTACTCAGATGAACCTCGCCACCGAGCCGGCCACCGGCCCGCCGCTGCCCCGGCTCGCCGAAAGGCCGGATCTTGCCACGCGTACCGCACAGGTGCGCAACCGCCACGAGGAAGCACGCCGCGGGCCGGACGAGCAGGCACGGGCCGTCGGCTTCGGCCCCGAACCATCTCGCTGGTGGAGCGGGGGCCCGCACGCTGAGGCCGCACCGGGTGTCCCAGGTCGCACGATCACGTTACGCCGACCAGGCCAAGGCCCCGCAAGCACACATGCCGACCAGCACGAAGCATGCCCCGGTACCGGAACGCGAGTACGGCAACCACCTGTACAGGAGACGCATTGACCACCTCCCCGCACCGCCCCGCGCACCCCTTGTTCACCGTGGAACGCGGCACTCCCGATGCCACCGAACTGGCCGCGCTCACGGCAGTCCTGCTCACCCGCGCGCGACGTGCCCGCCCGTCCACCGCATCCGCACCGGTCCCGCAACGCCCGAACTGGCCCCACCCGTCCTACCGGGGCCCCGGCGCCTGGCGCCGCTGAGAGGCCGACGGGTCCGTGGAGCCGCCGCCCGGGCGCCCCGCCATCGGAGGACTCGACCTCAGCGCCACGCGTACGGGCGGCGGCGCCGAGATCCGGTGTCCCAGTCGCCTACGCCACCGTGGACTGGCGTCCTCTCAGCAAAAGTCCGCCGCGTGGTCCACCGTCCACTCCCGGAAGGACCGGGCCGGGATGCCCGTGATGCGCTCCACCTCATCGTTGACCGGCTCCGGGTTGCCGAGCATCTCCGCCTGGGCCGGCACGATGGCCGCCACCAGCTCTGCCGGATAGCCCGCGGCCCTCATCTGCTCGGCGGCCTCGTCCAGCGAGATCTCCTCGAAGCGCACCGGCCGCCCGATCGCCTCGCCGATCAGGGCCACCTGCCGTTCCTGGGTGACCAGTTCGGGGCCCGTGATCAGGGGGCGGGCGCCGAGCAGGGTGTCGGTCGTCAGCGCCTGGACGGCGACCGCGGCCATGTCCGCCTCGTGGATCAGCGGGCGGGCCAGCCGCGCCAGCGGCGCCCGTACGGTACCGGTGGTACGGACCTCCTGCGCCCAGCCCAGCGTGTTGCCCGCGAACCCGGTGGGCCGCAGCGCCGTCCACTCCAGGCCCGAGGCCTCGATCAGCCGCTCCAACTCCGTGTGGAACATGGTGATCGCCTCGCCGGGCTCCTCCTTCCCGTCCCCGACCCCGGCGGACGACAGGTACACCACCCGTCGAGCGTGCTTCCCGATCACGTCGACCACGTCCGACGCGCCCTGGGCGCTCAGGAACGGCCACACCAGGAAGACCGAATCGACCCCCTCCAGCGCCGCGTCCAGCGACGCGGGATCGCCGAGATCGCCGCGTACCGCCTGCACGCCCTCCGGGAAGTCCGCCTCCCGTCGTACCAGCGCCCGCACGGGCACGTTCGCCGCGTGCAGTCGGGCCACCACCGCGCCGCCGACCTTTCCGGTCGCGCCGGTCACCAGGATCCTGGGCTGCGTCATCGAATCTCCTCATCTCGCCGTTCGATGACACGACTCTCGTACCTCAACCAAGGTTGAGGTCAAGCACCGGCCGGCGGACGGGAGTTGAAGGCGCAACGCTGAGGGGGCGCCGCTCCCCAAGCGGTTCGGATATTCGGTGGTCTGTTCGCCCCCGAGGACACAAGATGGTGCGCATGACTTTGGCCACCCCCGTACTGAACACCGCCCGCCTGCGACTGCGCCCCTTCACCGAGGCTGACGCGGACTCCCTCTTCGCGCTGCACAGCAGCGCCTACGTGATGCGCTACTGGGACTCCCCGCCGTGGACCGAACGGGCCCGCGCCGATCGCTTCATAGCGATGTGCCGGACGATGGCGGAGGAAGGCACCGGGGCGCGGGTGGCCATCGACCGCGCTGTTGACGGGGCCTTCGTCGGCTGGTGCGGTCTGACCGGATGGGACCCGGACTACCGCAGCGCGTCGCTGGGTTACGCCCTCGACGAGGCGATGTGGGGCCAGGGCTACGCGACGGAGGCCGCGCACGCCGTGCTGCGGTGGGCGTTCGACACACTGGACCTGAATCGGGTGCAGGCCGAGGCCGATACGCGCAACGCGGCGTCCGGCCGGGTGCTGGAGAAGGTCGGATTCGTGCGGGAGGGGACGCTGCGGGAGGACTGCATCGTCAACGGCGACGTATCCGACTCGTGGGTGTTCGGGCTGCTCAGGCGCGAGTGGCAGCCGTCGGCGGTGCCGGCTCCAGTCGGCTGAGAACGACTACGGCACCGCGCCGTGGGCGCGGTCTCGGCCACCGTCAGCGCCGGCCCGCCGATCGCCGCCGTGACCGCCACGTACCGCGTTCAGTGCGGTGGGGGCGCCGGGTTCTTCCACGCCGGCGAGGACGCGGCGTACCGGGGAACCGCTCGCGTACGCAGAGCGGCGCGGCCGGTCGTACTCAGCCGGTTCGCTGCATGAGGGCCGTGGCGGCCGAACCGGGCCCCGCGCTCTACACGACGATGCCGGCGGCGCGGGCGGCGTCGAGCCAGCGGG
Organism: Streptomyces polyrhachis; assembly: GCF_042663125.1. NCBI lineage: Bacteria > Bacillati > Actinomycetota > Actinomycetes > Kitasatosporales > Streptomycetaceae > Streptomyces > Streptomyces polyrhachis. The sequence goes on along the minus strand of NZ_JBHSZO010000023.1, from coordinate 39,349 downwards.
GGTACTCGCCCAGGAGGCGGTCGTAGAGGACGGCGTCGCCCACGGCACGCGGGTCCTTGCCGGCGTGGAAGAACCCGGCGTTGTCGACCGGGCGCCTGCCCGGGACGGCGAGGTCGTCGAGCTTGCGCAGGAAGGCGAACTCGTTGTCGTCGGGGTCGCCGAAGGCGATGAACTGCCAGAACAGCGGCAGGTGCGCGGCCTTGCACACGAACCGCTCGGCGGCCGCCCTGCTGCTCGGCCCGCCGTCGGTCTGGAAGACCACCAGGGCCGGAAGGCGGTCACCGCGCGCGAGGTAGTGGTCCAGGACGGCGTCCATGGCCCAGTGGTAGTTGGTGCGCCCCATGTGGCCCAGCCCCTCGTGGAGGGCCTGGATACGGCCGGGGTAGTTGTGCAGGTCCAACTCGGCGGTGGCGTCGACATCGGTGGAGAAGAACACCACCGGGACGCTGCCGTCGTCGTCCAAGTGCGCGGACAGCCCCAGGACCTGCTCGGCGAGATGCTGCACGGTGCCGTCCTTGTAGTACGGGCGCATCGACCCCGACCGATCCAGCACCAGGTACACGCACGCGCGCTCACCCAGCAGCGCGTTCTTCTCCAAACTGACCCCGGCCTGCTGGAAGTGGTCCACCAGGCCGGGAGCCGCCTGCTGGACCTTGACCAGACTGAGGGCGGAACTCGAAGCGCGCACACTCTCCCCCTACGGGCGTGAAGGCACCGGGAGCGCGAAGAGGCCCCGGCGGGCACGGTCGCCCGCCATCGCGCGCTCGCGACATCCCCGCGGTCGGCCTCCAGCGTACGAAGCGCCCCGCCTCCGCGGAGCCCGTCCTCGGCCGCGGCGACCCCCATCGGATCCGAGAAGGAGTTCTAAGGGTGGTCCCGCACCGGGGCGCCGGGTGCGAAGTGGGCGGCAGCGGCGACCAGTCGGTCCCTGTCGAAGCGCCACCCGGTCACCGCCCGGGAGGTTGCCGCGGCAGCGCGCCTGGTACGCGGGTGAGGTCGGTTGCCCATAGCCGGATCATGGCAACGGCCGGCCGGCAGGGGAAACCCCTGTCCGAAGCCCACTGCCGAAAGTCGTGGTGGCGCTGTGCCGATCGGCACAGGACCTGCCCGGGCTCGCTCGATCGAGGACTCCGCCGGACCACCGCGACCGGGCGCCGGCGCAGGGGAGTGAACCAGTGCAGCACGGCACAGAGGCGCTTGTGCCGCTCCCACCCTTCGCCGAGGTCGAAACCTTCCGGGAACGCATACGTGACGGAAGCAAGGAACCGGCCTCCTGCGTAGGGCCCGATCGCGGGAAGCCCCGCTGCCTGTACGCCCCGTCCCGCTCAGGGGTTTCCCCAACGGCAACGTGGGGAGGTGGCCATGACAGTCCCGCACGCCGTCGTGCGGCACATCCGTACACCGCGTGCACAGCGGATTCTCCACGGGGGCACAGATGGCACATGGCGCGCCGAGCGATGCGGGGCAGCGGATTCTCCACGGGTACGGAAAGGTGCTGGAATCCTTCGTGCCCCGGGCTGTGGGCCTGGACGCACGGGGCAGGGGCGTCGCTCCGGCCTATCCCCGGGGCGGCCCGGTGCTGCGGATCTACGGGGGCCGCGGTACGGGGAAGACCTCCGTGTGCCAGCGGCTCCACGACACCTACGTCAACCGTCTGCACGTGGCCAAGTGGCCGCGCCGCGACGCGGACCCGGCGCTGAGCGCGTCGGGTCCGCAGACAGGGCTGATCGCCGCACGCCCGCTCGCGGCCCTGGCGTGGCTCGTCCACGAACTGAACGCACCGGCGGGCAGGTTCGGGCGGATGGAGTTCCCGCGCTTCACCTACGGACTGCTCGCCGCCGCCACCCTGGAGGACGTCCCGCAGAGCCGGGACGACGATGCGGGCGCCATGCGCCAGCGCCACTTCGTGCAGCTGCAGCGCTCGCTGGAGGAGGCTCTTGACGACAACGCCGACGGGGCCAGCGTGCGGGCCCGTTTCAAGCCCCTGGCCCAGCAGCTGGTTCCGCTGCTGGGCTGGATCGCTCCCGGGCTCACTCCCCTGACGGGGCTGCTCCAGCAGGTGGTCGGCGATGCGTTCGGGGGCGGGGGCGGTGGCGGGCAGCCCGACGCGGCCGCCGTGAGGTGGTGGGACGGGCAGCTCGACGGCATAGCCGGCGCCGGAATCGGCAAGCTCCTGGACTATGTCATGGGCCTGCGCCAGCAACTTCCCGCACAGGCCAGAAACGATCTCGAGCAGCGGCTGGCGGCCGCTTTCCTCGCGGACATGGACGCGCACTACGACCGCAGGCACCTGCGGATATGGCCACTGCCACTGATCATCCTCGACGACACCCACACCCCTACCGGTGAACGCCTGCTCAGCCTGCTCCTGACCGCGTACGCACAGGCCGCCGGACACAACAACGCCCAAGGCGGGCGCGTCAGACGACCGGTGATCGTCTGCGCCGGTCTCGGTCCGCCGAGCCGGGCGGCGAGCGTACGTGACCGGATGCCGCTGGAAGCAGCGGAGATCGACCAGCTCGACTGGCGCAGTCCGGACACCCAGGACGTGAACGCATGGCAGGTGTGGCTCAGGGCGCCGGCCATGGAGGCCGGCGGTATCGCCACCGCGTTGGGCAACCGCGCCCCGCGGGGACTGCCCAACCTGATCGAGCAGATCAGCGCCGGACGCGGGGGTCTGGCATGGCCGTTGATCACGGCGGCCCAGGAGGACCTGCGCCTCAGGGGCTCGGGGAGGCTCAACCAGTGCACGCCGCACGAGTTGGGCCCCACCCTGCTCGCCCTGCCCCCGGCCGGCACCGCGGGCGAGAGGCACGTCGCCGACGTCCTGCTGCACTTCCTCGTCCCTGACCGGGGGCTGATCGAGCCCCTGCTGCCGTGGGCCGTGGCACTGCGCCTCGATGACGTGGCCGACCTTCCGGCACCCGGCGGCGCGCCCCCGGACGGCGTGGAGGGCCGGATACGGGACTTCCTGCGGGAGGAGCACTGGTCCCGGTCCCGATGGGCGGGCGAGGGGGGATTCGTACCCGTGGTCGCCGACCGGGTGCTGCGGGAGCTGCTGCTGCACCGGCTGCGTACCCGGTGCAGCCCGGAGGCCGCCGGTCCGGACGCGGAGGAGGCCCTCACGTACTGGACCCGGCTGCACACCGCTGCCCGCGGGCGCTACAGCGCTTTCGCCCATGACCGCGAGGGCGTCGGGCGCAGCGCCTACCTGCACCACTCGCTGGCGCTCGGTGAGCGCGCGGCGGTCGTCGCCGCGCTGCACGCCATGTTCGAGGAGGGGGACCGTCCGCGCTGGCTGGCCGACCTGCAGTTCATCTGCGCGGCACCGCGGCCGCCGGACGGATACGCGCGACGGCGGCCCGAACCGCCGGACGTCCCCTGCACGGCCTGCCGCGGCCCGCAGCCCGACGCGCGGCACAGCGTTCTGGGACACCTGGTGGACCTGCTGTGGAGCCAGTCGACGCTGGCCTCGCTCTACACCGACGACCCGGAGGGGCCGAACAACCGGCTGCGCAGCTTCCTCGGCAACATCGAGATCGCCTACGACGACGACGCCGCCACGGTCAACGCGACCGCCCTGTGGCCGCACGAGCTCGCCGGCGGACGGCGGGTGCCCCAACTCCCCATCACCGAAAGGGGGCACTGAGGTGCCGACTCCCCAGTTCTGGCCCGCACCGCTCCTTTTCGCCGTGTTCGGCGCACTGCTCGTGGCCGTGGCCCTCGCCGCGTGGCGGCTGTGGAACGCCGGCCTCGTCGACGCGGTACGCAACACCTCGGCACTCGTCTGCCTCGTCCTGGCCGGCGGTGCGATCGGGGGCATCTGCTGGACGTGGCAGCTGCCCGCGTACTGCCAGAGCGGCAACGGGCAACTGGTCGAGGAGGGCGGCGAGTGCGTGGGCATCAGCGACGGCAGCTATACGTTCATCGACGAACTCGCCCCCGTATCGGCCCGTATCGAAGAACTCAACGACCGGGTGGAACAAGGCGACAGGCCGTACGCCACGATCGCGCTGATGATCCCGATGACCCCGGCGAAGGACGACAGGGCCGGCCGGGCCCAGCTCCTGCGCGAGGTCCAGGGCGCCTACCTCGCGCAGTACCGGGCCAACGAGGTGGACAAAGAGGACGTGCCCGTCCGGCTCGTCCTCGCCAATCCGGGGCGCGGCCTCGACCACGGCAGGCAGGTCGCCGACTGGCTCGCCGAGAAGGCCGCCTCCCCCCAGGATCGGCTGCGGGTCGTCTTCGGGTTCAACCTCAGCAAAACGCAGACCGCCGACACCATCAGCCGACTCACCAAGGACATGGGCATACCGGTGGTGGGCGGCCCGATCACCGCCACCGACCTCGCCAACAACGGCAACGGCCGCTATCCGGGCCTGGCGAAGATCGTGCCGTCCAACCGCGACCAGGCCTACGCACTGCACCACCACCTGAGGGAGGACGAGAGCAGGACGTTCCTCATCGAGGACGTCAGCGACAGCGACCTGTACGCGCGCTCCCTGCGCGAGGCGTTCACCGAGGTCACCCGGGGGGCTGCGAGCGGACCGGAGCGCTACAACGCGGACAAGGTGACGAAGAGCGACTTCAAGCTGATGGTCAACAACATCTGCGACTCCGAAGCCCGCACGGTCTACTTCGCCGGCCGCCCGGACGCGATGGCCCAACTCGTCAACGCACTCGGCGCGCGCGGCTGCCGGGACCGGCACCTGCGGCTCGTCACCGTCTCCGGCGCCTCGACGATCGCCCTGGACCCGGACCTGGACTGGGGCGCGCTCACCCGGGGCAAGGGGCTGACCGTCGAATACGCCACCATCACGCACCCGGACGCCTGGAGCAGCTCCCGTACGCCCGCGCCCCCCGCGACCGGCGGCTCACCCGAGTACCTCGCGACCCTGACCGGCCTGCTGGCGGACGACTCCGCGCACCGGCCCGGCGACATCGGCCCCACCGACCTGTCCGACGGGCGCACGATCACCATGTACGACTCGGCGCTGACAGCCATCACCGGCATCGTGAACCGGGTGCGGGAGAAGGGCCACGTACCCGAACTCGCGGACATCGCCGAAGCCTGGAACAGGCTGCACGGCGTCAACCGGGTGCCCGGAGCGAGCGGTTGGATCTGCCTGGACGGCAACGGCACCCCGTACGACAAGGCGGTGGCGATCGTGCGCCTGGTGGCCGGGGGCAACGGCGCTCGTGGCCACCTGGCCTTCCAGGGCGTCGCGTGGCCCACCGGCGCGCCGCTGACCGAGAAGAGGTGCCTGGACACCAAGGGATGACGCCCCTGCCCCTTGCACCCTCAACGCCCGCGCAAGGGTGTGCGCGTCGCCATCGCCGCCGCCATCGGACGCCTCAGCGAGCAGGATCCCCCGCTTCGGCGCAGGCCGTGGCCTCGGCCACGTAGCGCGCCACCGGGCCCAGGGTCAGCATGGCGCCGGCGGCGCCGGCGTGCTCGGCGCGGGCAGGGCGCAGGGCGGCCGCGGCGCGGGCGGCGACGGTGCGCTCGCCGAGGCGTGCGGCGGCGCGGGCGGTCAGGCACCACAGTGCCTCCTGCATGTGGTCGCATGGTGGTTCGGGCGCCGTGCCCAGGGCGGTACGGGCCTCCTCGACCCGGCCTTGGGCGAGCAGTACGAGGGGGCGTGCCCAGGGTCGGTAGGGGCCCCAGTCCAGGTGCGGGTCGGTGGGCGCGGGCCGGTCGTGCAGCAGGCGCAGCCCCAGGAGGGCGAGCGGGAACAGGCCGCGGTGCAGCCCGGGCATTCCGGCCCCCCGGAGGGCGTCCTCGGCGGCGCGGTAGTGCGCTGCGACGGCGGCGGCGGTCGGTCCGCCGGGTTCGGTGCTGCGGGCGGCCGCGGCCCGGGCCCGAAACCACCCGGTGAGGACGGGGACGAGGGGCGCCTCGGTGGCGGCGGCGAGCTGTTCGGCCGCGGTGGCGTGCGAGGCCGCGGCGTCGAGGTCGCCGAGGGCCGAGGCGGACTGCAGGCGCACGAGTCGGCCCAGGACGGCGAAGTTCGCCAGTTCGTGCCGGGTGGCCAGGTCGAGGATCTCGGCGCCGATCCGGTCGCGTGGCGCCGCGAGTCCGGGGCGGGTGAAGGACTGCAGGAACACCCCGTTGAGGGCGAACGCCAGCAGGGCGGGATCGGCCAGGCCGCGGGCCAGCGCCTCGGCCCGGCGTGCCGCCTGCCGCGCGCGCGTGAGCTCGGCCGGGGACAGGTCGGCGCCGCGGCTCTCGACGGCGATCGTGGCCAGGAGGCGGGCGGCCAGGTCGGCGGGGGCGTCGGGGCCCAGCGCGGTGAGGGTGTGCTCGGCGGCCGCGACGACGGCGCGGGACTGCTCGGGGTTGTCGGCCCGGCTCCACAGGGCGGGTACGTCGTAGGCGCCGATGACCCGGGCGGTCAGGGGGAGGTCCCCTGTGCGCCGGGCCGCCTGGATGGCGGCGAGGCGCTCGCGCCGCGAGTGGACGAGGGCGTCGCCGCCCGCCAGCGCGAGGGTACGGGCCAGCTCCACGGTGGTGCGCGGGCCGAGACGGACACCGGGGCCGCTCCACGCGGGGGGCGCGGGCGTGGTGAGGAGGTCCGTCTCCAGGCGCTGGAGGTCGCCACCGGGGTCCAGCCCGAGTTGGTCGGCGAGCATCGTGCGGGCGCGGCGCAGGGTGGCCAGCGCGTCGGCCTGGCGGCCCGCGCGGTGCAGTGCGCGGGCCAGCAGCTCCCAGGCCGGCTCGCGCCACGGGTGTTCGGCGACGTGGGCGCCCAGTTCGGCGACGAGATCGGCTCCCTCCCCGCCGTCCAGGAGGATGCGGGCGCGCAGTTCCACCCCCTCCAGCCTCAGCTCCTCCAGCCGGGTCCGCTCGCGCTGGGCCCATCCGGAGGCGGTCACCTCGGCGTAGGCGGGTCCGCGCCAGAGCGCGAGTGCCGCGGTCAGGTCGCCCACCGCGTCGGGGTGGCGCCGGGCCCGGGCCAGGGTGTCCTGGAAGCGGTGGATGTCCACGTCCTCGCGCGGCAGGCGCAGCGCGTAGCCGGGGCCTTCGGTGAGGAGGAGGCGCGGCGGATCGCGCGGTGGCCGGTCGGGTTCGAGGGCGCGGCGCAGCGCGGCGACGAACGTACGCAGAGCGCCTAGGGCGCGGGGCGGGGGATCGCTCCACAGGTCCTCGACAAGGTGGTCGGTGGTGACCAGGTGCCCCTCGGCGGCGACGAGCCGGGCGAGGACCTCGCGATGGCGCGGTCCGCCCAGGTCAACCACGCTGCCGTCGTCGCGGAAGGCCCGCACGGCACCGAGTACGTCGATTCGCATGCCCCCATCCTGCGCGCCGGGGGCCGGCTGCGCCCAACCGTACTGATCGGCTGCTGATCGCCGTCGTCCACGCTGGTCCGGTCAGCCCCCATCCCCGAAAAGGCGGCCCCCATGACGCTCACCATTCCCGACTTCGTTCCCGGCTTCGACCACGTCCGCCTGCCCGGTGCGGACGGCGTGGAGCTGGCCGCCGCCGTCGGCGGCAGCGGCAGTCCGGTCGTGCTGCTGCACGGTTTCCCCCAGACCCACCTGATGTGGCGGCACGTCGCCGAGCGGCTCGCCGACGGGCACACGGTGATCTGTCCCGACCTGCGGGGCTACGGCGCCAGCGGCAAGCCCGCGGCCACCGGCCCCGACGTGTACGCCAAGCGCACCATGGCCGCCGACGTCGTGACCCTGGCGGCGGCCCTCGGCCACGAGCGCTTCGCCCTCGTCGGCCACGACCGCGGCGCCCTGGTCGCCTTCCGGGCGGGACTGGACCACCCCGAGACCCTCACCCACCTGGGCATCCTCGACATCGTGCCGACCCTCGACATGTGGAACGTCCTGCGCGGCGCCCCGGCGGCGGTCGGCTACCACCTCTTCCTCATGGCGCAGCCCCCAGGGCTGCCGGAGGCGATGATCGCAGGCAGCGCGGACGCGTTCTTCGGCTCGTTCCTCGACGCCTGGGCAAACGACCCCGCCGCCCTGCCGCAGGAGGTCCGCGGCGAGTACCTGCGGGCGAGCGCCGCGGCGGTGGTGTCGATCGTCGCGGACTACCGGGCCTCGGCCGGCATCGACATCACGCACGACCAGGCGGACCTGGACGCCGGATCGCAGCTGGCCATGCCCGTGACGGTCGTCCAGCAGGACTGGGGCGCGCAGCTGGGCTACGACGCCGCCGCGGTGTGGAAGGTGTGGGCACCGGACCTGGACCACCGGCTGACCCGGGCGGGGCACTTCATGGCCGAGGAGGCACCCGAGGAGACCACGGCGGCGATCCGGGACCTGCTGACCCGCTGACCCCAGACCGCCGCGACCCGCCCTTCCCGCACCGCGCCCATGGGCCTACGTCTCCCGCACCGCGCCCATGGGCCTACGACGTCGCGCCGCCCTGGACGCCGTGAAGGACGCGCCCGAGGGCCTGCGGTGAGCAGCCCGATCGTCTACGCCGACGACCCCGGATGGCTCCGCCCCGGACGGCCTGACATCCTCGTTCCCGCCTCCGCAGGCACCCCTTGGACCGCGCACCACCAGGAGGAACCAGTGTCATCCCCGCACCTGCCCACCCCCGAGGAGAAGCTCGCCGACGCGAAGAAGCTGTTGGGCCTCCCGCGTATCGTCGTGATCTGCGGCTCCACCCGCTTCATGGCCGAGATGGCCGAGGCGGAACTGCGGGAGACCAAAGCCGGAAGGATTGTCGTCAAACCGGGCTGTGACATGAAGTCGCCGCACGGACTCTGGTCCGATCCCGGCGAGGCCGAGGCGCTGAAGGCACGACTCGACGAGCTGCACCGGGCGAAGATCCGGCTCGCTGACGAGGTGCTCGTGGTCGGCGACTACATCGGGGACAGCACCCGAGCTGAGATCGCCTACGCCCGGTCGCTGGACAGGCCCGTGCGGTTCACGCACCCCGAAGTCGACCCTGGCGTCTGACGGTCCGCCGCCACCGTCCGGTTGGCTTTCCCGCTTGTCCCCGGGCCGCTCAGCGCCGCGTCGTCGCCAGTGCCACCAGCAGTACGACCACCCGGCCGGCGCAGGTGGTGGTAGAGCCGGCCGGTGGCCGGGTCCGCAGCGACGGGCTCGGCGTGGTCCAGCAGCGCGACGTGGCGGACCTGTACGTACGGGGTCCGGCCGCCCTCGCGCACCAGATCGACTCATCCACACGCCGCAGCCTCGCCACTCGCGCCATGAACCGGCCCGTCAGACGTCCGCACCGGCCGCCCGCACGATGACCTTGCCCCGGTTCTCGCCCCGCAGCATTCCCAGGAACGCGTCCACGATGCTGCCGAAGCCCTCGGACACCGTCTCATCGAGTGTGACGCGTCCGCTCTGCAGGTGCGGCACGACGAACTCGTACAACTCCTCCTGCACCTCACGGTAGTCGCGCACCAGGAAACCCTCCATGCGCAGGCTCTTCTCGACGATGTCGGGAAGGTTGCGCAGGACGTGGGGCGTGCCGGTGCTGTTGTACTGGGCGATGGTGCCGATCCGCACGATCCGCCCGTACTCGCGCAGTGAGGAGATCGCCGCTTCGAGGTGTTCGCCGCCGACGTTGTCCATGTAGAGGTCGATCCCGTCGGGCGCCGCCTTGGCGAGCAACTCGGCCGGCGGGCCCGCGCGGTAGTCGAAGACCTCGTCGTAGCCGACGTGCCCGGTCAGGTAGGCGGCCTTCGCGGCGCTGCCCGTGCTGCCGATCAGCCGTCCCGCGCCCATCAGCCGCGCGAGGCGCCCGGTGGCCGTGCCCACGCCGCCGGCGGCCGCCGAGACGAACACGTCCTGTCCCTCGCGCAGTTCGGCGATGCGGGTGAGACCGACGTAGGCGGTCAGGCCGGTGCCGCCGAGGATGCCCAGGCGTGCGCGCAGCGGTACGCCGTCGAAGCGGGGGACGGTGTGCGCCTCGTCGGGGGTGACGACGCAGTGGGTGCGCCAGCCCCGCCGGTGGAAGACGATCTCGCCCTCGCGCAGCGCCGGAGTGCGGGAGGCGACGACCCGGCCGAGGGTGCGGCCCTCCAGGGGGGCGTTCAGTGCGAACTCCCCGTCCATCATTTCGCGGTGGTAGGGGTCCACCGACCAGTACAGGTTCTCCACCAGCGCCGTTCCCGGGCCGGGTGCCGGCACCGCGGACTCGACGAAGGCGAAGTGCTCGGCGGCGGGGAAGCCGTAGGGGCGGGTGGTCTGGTGCACGGTGAGCGCGGTCTCGGTCATGACGGCGACCGTACGGAGGAATGCGAAGGCGGGGGGAGGGGGTTGTGCTCATGGAACGACCCGATCCATGAAGAGCCCTCATAGAAGCAGGTGGACCCCTGTGGCAGGCGCAGCATCCCAGGCCCCCTCAACCACTGCGGCCGCTCCCGTCGACCTCGCCCCGCACGAGCTGCGCATCCTCGTGGCCGTCGACCGTGAACGCGGCTTCTCCGCGGCCGCCAGAGCCCTCGGACTGACCCAGTCCGCCGTCTCGCACTCCATCCGCGGCACGGAACGCAAGGTCGGAGCGGTCCTCTTCGAACGGGGCCGCAAGGGCGCGACACCCACCGCGGCGGGCGTCGCCGCCGCCGCCCACGCCCGCCGGGTCCTGCGACTCCTGGACACCCTGGCCGCAGAGGCCCGCGGCGCCGCCCGGGGCACGGTCGCCGGCCCGCTGCGTATCGCCGCCTTCCGCAGCGCCGCCCTCTTCCTGCTGCCGCCTGTCCTGGAACGCCTCACCGCCCGCCACCCCGGCATCGAACCGCGGGTGCACGTCGTGCGCGAGCTGGGCGCGGGCACCGCGGGAGAGGTCGCCGAGGGGCGCGCGGACCTGGCCATCGCAACAATCGGCGCCACCTCGCCGGTGCCCACCGGGCTCGTCGGCGACGTGCTCGTCGAGGAGCCCTACTCGCTGGTCTACCCGGCCGGCCACCCCGCCCCGCGCTCCCTGCCGCTGGTGGACTGGCACGAGAACTGCGGCTCCTACACCCGCCGTTGGTGGGCGCGGCAGGACTGGATTCCGAAGGCGACCGTCCTGGCCGAGGACGACGGAGCCGTCCTCTCCCTGGTGAGCAGAGGCCTCGGCATGGCGATCATGCCCGCGCTCTCGCTGACGGAGGCACCGGACGGCATCGAGACCACCGACCTCGGCCCGGACCGCCCGACCCGCTCCGTGGGCTACGTCACCACCCCGGAACTGGCCGCCGGCGCCTCCGTCCGCGCCCTGATCCGCGAGCTCAGAGCACCCCGCCGGTAGGAGGTCGGCGCGGCAGCACCCGAGACCACCCCGAGGAAACGGGCCAGGGACCTGTCCACCAGCCGGGGCTGGGTCGTCCCCGCCGTCCCGAGCCAGGAATCCGTTGACACGGACACGGACACGGACACGGACACGGTCCGCGTCAAGGAGATCGAGGCACAACTGACCGTGGATTCGCGACGGGTCCAGGGCCCCTCCGCTATCGTCGGAGCATGATGGACCCGGCTCCGCTGTCCGCGTGGCCACTGCGGATCGACGGTGCCATGCCGCAGGGATTCGACCACACGTGCGCGGTGTGGCTGCTGGACCGGCGATTGGATGGCGGGCGGGCTCAGGAGCTGGCCTGCCGGGTGCTCGATGTCCACGAGCGGCAGCGGCTGGGGGCACTGCGGCGGGACAGCGACCGCAGGACGTACGCTCTCGCGCATGTCGGGCTGCGGATGCTGCTCGGCGGGGTGTTGGGCGCAGCGCCCCGCGACATCGTGTTCGGCCGGGATGCCTGCCCCGAGTGCGGGGGGCCGCACGGGCGGCCGGCGGTGGCGGACGCGCCGGTGCACTTCTCCCTCTCGCACAGCGAGGGGTACGCCATGATCGCACTCGCCCGGACGCCGGTGGGCGTAGACCTGGAGCGAGTGCCCGGGCGGCAGGTGCTGGAGGTGATCCAGGCCCTGCACCCCGACGAGACAGCGGAGTTGCTCGCCGTGCCCGAGGCGCTGAGGCCGGCTGAGTTCACCCGGGTCTGGACGCGCAAGGAGGCGTATCTCAAGGGTCTCGGCTCGGGACTCGGCCGCTCGCCGGCCCTGGACTACGTCGGCGCCGGACACCCCGACGGGCCCCCGGCCCAGGTGCCGGCCTGGCGGCTCGCGGAGGTCAGCGCTCCGCAGGGGTACTGCGCGGCGTTGGCGACGATGGAGGGAGAGGGCGGCGCTTGATCCTCATGGCGCGGCGCCGCACCATGGCCGGCAGGCGGTGCTGCCCGTGCTTGGGCGCCCCCGCGGCCGCTGCCGTCCCGTCAGATCACGAAGTGCGACTGGAGTACCGGGAGATCGGACTCAAGCTCGACGGGGAGTTCCTTCCGGCTCTTCACGTTCAGTTTGCGGAACACCTTGGTGAGGTGTTGCTCGACCGTACTCACGGTGACGAAGAGTTTCTCGGCTATCTCCCTGTTGGTGTAGCCGAAGCCGGCGAGCACGGCCACGTTGTGCTCGGCGAGGGTGAGGATGTCCGCTGCCGACGGGGGCTTCCCGGCCTCTCCCGCACCGCCTTCGGGCATGGGGGGCGCCGCCGTGTCGTCCTTCTCCGCGGGGGCCTGCTGCGACGCGCCCTGCACACCGCACATCGTGGCCAGCCGCCTCGCCCTGCGCAGCAGCATCCGGGCTCGTTGGAAGCTGCCCGAGGACTTGTGCGCGCTGCCGAGATCGTGCAGTGCCTGAGCCAGTGTCAAACGCGAACCGGTGGCCTGGAGCACCTCGATCGCATCCTTGAGCATGTCGATCCTGTCGCGGGGGGCGACGGTCTGGGCCAGCAGCCGCAGCGAGGCGCCGTAGACGGCAGAGCTGCGCGAGTCCAGGCGGTCGATCTGCTCCTCAAGGCACCTGCGGGCCTTCTCCCGGTTGCGGAGGTGCAGGTACGCCTCGGCCAGGTCGTTGCGCCAGGCGATGAACGCCGGGGCGTCGATGCCCCATGCGGTCATGAGCTCACCGCAGCGGCGGAAGTCCTCAAGCGCGGCCTGCGACCGGCCGCTGGCCAGGTAGTAGTGGCCGCGGGCCTGCAGATAGTGCAGGCCGTACCGGGTCTGGAACGTCGCCTCGGGCACGGGTGTGCGCAGGTGCCGGCGTGCGGCGGCCAGATCACCGCGCGCGGTGGCGGCGCGTACGAGCGTTCCGAGCAGGAAGCCGGCCCCCACGCCCCAGCTGCCCGGGCCGACGAGGTCCAGCGCGTACGTGGCCCTGCGCTCGGCCTCGGCCAGGGCCCCCCGGTGCAGGTCGATCTCGGCCCGGCAGGCGGACAGCACCGCCTGCCACCAGCGCACTTTGCGCTGCTCGGCCTCGTCGATCAGGTCGTCGCACCAGCGCTCGGCCTGCGTCAGCTCCCCGGCGTAGATCAGGGTCTGGAGCACTGTCATGACGGCTTCGAAGGACTGGTCGGACAGCGGCATGTTGTGCAGGAGCTGCTCGGCCAGCCGGCTGCACGCGACGTCGTCGGTGCCCGCCTCCTGCCCGAGGAGGGTGCTGAGCAGCTCGGCGGCCTGGGCCCGGAAGCCGGGAGGCAGGGGTACGCCGCCGGCCCGGGCGGTCCCGAAGTGGCCGTGGCGCGGCAGGAAGTGCGGGTAGGAGTGCCTGAGCCAGTGCCAGGCGCTTCCCAGCGAGCCGTCGGGCCGCTCGCCGGTCGGGCAAGTCGGCTGCCGCAGCTGGTCGATGAGCTTCTCGGCCTCCTGGGTGGCACCGTGCCACATGAGCATGCGCAGCAGTTCCGCGGTCTGCGCCGGACTGAGCAGCCCCTGGCGCTGCGCCTCGATCAGCGGCCCCCAGTGCCGCGCCACCGCCGCCGGGTCGCTGCGCCACATCGCCACGGCGAGCTGCAGCATCAGGTCGGCGCGCGTCTTGCCCTCGGCGGAGGTGCACAGCCCGAACTCGAGGTATCTGACCGCGGCTTCGTCGTTGTCGTCGGCCAGCGCCTCCTCTGCCGCCAGCCCGAGGTAGACGCCGGCCCAGGAGGCGTCGTCACGCCCCGCCGCCATCAGGTGCTCCGCGAACCGGCTGTGCGAGGAGCCGCGGTAGATCCGCAGTGCCGCGTCGTAGTGCAGGTCCGCGAGGACGGCCGGGTCCATGTCGTCGTAGACCGCTGCCCGGGCCACCGGATGCCGGAAACGGCCGTGCACGGTCAGGCCAAGTCTGCTCAGCGTCTGCAGCGCGCGACTGACGTGGTGCGGCGGTGCCCCGGTCAGCAGCGCGATCTGCTGGGCCGAGCCGTCGGTTCCGAGCACGGCAAGGCCCCGTGCCACCTCCAGCACCTCGGGACCGCAGCGGTACAGGCAGGTCAGCACCGCCTGCCGGTAGCCCTCCCCGACCCGCCGCCCCTCCTGGGGGAACTCAAGCGAGTCCATGTAGTCCTCGCTCAGGGCCCGGACCAGGAGCTGGTTGCCGCCGGTGATCCGGTGGGCCTCCTGGGCAAGCTGCGCTGCCGCCGCCGCATCCAGGTGGTTCTCAAGCGCCTCGCGGACGCCGGCGACCGACAGCGGCGCCAGCCGTAAGCGCCGGAAGTGGGTCTGCCTGACGAGCTCGATCCGGTACATGGGGTGGACCGACCAGTCGGAGCAGGACTCCGCGAGCACCACCAGCACACGTCTGGACCTGCTCTGGTTCGCGACGTCGGCCAGACAGCGGATCGAGGGTTCGTCGACAAGGTGGACGTCGTCGACGACGATGGTCAGCAGCTGTTCTCCGGCCAGTTCGAGCAGGGCCGACGCCACGCGCTGGACGACTTCGTCCGTCTTTTCTTCGAGCTCCCCTTCGAGGAGCGACCTCGCCCGCGCTGCCGGACCGGGCCGCTCCTCAAGTAACTGCCGCAGTACGCCGAAGGGTTGGGCGCGGGCCTGGCGCGTCGCGGTGGCGAAGAGGAGGATCCCCCTGTCCTCCTGGCCGTACCGGTCGCCGAACGAGCGCAGGAACGCGGTCTTCCCGCTCGCCACGGTCCCGCTGATCAGGACCAGCCTGCCCTGTCCCGAGGAGCATTCGGCGTAGAGGCTGTCCAGTACTCCGAGCTCGCGTTCCCGTTCGGCGACTAACACGTGCGAAGCACTCCCCATTCCAGGAACCACAAGGCAGGCAGTCCGGTTGTGGTCGACCGGTGGACGGATCAGCCGCCCGATGCGTGGACACCGTGGCCTCGACCAGCCTGCTCGAAGTCCACCATGCCGTCCTGAACACCGATCGCAGTCCGGTTGAACTCCCCGGGTCCCGTATGTCCCGCGTTCACCCGCGACGACGCCTGCGGTGGACGCTCACCGGGCGAACGGAGGCGGGTCTACCGGGGCATCGGAGTCCGAGCGTGCGCGGACCGGATCCCTGGCCTTCCGGGGGCGTGGCCGTCGACCCCCGAACACGGGGGGTCCTCCGGCGGCTGCCTGGGGTTCCCCCTGGTAGGGGGCGCGCGGTGCAGAACACATACGCAACCATTCGTCAAAGCGGTGGGTCGCTCAACCTCTGGGGGAGGCTAGGTGCATGTATGTTCGACACGCAAGATGGCGTCCCCTGCCGTGGCGCGGGGGATCACCCGTCGGTGGTGCTGGGGAGGGTCGTCGTGTCGGCGCCGGAGCCGCGGCGGCGCCCGTCGGCGGCGGACCTACGGCACCCTCGGCTTCCGGCTCACGGTGAAGAGCGTTTCCCCGAACGGGAGTGTGCTCGTGGCTGTGACCGAGAAGCCGTAGGGCTCGTAGTAGCGGATGTTCTTCTCCAGGCACTCACCGTGGGCGGTGAGGCCGTCGGCATCGCAGCGTGCCAGGTGGGTGCGGATGAGCCGGTCGCCCAGGCCGGAGCGCTGGGAGCCCGGTTCGACCGCGAGCTCGGCGAAGTACCAGTGCGGCTCCGCGGGACGTGTCGAGGTCACCGTCCGCATGACGTCGTTCAGCCGGCCTATGCGGCGGCCTGTCAGCTGGAGCATCCGGGGCAGCAGCCGTATCTGCACGGACACCGGAACACGGCGGCGCTCCGGTGGAACCCAGAGCGCGGTGGCGCACAGGGCGCCGTCGCGGACGGCGACGTAGGCGACTCCGTGCGGAAGGAACCAGTTTCGCAGCTGGACGGCGTAGGCGTCGCGCACGCGGCGGTCCCGATGCTCGTCGTCAGGGAACACCCAGTGCAGGATGGGGTCGTCATGGAACGCGCGGCTGAGCACCGTGGCCATGTCCGGGATGTCGCGCGTCTCGGCGCGGCGGATGATGGTGCGGTCGGTGGGAACGCCCTTCTGCCGCACGGCTACTCCCCTTCCGGCGCCGCGGTCGCGGGGAACTCCACGCGCAGCTTGCCGAAGGCGTCGAGGGCGTGGTCCAGGTGATCTCGCGTGTGGGTGGCCATCACTGCCAGCCGCAGCTGGGCACGGCCCTGCGGGACCGCCGGGTGCAGGGCGGCGTTGACGTACACGCCCTTGTCGTACAGGCTCCGCCACATGGTGGCGGTGAGTTCGTCATCGCCCACCGGTACGGCGATGATCGGGGTGGGCAGTTCCTGTCCGCTGTCGAGGCGCAGCGGCTCACGAGCCTCGAAGCCCAGCTCGGCGAGGCCCCGGCGCAGGTAGCCGGCGTTGCTCAGCAGCTGTTGCGCACGCTGTGCGCCCTCCTGCGAGCGTACGATCTCCAGCGATGCCAGCGCCGCCGCGACGGAAGCGGGCGCGGTCGCGGCGGTGAACAGGAAGGCACGCGACTGGACCCGGAGGAAGTCGATGGCATCGGTGGGCCCGGTGATGAACCCCCCGCAGGCGGCCAGGGCCTTGGAGAAGGTGCCCATGCGCAGGTCGACGTCGCCGTCGATCCCCAGCGCCGCACAGCTCCCGGTTCCCTGCGGTCCGAGCACTCCGACGGCATGGGCCTCGTCCACCAGCAGCGGGACCCGTCGCTCGGTGCACAACTGGACCAGCTCGGGCAGCCGGGCGACGTCGCCCTCCATCGAGTAGATGCCGTCGACCACCACCAGCACTCCGCCGCCGTGCGCGATCGCGCGGTCCAGCATGGCCCGGAAGCGGTCCATGCGGTTGTGCTGGAACGGCAGGAAGCGGGCGCCGGACAGGCGCACGCCGTCGAGGATCGAGGCATGGTCGCCGGCGTCGCAGACGACCGCGTCGCCGGGGGAGAGCAGTGCGCTGATGCACCCGACGTTGGCGTCGTAGCCGCTCGGGTAGAGCAGGGCGGCGGCTTCGCCCATCCAGTCGGCGACTTCTTCTTCCAGGCGCAGGTGGAGCGGGGTGGTGCCGTTCATGACGCGGGAGCCGTTCATGGCCGTTCCGTAGGTGCGCAGCGCCTCTTCTGCGGCCTGGGTCACCCGTGGATCGCCGTTGAGGCCGAGATAGTTGCTGGAGCCGAGCATGACGCGCTCGGCTCCGTCCAACCGCACGGCAGGTCCGCCGCGCTCCTCCTGGATCCGGAAATAGGGCAGCCGCTCATCCGCGTCGTGCGGTCTGGCGTACCTGAGGCGGGGGCTGGCCGCAGCCCTTTGGAGAATGTCCTGAATCATGGAATACCCTGTCTTCCGACCAGGCCGGCGATTTATTTCCGTTCACAGCTGACGGGCCTCGCATGCGGGCATGCGAGGCCGGGGTGGTATTCATTCGCAGTGCAGTTTTTCCAGTCGCCGCGGCCCCGTCGATACTCCGCCCCGAAATTTAGGGCTTCCTCTAGTGTCCTGCGATCCGGTCTGTATTGCTTCACGTTGTTTCGAACGAGTTCCTTGACGTCGGCCGCGACGGGGACGGGGCGGATCCTCGCGAGGATCCCGTCGGCAGTACCGGAACATCCCGATAGCTCGCCAATTGCCGTAGTTTGTCCAGCTGGCCAGAGGGGGGATCCATGTCCGGCGCGGCGAGCCGACCGCCAGTGGGCAGCGCCCCCTAGGGGGGTCTGATTACGCATAGGGGGGGGACGAGTGTTGACCCGCGTATATGTCCCTGAATATTTTGGTCGCCGGATGCCGGATCCGACACGGGGAGCTGTCACTACCATGTACGCAGCCAACTCACTTGCACAATTTCCCCTGTCCGCGGAATTGCAGGGGCTGCCGACTCGGTCGGGTTCGGAGATCAGCGGTCGAGAGTACGGTGATGTGCTGCTCACCTTGTTCGAGAGGTCGGGCATCGGCCTCGCGGTCCTCGATCCGGCGCTCCGGGTGCGCGCACTGAACGACGTGTTCACCGAGCACTGCGGGCGCAGCCGCGAGTTCATCAGGGACCGAAGCTTTCTGGAGTTCCTGCACCTCAGTGTGCGGCAGGGCATACTGCGCCATTTCGAGCGGCTCGTCCAGGGGCATCACACGCCGGTAGCGTGCCACTCCCTCGCGATGCGCTTCGAGGAGACGGGCACTCCCGGAAAGCTGGCTGCTTTTCCCGTGGACGACGGCGACGGGAAAGTCCGCATGCTCGTGGTGCAGTTCGCACCCGATCGGGAGGAACTACCGCCAGTGGTCAGGGAGCAGCGAAAGCTGACCGCCCTCACGGCCAGAGTCCTGGAAGGCGTGGCCGCGGGCGACTCGACCGTACGACTGGCCGCCAAGCTCTACCTCAGCCGGCAGGGGATCGAGTACCACGTGAGTATCCTCCTGCGGCAGTTCAAGGTGCCCAATCGCACCGCGCTCACCGCGAAGGCGTACTCGATGGGGATGTTCGGCATCGGCTGCTGGCCGCCCAAGGTGCTCCCCGAGTACGTACGCTCCTGAGCGCTTCGCCGCACCGGGCCGGGGCCAGGCCCTAGGAATGACCCTAGCCCGTGGCGGCTTTACTGGGTCGCATGACCGCTACCAGCTACGGCGGCGCCCTGGGCGTCCTGGGTGGGATGGGCCCGGCGGCCTCGGCCGGATTCCTCCAGACCGTGTACGAGACGGCGGCCGAGCAGGCGGGTTCCTTCTCCGAGCAGGCCCTGCCGCGCTGTCTGCTCGACTCGGACCCGGCCTTCCCCGACCGCACCGAGGCGATCCGCGCCGGAGGCGAGGCGGAGTTCACCCGGCGGCTCTCCAGCCGCCTCGCAGGTCTGGAGGCCCTCGGCGCCACCTGCATCGTGGTCGCCTGCGTGACCGCCCACCACTTCCTGCACCGGCTCGAACCCGCCCGGCGGGCACGGGTGATCTCACTCGTGGACGTGATCATCGACGAACTCGAGGCCCTCGGCGGGGACGAGCGCCTGCTGCTGGTCGCCACCCACGGCACCCGCGAGGCCCGGATCCTGGAGCAGGCCGGCCGCTGGCCCGCCGTGGCCCACCGGGTGGTGTTCCCGCGGCCGCAGGCGCAGGAAGTACTGCACCGACTGCTCTACCGGCTCAAGGGTGAGCCCGTCACCGACGAACTCGCCGCGCGCTTCACGGAGATCGCGGCCGAGCACGGCTGCCAGGGCCTGATCGCCGGCTGCACCGAGGTCCACCTGCTCACCCGCAGGCTGCGCGGCAGCGGACCCAGGATCGTCGACCCCCTGCTCACCATCGCCATTCAACTGAAGTCCCTGCTCGCCGGTTGACGGAACGAAGAAGGAGAACCCGTTGGACACGGAGCAAGCACTGCGGTACTGGCGCGGGCAGCTCGCCGGCGTCACCCAGCCGACCCGGCTGGGCGTCGAGCGTGCCACCGCCTGGGGCCCGGGCGAGCGCGGCCGGGCCCTGCTGCCCTGGAACCCGCCGCGGGTGGCCGGCCTCCAGGCCGCAGCGGCCGCGGCCGGGCTGCGCCCCGAGCACCTGGTGTTCGCCGCCTGGGGGCTGGTGTTCGCCGCCCACGCCGGGGAACAGGACGTGGTCTGCGGTGTGCTCACCGACCGGCTGGACGACCGGCCGCTGCCGCTGCGCATCCGAGTGGACCCCGGACAGCGCGTCGGCTCCTACCTCGACACCGTCCGCGACACCTGCGAACGCGCCGGCGCACACACCGGGCTCACCCCCGCCGAGCTGGCCGCGTGCGCCGAACTCGCGGACGGCGCCGCGCTCTTCGGCACCACGATCCGCTGCACCGGCACCGCCGCCCCCGGCCTGGCGGTGTACGGCATCGAGGTCAGCGCCGTGCTGGGCGGCCCGCACCCCGGCCTCTGCCTCGACCACGCCGAGGAGCTCCTCGCCGACGCCGACGCCCGGCGCCTGCTCACCCACGTCGACCGCATGATCGCCGTCCTCGCCGGCGCCTCCCCCCACGAACTGCTGGGCAGCATCGGGGTGCTGTCGGAGAGGGAGTGGGCCCAGGTCGTCGAGGAGTGGAACAGCACGGACCGCGACCTGGGCGAACCGCGGTGCCTGCACGAGCTGTTCGAGGAGCAGGCCGCCCGTACCCCCGATGCCCTCGCCGTCGTCCAGGGCCCCGAGCGGCTGAGCTACGCCGAACTCGACGCCGCCGCCGGGCGGTTGGCCGCCCGGCTCGCCGCCGCGGGGGTCGGCCGCGGCGACACGGTGGCGCTGTGCCTGCGCCGCACCGTCCATGCCGTGGTGGCCCTCCTCGGCGTCCTCAAGGCCGGCGCCGCCTACGCCCCGGTCGACCCGGAGCTGCCCGCCGAGCGGGTACGTTCCCTGGTGGCCGCGCTCGCCGCGCCGATCGTCCTCACCGACCCCGACGCCGTACCCGAGGTGCTGCGGCGCTGCGACGGGCTGCCCGCACTGCGGGAGGTGCTCACACCGGCCGGCGGCGTCGGCGGCGACCTGCCCGCCGTACCGCCCCCCGGCGCACCCGCCCCCGCTCGCGCGTGTCCGGACGATCCGGCGTACACCATCTTCACCTCGGGCTCCACCGGAGACCCCAAGGGCGTCATGATGGCGCACGCCCCCGCCGTCAACCTCATCCGGTGGGTGAACGAGACCTACGCGATGGGCCCCACCGACCAGGTCCTGTTCACCGCCTCCCTCAGCTTCGACCTCTCGGTCTACGACGTCTTCGGGCTGCTCGCCGCGGGCGGCAGCATCCGCGTGGCCGCCACCGGGGAACTCCGCGACCCGCAGCGGCTGCTGGCGATCCTCGACCGTGAACCGGTGACGTTCTGGGACTCCGCCCCCGCCGCACTGCAGCAGCTCGAACCCTTCCTCGCGCTGCGCGAACCGCCCCTGGCGCACTCGCTGCGCCTGGTCTTCCTCAGCGGCGACTGGGTGCCGCTGACCCTGCCGGACGCCGCCCGCGCCGCTTTCGCCGACCCGCAGGTCGTGGCGCTGGGCGGCGCCACCGAGGCGGCGATCTGGTCCAACCACTTCCCCGTGGTGAAGGTCGACCCGCAGTGGCCGAGCATCCCCTACGGCCGGCCGATCGCCAACGCCCGCTACTACGTGCTCGACCCGGGGCTGCGCCCGGTGCCGGTGGGCGCCCCCGGCGACCTCTACATCGGCGGCCGCTGCCTGGCCACCGGCTACCACGCCGACCCGCGGCTGACCGCCGTCAAGTTCGTGCCCGACCCGTACGGCCGCGAGCCCGGCGGGCGGCTGTACCGCACCGGCGACCGGGCCCGCTTCTGGGCGGACGGCACCATCGAGTTCCTCGGCCGGCAGGACGACCAGGTCAAGATCCGCGGTTTCCGCGTCGAGCTCGGCGAGGTCGAGGCGGCCCTCGCCACCCTGCCCGGCGTGGCCTGTGCGGTCGCCGCCGTGCACGGCACCTCGCCCGGCCTGCGTCTGGTCGCGTACGCCGTGCCGCGCCCCGGAGCCCTGGTGGATCCCGCCGGGCTGCGCGCCGACCTGGCCGGCCGGCTGCCCTCGTACATGGTGCCTGCGCAGGTGATGGTGCTGGACGCGCTGCCCGCCACCGCCAACGGGAAGCTGGACAGGGCCGCGCTGCCGGCGCCGGACTTCTCGGACGCCGCCCGCACGGACTACGTGGCGCCGCGCACCCCGGTCGAGGAGGCCGTGGCCGCGCTGTGGGCGGAGGTGCTCGGGGTCGAGCGCGTCGGCGTCGACGACGGCTTCTTCGAACTGGGCGGCCATTCGATGCTCATACCGCAGATGCTGGCGCGGCTGAAGAGCGATCTGCAGGTCGACGTGGCGCCGTTGGCGATGCTGAACCACGCGACCCTCGGCGGGTTCGCCGGCGTGGTCGAGCAGGCGCTGCTGGAGGATATCGAGGCAGCAGAGGCAGCAGAGGCAGCAGAGGCAGCAGAGGCAGCAGTGGTAACAGAGGCGGCAGTGGCGAGCGGGACGGGGGACCGGGATGCCGGCCGGCGGGGTTGACGACCGCGCGGACAAGCTCCGCGACCTCGTCACCCGGCGCCTGGCCGCGGCCCGCCGCGGCGACGGGCCGCGCCCCGCCGTCGAGCGCGGCAGCGGACCCGGCCCCGTATCCCTCGCCCAGGAGCGGATGCTCTTCCTCGAAGAGCTCGAACCCGGCAGCTCGGCCTACCATTTCAGCTTCACCCTGCGACTGGAGGGCCCGCTGGACGGTACGGCGCTGGAGCGCGCGCTGCGCGGCGTCGAGGAGCGCCACGAGGTACTGCGCAGCGTGTACGAGCGGCGGGACGGCACCGAGACGCTGGTGGCGCGCGCGGCGTCGTTCGTGCTGCGGCGCACCGAACTGCCCGACGATCCGGACGCGTTGGAGGCCCTGCAGCGCGAGGACGGCGAGCGCCCCTTCGACCTGCGCGGGGGACCGGTCTGGCGGGGGGTGCTGGCACGCACCCACGACACCCTCCACCACCTGGTGCTGACGGCGCACCATATCGCCGTCGACGGCTGGTCGATCGACATCCTGCAGCGGGAACTGGCCGACGGCTACCTCGCCGAGCTCGGCCGGGGCCCGCACCCGCCCGCACCCGCCGTCCGCTACGCCGACCACGCGGCCCGCGAGCGCCGCCGGCTGGCCGCCGGCGACTACGAGGCGCAGCTCGCCCACTGGAGGCAGCGGCTGGCCGACCCGCCGCCCGCCCTGGAGCTGCCCGCGGACCGCCGCCCCCCGCAGCGGCGCACCCGGCCCGGCGGTGTGGTGCGCGGCCTCGCCGACGCCGAACTGGCCGCGCGGGTGCGGGCGTTGGCACGGGAGGCCGCCGCGACACCGTTCATGGTGCTGCTGGCCGGCTTCCAGACCCTGCTGCACCGCTGCTCCGGCCAGGGCGACTTCGTCGTCGGCGTCCCCGTGGCGGGCCGGACGGAGCCCAGCACGAGGCCGCTGATCGGTCTGTTCGTCAACACCGTCGCGCTGCGCGCCGACTGCCACGCCGCGCTCACCTTCCGCGAGCTGCTCGACCGGGCGCGCGGCGAGAGCGCTGCCGCGCTCGCGCACCAGGACGCGCCGTTCGAGCGCGTGGTGGAGGCGCTGCCGCTCACGCGGGACCTCGCCGCCACCCCTCTCTTCCAGGTGATGTTCAGCTGGAACGCGGTCGACCAGAGCCCGACCCTCCTCGGCGACGCCAAGGCCGTACCCGTGCCCTGCGCCGCCGCGGGCACTGCCCAGTTCGACCTGACCCTGGAGGTCACGGATGCGGGCGACACGTACGAACTGGCGCTGGAGTACGACCGCGAGCTGTGGGACGAGCCCTCGGCCGCCCGGCTGCTGGACCACTTCCTCACCCTCACCCGGGCCGCCCTGGCCGACCCCGACCGGGCGATCGGCACGCTGGCGCTGCTCGGCCCCGAGCAGCGCGCGCTGGCCCTGCGGCACGCCGCCGGCCCGGTGCGCGACCACCCGGGACCGGTCGATCTGGCCGCCATGGTCGCCGAGCGGGCGGCGGCCGCGCCCGAGGCCGTCGCCCTGGTCCTGAACGGCGAGGAGCTGACCTACCGGGAGTTCGACCGGCGCGCCAACAGGCTCGCCCACCACCTCCGGGCCCTGGGCGCAACGCCGGACCGGCCCGTCGGCGTACTGCTGGAGCGCTCCTTCGACCTGCCGGCGGCGATCGTCGGGATCGTCAGGTCCGGCGCCCCCTACCTGCCCCTCGACCCCGAGCACCCGCGGGCACGCCGCACCGCCGTCCTCCAGGACGCCGGCGCCCGGCTCCTGGTCACCGACGCCGCCCACGCCGACGCGGCGGAGGCAGCCGGCTGCGTCCCCGTACTCCTCGACGCGCACGCCGCATCGATCGGCTCGCGGCCGGACACCTGGGAGCAGCCCCCCGCGTCGGCGGACCACCTGGCCTACGTCTTCTACACCTCCGGCTCCACGGGCCGCCCCAAGGGCGTGATGATCACGCACCGGGCGGCGCACAACCAGATCCGCTGGCAGATCGACTCCCTGGGCCTGGGCCCCGGCGCGACCATGCTGATGAAGACGAACGTCACCTTCGACGACTCCGTCGTCGAGGTCTTCGCCACGCTCGCCGCCGGCGCCCGGCTGGTCATCGCGCGGCCCGGCGGCCACCGCGACCCGGAGTACCTGCGCGCCCTGATGGCCCGCGAGGGGGTGACCAGCGCGGTGTTCGTCCCGACCATGCTCGTCGCCCTGCTGCGGCACGGCGGCGACGTCCCGCTGCCCGCACTGCGGATGCTGCAGCTCGGAGCCGAACCCCTGCCGCCGGAGCTGGCCGACCGCTGCCTGCGCACGTTCGGCGCGGAGCTGCACAACGCGTACGGCCCGACCGAGGCGGCCGTCGCCGTGACCGACGGGCGCTGCCTGCCGGACGAGCCGGTGGTCCCGATCGGCCTGCCCATCGACAACGTGCGGTGCTACGTCCTGGACGGGGAACTCGCCCCGCAGCCCGTCGGCGTGCCCGGCATACTCCACATCGGCGGGGTGCAGCTCGCCCGCGGCTACCTCGGCCGCCCCGGCCTGACCGCCGAGCAGTTCGTCCCCGACCCCTTCGGGCCGCCCGGCGGACGCCTCTACCGGACCGGCGACCTGGTGCGCCGCCTCCCGGACGGCCGGCTCGACTACGTGGACCGCGCCGACCGGCAGGTCAAGGTCCGCGGCATGCGGATCGAGCTCGGTGAGATCGAGTCGGTGCTCGCCGGGCACCCCGCGGTCGGGCAGGCGGTGGTCACGGCGCACGAGGACCGGGCCGGCGGCTCGCGCCTCGCCGCCCATCTGCTCCCCGGCGCCGCCGGCCCGCCCGCCGTCGCCGAGCTGCGCGAGTGGCTTGCCGCCCGGCTGCCCGAGCACATGGTCCCGGCCGCCTTCGCCGTGCTGGACGAGTTCCCGCTGCTGCCCAGCGGCAAGGTGGACCGCAGGAGCCTGCCGGACCCGCGGCCGCAAGAGGCCGCCGCCGGCGGGGGGTACGAGGGGTACGAGCCCCCGGAGGGCGGACCGGAGCAGGCCGTCGCCGCGATCTGGGCCCGTACCCTCGGCGTCGCGCACGTCGGCAGGAACGACAGCTTCTTCGCCCGCGGCGGCCACTCACTCCTCGCCCTGGAGGCGCTGCTGGCCGTTCGCGAGGAACTGGCCCGCACCGTCCCGCTGCGGCTGCTCTTCGAGGCGCCCACCCCGGCGGCGTTCGCCGCCGCGCTCGCCCAACTGCCCGCCGCGGAACCGCAGTACGCTCCGTCCGACCTTCTACGCCCGCGCGGTGAAGGCGAGGCCGCCGAGGCGCCGGGCGAGGTCGGCGGCGAGGTCGGCGGCGACGTCTCCGCCGAGGAGGCGCGGATCTGGCTCGCCGACCAACTCGACCCCGGCGACCCCGCGTACACCATGCCCCTGGTCTGCCGCCTGCGCGGCAACGTGGACACCGAGGCGCTCCGGGCGGCGCTGCGCGCCCTCCCGGCGGCGCACGAGGCGCTGCGCACCTCCTTCCCCGCGGCAGACGGGGGACCGGTGCGCGTGGTGGCCCGGGACGGCGAGCTCCCGCTGCGCCTGGTGGACCTCGGCGGCGGCAGCGAGGAGGAGCGCAGCAGCGCGCTCAGGGCAGTCCTGGCGGAGGAGACCGGCACCCGGTTCGACCTGGCCCGCGGGCCGCTGGCCCGGGCCGCCGCCATCTCCCTGGGCCCCGACGACCTGGTGCTCGCCCTCACCCTGCACCACATCGTCGCCGACGGCTGGTCGCTCCAGGTCCTCCTGGAGGACCTGGGCACCGCCTACCGCGCCGCCCGCGCCGGCCGCCCCGCGCACCTGCCCGCGCGTCCGGGCGCCGGTGCCTACGCGAGCCTGCGCAGGCACCAGGTCACCGACGAGGCACGCACGGCCGAACTGGACTACTGGCGCGAGCAGTTGGACGACGCCCCGGGCGCCCCGCCGCTGCCCGCCGACGCCCCGCAGGACACCGGTACCGCCGGCGCCGCCGTGCACTTCACCGTGGAGCCCGCGACCGCCGAGCGCGTACGGGCCCTCGCCCACGCCGAGGGCTGCACCCCCTTCATGGTGCTGCTGGCCGCCTGGGCCGCCGTCCTCGCCCGCCACTGCGCCACCGACGAGGTGATGCTGACCACCCATGTCGCCGACCGCGGCCGCCCCGACCTCGACCGCATCGTCGGCCTCCTCCTCGACACCGCCGTCCTGCGCATCCCCCTCCACGTGCGCGACTTCCGCGTCCTGCTGCGCGAGGTCCGCACCGCCGTCCTCGACGCCCGGGAGCACCGGCTGCTGCCCTTCGGCGAGGTGGCGGCCGCGCTGGGCCTCGACGGCCGCGCGCTCTCCCGCTACGCCGTGTCCATGAACCCGCCGCAGGCGGGTACCGTGCGCTTCGCCGACGGCGTGACCCTCGAACCGGAGGCGCTCGGCCTGGAGCACTCCACCGCCGACCTGCTGGAGCACGCCAAGGCCGATCTGAGCGTGTTCTTCGAGGACGGCGACCAGGGCCTGGGCGGCCTGGTCGTCCACCGCACCCCGCTGTTCTCCGGCGAGCGCGTCGCGCGGATGACCGGCCATCTGCTGACCCTGCTGGACGCGGCGAGCCGCGCCCCGCACACCCCGCCGGCCGAACTCACCCTGCTGACCCCCGCGGAACGCGCGGACCTCACCCCCGGCGTCCCCACCCGCGACACCGCCCCCGCCCCGGAGCCCGCCTGCCTGCACACCCTGGTCCTCGACCAGATCGCCCGCACCCCCGAGGCCGTCGCCCTGGTCACCGACGAGGGGGAGTGGACGTACCGGCGCCTGGGCGCGCAGTCCGCGCGCCTGGCCCGGCACCTGGCAGCGCAGGGCGTACGCCCCGGCATGCTGGTCGGGCTCTGCCTGGGGCGCGGGGCGCAGCAGCCGGTGGCGGTCCTCGCGGTGCTGCTCGCCGGCGCCGCGTACGTCGCCCTCGACCCCGCCCATCCGCCCGCCGGGCTCCGGCGCGTACTGGCCGACAGCGGCGCCGCCTTCGTCGTCACCGACCGGCCCTGGGCCCGGGCGTGCGCCGGCAGCGGACTGCCGACCGTGGTGCTCGGCCGCGACGAGCCGGCCATCGCCGCGCACGACCCCGCCGTCCCCGCCACCGCCGCCGCAACCGACCCGGCCGCCCTCGCCTACCTCGTCTACACCTCGGGCACCACGGGCCGGCCCAAGGGCGTACGCACCCCGCACGCCGCCGCGGCCGCCTATCTCCGCGACTACCTGGGCGACCCCGCCGGCGGGTTCGGCCTCGGCCCGCAGGACACCGTGCTGCAGCTTGCCGGGCTC
This sequence comes from Streptomyces polyrhachis, assembly GCF_042663125.1. Taxonomy (NCBI): domain Bacteria; kingdom Bacillati; phylum Actinomycetota; class Actinomycetes; order Kitasatosporales; family Streptomycetaceae; genus Streptomyces; species Streptomyces polyrhachis. Next base: position 11,967 of record NZ_JBHSZO010000023.1, on the reverse strand, counting down.
TCCTTCGACGCCTCCGTACGCGACCTGCTCGGCCCGCTGACCACCGGCGCCCGCGTCGTCCTCCTCGACGACGAGCGCGCCGCTGACCCCGCGGCCGTGCTCGCGGCCGTCGAACGGCACCGGGTGAGCTGTGTGCTGAGCGTCGTCCCCACACTGCTGCGCGCGCTGCTGGCGGTCGCGGAGGACCACCGCCCGGCCCCCGGCGGCCGGCTGCGCCTGCTGCTGACGGCGGGCGAGGCGCTGGACCTGGCCGACTGCACCCGCAGCGCCGCGGCGTTCGCCGGGCGGCCCGCCGTGGTCAACCAGTACGGCCCCACCGAGGCCACCATGACCACCACGAGCGCCCGGATCACCGCGGCGCCGGGCGCCCGCGGCCCCGCCCCCCTCGGCCCGCCCGTCGCGGGCGCCCGGCTGTGGATCGTCGACCGGGCCGGCGGCCTGGCGCCCGTGGGCGTTCCCGGTGAGGTGTGGATCGGCGGCGGCCGGCTCGCCGAGGGCTACCACGGCCGACCGGCGCTCACCGCCGAGAGTTTCGTACCCGAGCCCTTCTCCGGCGAGCCCGGCGCCCGCGCGTACCGTACGGGCGACCTCGCCCGGCGCGAGGCCGACGGCACGCTGACCTTCCTGGGCCGCGGCGACGACCAGGTCAAGATCCGCGGCCGGCGGGTGGAGCCGACCGGGATCGAGAGCGTGCTGCGCACCCTGCCGGGTGTCGAGGAGGCCGCGGTCGTGCCGGTACGCCCCGACATCCCCGCCGGCAGCGTCCGGCTCGTCGCCTGTGTCGCCCCCGCGGACCTGGACGCCGACACCGTCCGCGCGCAGTTGCGCGGCCTGCTCCCCGAGCACCAGGTGCCGACCGTCATCCGGGCGCTGCCGGCGCTTCCCCGCACGCCGAACAACAAGGTGGACCGGCAGGCGCTGGCCGCGCTCGACCAGCCGGCCGGGCGTTCGCAGCCGCCACGCACGGCCACGGAGGCCGCCCTCGCCGCCGTCTTCGCGGAGGTGCTCGGCGACGAGTGCGCCGGCGCCCGGCCGATCGGCCGCGACGACGACTTCTTCGACCGCGGCGGCCACTCGCTGCTCGCGGCGCGGCTCGCCGCCCGGCTGCGCCGGGCCACCGGCCGGGAGGTGCCGCTGCGCCAGATCCTCGACCTGCGCACGGTCGCCGCGCTCGCCGGCTGGCTCGACGCCACCGGCAGCGTCGCCGTGCCCGGCCCGTACGGCACCGCAGCCGTGCCCGCCGGTGCGGGCAGCGCCCCTGCCGCCGCCCACGGCCTCACCCCCGGGCAGGAGTCCATCCGGCGGCACTGCGGACGCGAGCCGCACACCGCCGCGTACAACGTCGGCTTCGACGCCCGGGTCGCAGGACACGTCGACGACGTCGCCCTCGCCCGCGCCCTGGACGCGCTCGCCGCCCGGCACCCGGCGCTGCGCACCCGCTTCCCCGCCACCGACGGCCGACCGGGCGCCGTCGTGGAGCCGCAGGTGCTGATCCCGCTGGCCCGGTACGACGTCTCGCAGGCCGTCGACCCGCAGCGGGCGGCGCTCCAGCGTGCGACCGCCGCCCTGCGGACGCCCTTCGACCTGGAGGACGGGCCGCTCGCGCGCGCCGTCCTCATCCGCTGCGGCCCGCAGGAGTACGTGCTGGGGCTGACGGTGCACCACATCATCGCCGACGGCTGGACCCTGTCGCTGCTGCAGCGCGAACTCGCCCTGTTCTACGGCGAGTTCGCCGCCGGCCGGGTGCCGCAGCTGCCGCCCGTACCCGGTTTCGACGGCTACGCCGCACAGCAGCTCGCCCGGCTGGAGACGCCGCAGTCCGCGGCGGACGCCGCCTACTGGCGGGAGCGGCTGAGCGGCTTTCCCGCGCTGCTGCCGCTGCCCGCGGACCGGCCGCGGCCGCCCGTGTGGTCGACGGCCGGGGCGGTGGAGGTGTTCGACATCGCCCCCGAGGTGGCCGCCGGCGTACGACGGCTCGCGGACGACGCGGACGCCACCGTCTTCGTGGTGCTGCTGGCCGCTTTCGCACGCTGGCTCCACCGGCTCTCCGGCGCCGAGCGCCTGCTGGTCGCGGTCCCGGTCGCCAACCGGCCGGACCCGGAGTCGGAACAGGTCGCCGGGCCGTTCGCCAACATCGTCCCCGTACCGGTGGACACCACGGGGGAGCCGGCGTTCCGCGAGCTCGTCGCGCGCGTACGGGAGACCTTCCTGGAGGTGTGGGAGCACCGCACCCTGCCCTACGAAACGCTCGTGGCGGCGCACGCCGCGCCCGACGCCGCCCGGCCGCCCCTGTGCCAGGCGATGTTCGCGGTGCAGAACCTGCCGCCGGGCGGGCAGGACCTGGCCGGTCTTTCCGTCACCCCGCTCTCCCTGGACCGCGGCACCTGCCGCTACGAGCTGCACATGCGCTGCTACGAGACCCCCGAAGGGCTCTCCGGCTGGCTGGAGTACAGCACCGCACTGCACGAGCAGGAGGCGGTGCGCGAGCGGCTGCACGGCTTCCTGAGCCTGCTGGCCGAGGCGGTCACCGATCCCGGCGGCCCGGCCCAAGGAGCATGACGTGCGCGTCTTCAACCTGATCTGGTCCGGGCAGGCGGCCTCGCTCATCGGCACCGCGATGACGACCTTCGGCATCGGCGTGTGGGTCTTCACCAGGACGGGGTCGCCGACCGCGTTCGCGACCCTCATCCTGGCGGGCTCGCTGCCCGGCCTGCTCACGCTGCCGTTCGCCGGGGTGCTCGTCGACCGCTGGGACCGGCGCCTGGTGATGCTGCTCAGCGACACGGCCGCCGCCGTGGTGCCGCTGACCGTCCTCACGCTCAACTCCGCGGGCATGCTGCGGCTGTGGCACGTCTACGTACTGGTCGCGGTCGGCTCGGTGTTCAAGGCGTTCCAGTTCCCGGCCTTCTCCGCCCTGGTGCCGCAGCTGGTCTCCAAGGACGACCTCGGCCGGGCCAACAGCCGCGAGAGCGTCGCCGAGGCCGGCGGCATGGTCTTCGGCGATCTGCTCGGCGGTGCCCTGTACGGGGTGCTCGGCCTCAACGGACTGCTGCTGATCGACCTGGGGACCTTCTGCGTCGCACTGTCCACCACCCTGCACTCCTACCGGCTGCGGCCCGCGATCCCTCCCGTCCGGGCGAAGGACGCCCCGCCCCGCAGGATGCGCGCCGACATGGCGGAGGGCTGGCGGTTCATCAGGCAGCGCTCCGGGCTGCTCGGCCTGCTCGTCTTCTTCGCCTTCTACAACCTGATGATGGAGGTGGCGCTCGTCCTCCTCGCACCCCTGGTGCTCAGCTCGAACCCGCCGTCGACGCTCGGCGCCGTCAACGCCGCGGGCGCGGTCGGCATGATCGTCGTCAGCGGCGTCATGAGCTTCACCCGCCAGCCCCGCCGCCTCGTCCGCGCCGTCCTGGCCGTGGCGGTCCTGCACGGCGTGCTGCTGCTGGTCATGGGCGTCGGCCACGCCGCGCCCCTGCTGCTGGCGGTCGGGATGTTCGGCGTACTGGGCGGCTACGCGGTGACCAACTCCGCCACCACGACGCTGTGGCAGCGCAAGACCCCGACCGGCCTGCAGGGCCGGGTCTTCTCCGTACGCCGGCTGCTCGCCTGGTCGGCCGACCCCGTCGCCTTCGCCCTCGCCGGTCCGGTCGCCGCCTACGTCGGCACACCGCTGGCGGACGCCGGCGGGCCGCTGCCGGACACCGTCGTGCGGCTCACCGGAACGGGCACCAGCGGCGGGATCGCCATGGTGTTCCTGCTGTCCGGGGTGCTTCTGACGGGCGTGGTCGCGGCCACCTGCCTGCTCAGGTCGGTGCGGCGGCTGGAGCGGGAGCTGCCGGACGCGGACGAACCGGAGCCCGCGGTCAGCGCGGCGGCGCCCTGACCGAATCCCCCGACCGGGGGCCCCTGGTCAGCGCGCGCCCGGCAGGCCGAGGGCGTCCAGCGGTGTGCCGGGCCGCGCGGCCACCTGCCGCATGACGTCCACGAAGCGGTCCTGGAGCATCCGCAGGGTGGATTCCGCCAGCAGCCCGGAGCGGTACTTCCACACCGCGCCGTAGTCCCGGCCGCGCCGTCCGAGGCTCACGGTCAGGTCCAGCGCGGACTTCTCCGCGAAGAGCTGCCGGTAGGAGACGTCGACGCCGGGGAACTCCGGCTCCGCGAACCCGGTGTTGTCCAGCTGGAGTATCACCTGCACCAGTGGCAGCCGGCCGGGCGTACGGGCGGGCCTGACCGCGTCGACGATGCGCTGGAAGGGGACCTCGCCGTACGCGAAGTCGTCCAGGGCGCCCTCCCTGACGCGGCGCAGCAGCCCGCGGAAGGACTCCTCGGGCCGGATGCGCACCCGCATCGGCAGGGTGTTGGTGAACACGCCGATCAGCTGCTCGGTCTCGGGCAGTTCGCGGCCGGCAACCGGTGATCCGATGACCAGGTCGCACTGGCCCGAGCCGCGCCACAGCAGGACCGCGAAGGCCGCGAGCATCCCCATGTAGCCGGAGGCTCCCTCCAGGGCGGCCGCCTTCTCGAGCCCGTCCGCCACGTCGCCCGGTATGCCGGCGAAGGCGGTGCCCGACTCCAGCGCGGTGTCGTGCCCGGGCGCGCGGTCGAAGGGCAGCGGTACCGTCGTGGGCGCCCCGGCGAGCCGCTGCCTCCAGTACGCCAGGCCCCGCTCCAGCGCGGCACCGGACTGCCTCTCGCGCTGGCCGATCGAGAAGTCCGCGTACTGCATGGCCAGTTCGGGCAGAGCGGCCGGCCTCCCGGTCGCCCGGGCCCGGTAGAGCAGCGACAGATCCCGGTTCAGTACGCCCTCCGACCAGCCGTCGGCGGCTATGTGGTGCATGCGCAGCACCAGATCGTGCTCATCCGCGGCGTGGCGCAGCAGCGACCACGACACCGGTGGCTCCGCGGCCAGGTCGAGCTTGCGCAGCAACTGCTCGCGGGCGAAGGACTCGACGGCCCCGGCGCCCGGGGGCAGGTCGACGGCGGGCAGCGGGACCTCCGCCGGCGGCAGGACCCGCTGGACGAGCCCGCCGTCCCCGGGCCCGACCACCGTGCGGAGCACCTCGTGGCGGTGGGTCAGGTCGGTGACGGCGGCGCGCAGCGCCGCGACGTCGAGGTCGCCCCGCAGGCCGATGACGAAGACCGTGCTCTCCGTGGACGCCTCGGGATCCAGCCAGTCGGACAGCCACATGCGCTCCTGTCCGAAGCTCGCCGGTACGACGTCGGGCCGCCGCCGGCTTTCGGCAGCCGGGCCGCCCCGCCGGCCGGCCGCGGCGCGGGCCAGCAGCCTCTGCTCGAAGGCGATGCGCGCCTCGGACACTCCCGCGGACGTACCCGTGTCACCCATGCCGTACCCGCTTCCCGTCCCCGGCCGCGGGCCGCAGGGCGACCACGGCCTCCTCGTATCCCGCGATGTGGTTGGACCGCACCCTGCGCACCGGACCCGCCACCTCGACCTCCGCCACCCGCTGCCTCAACTCGCCGAAGAGCACCCGAAGTTCACTTGTCGCCAGGGCGCCGCCGAGGCAGTAGTGGGCGCCGTGGCCGAAGGTGAGGTGGCGGTTGGGCCTCCGGTCGAGACGGAACTCGTCCGGCTCGTCGAACACCGACTCGTCCCGGTTGACCGAGGCCCCCCACGCCACGACCGACTGCCCCGCCCCGATCCTTTGGCCGGCGAGTTCGGTGTCGCGGACCGCGGTGCGCAGCGTGTGCGCGCCCGGCGAGGTCCAGCGCAGGATCTCGTCGACGGCCGTGGGCAGCAGGCCGGGATCGCCGCGCAGCGCCTGCCACTGGTCGGGATGCGCGGCGAGGGCGAGGAGCCCGCCCACCGCGGCGTGGCGGGTGGTCTCGTTGCCGCCCGAGATCAGCCCGTCGCAGTTGAGGAGGATCTCCTCGTCGGTGAGCGCCCTGCCGTCCACCTCACCCCGCACCAGCGCGGTGACGACGTCCTCGCGGGGCCGGCGCCGCCGTTCGGCGACCAGCTCCGCGTAGTACACCAGGATCTCCGCGTGAGCCTCCACGGCGGCGGCGGTCGGGCTTCCGTGCTCGTCGACGGCGCCGAAGGCCACTGTGGTGCGGTCCAGCATGAAGTCCCAGTCCGCGCGGGGGACTCCGAGCAGGTCGCAGATGACGGAGACGGGGAGCATGGCGGCGATCTCGACGAAGTCGCAGGCGCCCTGCTCCAGGGCCCGGTCCAGGGCGGCGGTGACCGTCTCCTTCATGTTCTGCTCAAGCCGCCGCACCGTACGCGCGGCGAACGCCGAGGCGATGATGCGCCGGACGGCGCCGTGCCGGGGCGGGTCCGTGACGATGAGCATCTTGCGGGAAGCCGCCGCCGCCGCGCGGGGATCCCCGCCCAGGCGCATGCCGCGTTCCGAGGAGAACGTCCTGCTGTCGCGCAGCACCTGCACGGCCTCGGCGTGGGTGGTGACGGACCAGTAGCCGCCCCCGCTGGGGTGCGCGCTCCACCGCACCGGGTCGTGGTGGCGCAGCCAGCGCCACACCGGGGCCAGCACGTCGTCGCGGTGCAGCCGGGGATCCGCGACATCCACGCGCTCGGGATCCGCCGGGCCGTACGCCGCCACCTCGGTCGTCCCGGTCATCCCACCACCTCCCGGGGCTCCTCGCCGACGGGGTCGGCGGCCAGCAGCCCGGACAGGTAGGGGAGCAGCCCCGACCCGGGGTCCAGGTGGAACAGATGGCCGCCGGGGAACATCCGCCGCTCGTACGGTGCCGAGACGTACGCCCGCCACCCCTCCAGGTCGGCGGGGCCGACGCCGTCGTCGTCGGCCCCGCCGCACACGGTGATCGCGCAGGGCAGCGGCGGGCCCGGCCGGTGGCGGTAGTCGTGGCACACGGCGTAGTCCCCGCGCAGCGGCGGCAGCAGCAGCGTCTGGACCTCGGTGTCGTCCACCACCCAGGGGGGCAGCGTGCCGTCGTCGACGAAGCGCCGGACGACCTGCGCGTCGTCGTAGCGGCGCAGGTCCAGATCGACCTGCCGGCGGTCCGGGGGGCGCGACGCGGAGACGATCAGCCGCTGCGGCCACCGGGCGTGCCCGGTGCCCAGGCGCCGGGCCAGCTCGTACGCCACCAGCCCGCCCATGCTGTGGCCGAAGAGCGAGAAGGGCAGGTCGAGTCGGGGCAGGAGGGCCTCGCACGCCTCGGCGACGATCTCGTCCATGGCGAGCAGCGGGGGTTCGCCCCAGCGGTTCTGGCGTCCGGGGAGCTGCAGTGCCAGCACCGTGGTACGCGGCCCGAGCCGCTCCTGCCAGCGATGGAACTGGCTGGCCCCGCCGCCCGCGTGGTGGCAGCACACCAGCACGCGCTCGGCCGCCTCCGTGGCCGGCCACTCCATCAGCCAGGGTGCCGTCGGACTCACAGGCCGCCGCCCTGCTGCTCCTCGCCGAGGGCGAGTTCCATGACCGCTTCCGCGAGGTCCGCCAGCACCCGGTGCTCGAAGAGCAGCCGGATCGAGACGTTCACGCCGCTCGCGGCCTTGAGGCGCGCGATGACCTGGGCCGCGAGCAGGGAGTGCCCGCCCCTTTCGAAGAAGTCGTCCCGGACGCCGATGCGCGGGACGTCCAGGACTTCCCGCCAGATGTCCGCGATGATCTCCTCCAGCGGGGTGCGCGGCGCCTCGTAGTCCGCGCCGGCGGACTCCCCGCCGTCGCCCGCCTCGGCGAGCAGTGCGGCCAGCGCGGCCCGGTCCGCCTTCCCGTTGCTGGTGAACGGCAGGCTGTCCAGGAAGAGGTAGCTGGCGGGCCGGAAGTGCGCCGGAAGCCTCCCTTCCAGGTGAGCCCGCAGCTCCTCCGCCGCCACCGCCGGCCGGGCCGGCTCCCGTACGACGCAGGCCGTGAGTCCGACGGCGCCCAGGGAGTCCTCGCGGGCCACGACCGCGCACTCGCGCACCGAGGGGTGTGCGGTGAGCGCGGACTCGACCTCGCCCGGCTCGACACGGAAACCGCGGATCTTGACCTGGTCGTCCGCCCGTCCGGCGAACACCAACTCCCCGTCTGAGCGCCGCCGGGCGAGGTCGCCGGTCCGGTAGAGCCGGCCGCCGGGCTCCCGGGACCAGGGGTCGGGCACGAAGCGCTCCGCGGTCAGCCCCGGCCGGCCGAGGTAGCAGCGGGCCGTTCCGACGCCTCCCACGTACAGCTCGCCTACCACGTTGACCGGCACCGGGCGCAGGTGCGCGTCGAGCACCAGTGCGCTGCACCCGGGGATCGGGGTGCCGATGGGCAGGGGACCGTCGGCGTCCGGCGTACGGACCTCGTGGCCGGTGGACCAGATGGTCGCCTCGGTGGGGCCGTAGAGGTTGAAGCACCGCGCCTGGCCCAGCCAGTGCCGGACCGTCCCGGCCGTGAGCACCTCGCCGGCCCCGATCACCACCCGCAGGCTCGGCACCTCCGCCTCGCCCATCGCGGCGATGGCGGACGGCGGGGCCGTCCAGGAGGTGACCCGGTGCCGGCGCATCAGCGCGGCCAGCGGCTCACCGGGGACGAGTTCGTCCGGGGAGCCCAGGGCGAGGGAGGCGCCGGCGCCGACGGCGAGCGCGAGTTCGAAGACCGAGGCGTCGAAGCTGGGCGAGCAGAACTGCAGCACCGTGTCCTCGGGGCCGTGCGGCAGTCGGGCCCGCTGCGCGGCGAGGACCGCGGCGAGGGATGCGTGGGTGATCTGGACGCCTTTGGGGTGGCCGGTGGAGCCGGAGGTGTAGATGACGTAGGCGAGGTTGTCGGGGGTGGGGGTTGGAGTGTGTGTGGGTGTGTGTGGGGGGTGGTCGGTGTCTGTGTGGGGTGGGATGAGGGGTGTGTGGGTGGTGTGGGCGAGGTGGTGTGCGGTGGTGCCGGTGCCGATGAGTGCGGTGGCGTGTGAGTCGGTGAGCATGTACTGCAGGCGTGGGGTGGGGTATTGGGGGTCGAGGGGGACGTAGGCGCCGCCGGCTTTGAGTACGGCGAGGATGGCGACGATCCAGTCGGTGGTTCGGGGGAGGCATACGGCGACGCGGTGGTCGGGGCGGATGCCGTGTGCGCGTAGGCGTGCGGCGAGGTGTTCGGCGCGGGCGTCGGTCTGGGCGTAGGTGAGTGTCTCCCCGGCGCTCTTCACCGCTGTCGCGTCGGGCCGCTCCCGCGCCCACCGCGCGAACACCTCGTGGAGCAGCGGCGGATCGGCCGTGGCCGCGGGACCCGGGGCGACCAGCGCACCGTGCTCCGCCTCCCCCAGCATCGGCAGTTCCGACAGCCGCAGCCCGGGGTCCGCGACGGCCGCCTCCAGCAGCGTGCGGAAGTGCACCTGCATGCGCTCGATGCTCTCGGCGTCGAAGAGCGCGGTGTCGTACTCCCAGGCGGCGGCCAGACCGGAGTCGGTCGGTACGAGCGTCAGGGCCAGGTCGACGCCGGGTGCCTGCGTGTCCATGCGCACCACGTCGACGTCGAGTCCGTCGAGGCGGACGCTCCCCAGCGACACCTCCGCCAGGTGCAGCACCGTCTGGAAGAAGGGCTGCCGGTCCCGGTCGCGGTGCGGACGCAGCTCCTCCACGAGCCACTCCAGCGGCACCTCCTGGTGCTCGATCGCCTCCAGGGACACCTCCCGGACCCGGGCCAGCAGCTCCTCGAACGTCGGGTCGCCGTCGAGGTCGCCGCGCATGACGAGGGTGTTGACGAAGCAGCCGACCAGCTCGTCGAGTCCGGGCTGGGCGCGGTTGGCCACCGGGACGCCGACCATGACGTCGGTGCGACCGGAGTAGCGGTGCAGCAGGGTGTCGAAGGCCGCCAGCAGGACCATGAAGACGGTGACGCCCCGCTTCGCCGCATAGGCGCGGATGTCCTCGACCAGGTCTCCCGGCAGCGCGGCGAGCAGCATGGCGCCCCGGGCGGCGGTGTCGGCGCTGCGGGGCCGGTCGGCGGGGAGTTCCGTCCCGTCCCCCGCGCCCTTCAGCCGCTGCCGCCACACCTCCATGGACGGCTCAAGCGTCTGCGGCGTGAGGTTCTCCCGCTCCCAGACGGCGAAGTCCGGGTACTGGATCGGCAGATCCTCCCCGAGGGGCTGTTCCCCGTTGCGCAGCCGCCGGTAGTTCTCGACCACCTCCCGGTAGAGGATCTGGAGCGACCAGCCGTCGGCGATGAGGTGGTGCAGGCCCAGGGCCAGCCGGTGCTCCTGCTCGCCGAGGCGCAGCAGGGCGGCGCGGAACAGCGGCCCGGCCTCGATGTCGAACGGCCGCTGCCAGGCCTGCGAGAGCCAGGTGTCCGCGGCGGCCGCGGGGTCGCCGCCGCCGTCGCACGACACGGTCTCCAGCTCGATGCCGGACCACGCCCGCACCACCTGGAGCGGGTCGCCGTCCTGGGCGGTGAACGTCGTACGCAGCGCCTCGTGGCGCCGTACGACCGCGTTCACCGCGGACCGCAGCAGCTCCGGGTCGAGGACGCCGCGCAGCCGCAGCACGGCCTGGATGTTCCAGGCGGCGCCACCGCCCTCCATCTGCTCGAGAAACCACAGCCGCCGCTGGGAGTACGACGCCGGGACGGCGAACTCCTCCTCGGTGAGCTCCATGCCCACTCCTTCACCTGGTGCCTCGTCGGAAGAGCGCCCTCAGCCGGGTGCGCCGGGCGCTGTGCGCCGGGAAGGGCGCCGGATACGGGTGATGCGCGGGCGGGTGCCGGCGCCGCAGGTCGCCCGGGACACCGCGCCGGCGAGGTCCTCGACCGTACGGCCGTGCGCCAGCAGCGTCTCGAGCGTCAGACGCACGCCATGGGACTTCTCGATCCGGGCGACCAGCTGGGCGGCGAGCAGGGAGTGGCCGCCCAGCTCGAAGAAGTCGTCCCGGATCCCGATCTCCTGCTGCCCCAGCACGTCCTGCCAGATCCGCAGCAGGTCCTTCTCGACCGCCGTGCCGGCCGGCACGGGAACCCGGTCGCGCCTGCGCGGGGCGAAGTCCTGGGAGAGCAGCGCCTCGTAGTCGATCTTGTGGTTCGCCGTCAGCGGGAACTCCCGCACCAGGGCGATGGAGTTGGGGACCATGTAATCGGGCAGCTCGCCGGCGAGCCGGCGCCTGAGCGTGCCGCCGGACACGGTGGGCGCGTCCGCGGCCCCGTCCCCGGTAGGCCGTACGAACGCCAGGACCTGCGGGCCCACGAGTGCGGCCTCCGCGACCACGACCGCCGCCTGGCCGACCTCGGGTTGGCGCTCCAGCGCCTGCTCGATCTCGTTCAACTCGACGCGGTACCCGCGGATCTTGACCTGCCGGTCGGCGCGGCCGCGGAACTCCAGGTTCCCGTCCGGGAGGATCCGGCCGAGGTCTCCGGTGCGGTACATGCGCGCGCCCGGCACACCGGAGAAGGGGTCCGGGACGAACGCCGCCGCCGTCAGCGCCGGGCGGTCCAGGTAGCCGCGGGCGACCCCCGCGCCGCCGATGCAGATCTCGCCCGTCGCTCCCTCCGGCACCGCCTGCGCCAGTTCGTCCGCGACGTACAGCGACACGCCCTCCACGGCCCTCCCGATGGGCACCGGGGCCACGTCCCGCATGTCCGGGGGGACTGGGAAGAAGGTGGCGCCGATCGTGGTCTCGGTCGGGCCGTATCCGTTGATGAAACGGTGCCGGGACGCGAAGCGGGCCGCGAGCGCCGGCGGGCACGCCTCTCCTCCGGAGACCACCACGGCGAGGTCCGGGAACTCCCGGTCCGGGAGGGTCGCGAGCACGGAAGGCGGCAGTACCACCGTCCGGATGCGGTCGGCCAGCAGCCGGGACGCCAGCCGCTCGGCCGAGGACACCTCGTCCTTGGCCGCGATGACGAGGGTGCCGCCGTGCGTGAGGGTGGCCAGGGTGTCCAGGACGGAGATGTCGAAGCTGAACGACACGCACTGCAGGGTCCGCCGCCCGGGGCCGACCTCCAGCGGGGCCGCGAAGGCGGCCAGCGTGCTGCCGAGGGATGCGTGGGTGATCTGGACGCCTTTGGGGTGGCCGGTGGAGCCGGAGGT
>NZ_JBHSZO010000022.1:0-104133 GCF_042663125.1 Streptomyces polyrhachis | reverse complement strand
AAGATCCGCACACTCATCGAGCAGGCCATGGCCACCCTCAAGACCTGGCGGCTCCCGCGCAAACTGCGATGCTCCACCACCCGCATCACCAGCCTCGTTCAGGCAGTCCTCACCCTGCACCTGACCTGCTCAAACTGAGGTTGGAAAACACTCACGGAGTCAAACCAGGTCACACCCTGAGGGAAAACACGCAAGATTGGTGCCGTGGAAAACGAGAGCAACCTATCCATCACAATGATCACGATGGATCGCGCAACGTCGTGCATCGTCTTCACCCGCTCGGATGGGAAGGAGGCACGGTTTCCGCTGGACCCCTCCCCGTTCGAGCAAACGAGCGTGGTAGCCCGACTGGACTTCACCCCGGCTTTCAGCACCCTCCTCGCGACCACCCTTAGCGGTGATCAGGTTCTTTTTGAGTTGCCACTGGAAGGAGTCGCCGACCAGTTGGCAGGACGGCTCGTCATGTACCTCGACCAGAACCAGTGGAGCCTGCTGAGCAACGCTGACCACGGCGCACCGAAGAGCGGCAAGGCGAATCAAGCTGCGGCTCGACGGCTCAGGGAATGGGTGGATCAACACCGGATCGTCCTGCCTGCTTCTGCTGGCCACTACTACGAGACCGGCAAAAGGTTCAGCACCGACAAAAGGTATGACCTCGGGCTGACGATCCTGCAGTACAGCCGAGGCTGGCAGATGCGCGATCCATTGCAGGTCCGAAGAAACGAACTCCACGATACCTTCTGCTATCAACTGGACAGGCCCGACCGCGTACGATCCGCCCCAGTCTTCACCCTCACCCCGGATGCTCTCTACTCCCCTACCCGGTCGACTGCTACTGAGATAAGATTCGCCACTCAGAATCACTTGGATTTCCAAACCAAGGCGCTTCTCACGGCCTCCGTCTCCATCGACATTATGCTCGACACCCAGCGAATCGAGGAGGGACTGGACACCGGTTGGACCGCTGCCAGCCAGCACTTTAGCGACTGGCTAGACGGGTTGGATCAGGACTCGCAGCAGAAGCGCAGGGCCATAGACATCCATCTCGTGAAGGACTTGCAGCGGGAACTGGCTGAGGAGGCAGCTGCGGCAGACGTCTCCAAGGAACTATTCCAGCAATGGGGATTCAAGGGATGGGTGCGAGCTATCGGCGGATCTCCAACCCTTGGCCTATTTCGGGAAATGCTTCACAGTCGACACCTCAACAGGGGCACGACGTGGCGCCCGAATGACCTGACAGACATGATGTACCTGTCCTGTGCGGCTGGATACGCCAACTTCGTCGTCTGCGAGAAGCACATGCGCGACCCGTTGCAGCACGGCTTGAAACGCATGGGAAGCTCGACCCAGGTCTATCGTCGGCTTACTGACGCTGTATCGGCCATCGAGGAGCTTCTGGAAACACCCTGCGCCCCTGCCAGTCCCGCGCAGTAGTGCCGGCCTGGGCTTTACACCTACCCAACCTGCGTCGGCGGGTGATTTACACCGTTCTAGCGAAGACAGGCACATCGACCGCCGACGTCTAGGGAGCTGCTACCGATTAGCACGGCCGATCCCTCCCCACCGTGCACGGACCTTCACCACCCCGTTCTGCGCGGCGACTAGGGCGCAATAATCTGCGCCCTAGTCGCCGCGCAAGGCAGGATCTAGCCCTAATTCGGCATCTGGCTAAAACCACTGCAGGAATTTAGGCACCGGTAGCAAAGGATGTCTTCTCCTGCCGGATCCACTCCCAGGCCACGCCGGAGGGTCTCCTGGCTCAACTCGATCTTATTGAAGCGAGCTAGGGGGTCCCTGGGCCGGGACACCCAGCTCACTTCATGGAGTTGCAGCTGAGATATAACGGGATACGGATAGGCGGAAATAGTCTCGCCATCGACATGCGGACAGCTGCGCCGACCGCAAGCGTTACACGCTCCGTCAGAGTCATGCCACACGGTGATGTTGTATCGAGTATCGAGCAGGTGGGGGCATGAATCGAGGTCCTGCCCACACAGGGAGCAACTACGATTCGCGGTGAAGCCGATAGACATGCCCCACCTGTTGTGCATGAGCGTGATCCGGCACACGTCCCAGTAGGTGTCGTCGGAGTACTCCATATTGCAGCCAAAGAGTCCGCCTACGAGGGCTGCAACATGATGAGCATGTCGGTGAGCGATTTCAGAAAGCTCGGTGTCCTCGAGGAAGTTGTAGGCATCGACAGCACGGGCCAGCGAGTCGCGTGCCACTGTTTCCAACTCATTCCACGGGCTAGCAGATTGAGGCGTGCCACACAGCCCATTCAAAGAACTCGACATTGCAAGATACTGACGATGAGCCCATCGGTCGGAAGCGAGTGGACCGATAGACCATGGAGACGGCGAGGTAAGTGACGCAATGTTGCGTAGCAGTTGCTGCCGAGCTTGTGACCACACACGGACAAGGAAGACTTGCTGCGCGCTCGCTGTCCACAGTCCGCACCGGTACATTTCCTCCGCCGTCGATGCCCAGGATGGAAAGTCGTCCAGGGGCAGGCCCCAGGTAAGAGAGAAGCTGCGATAGCACTGCCCGTACAGTCGCATGGATTCTTGCAAGGCCGCCACGCCATCTTGGTACATCATGGCTACGCGCGCCGGTCCTGATGCCGGAGGGAGAGGAACCCCGGTACGGACGGCGAGGCCAGAGAATCTCATTCGGTGGTGCTTTCCGAAGCAGCATCATCCGGGTCTGCTGACGGGAGCTCAGCGCGAATCGGGTCGGACACAGCCAGTTGGACGAGGTTGTCGATGTCTGCCAGCCGACCGGTGATCTCCCACCCTCGAACGATCGTCTCGTTCTCGGCCCGTACGATCTCAGCGATCTTGACTGTCACACGTGCCTCGTCGATCTCTTCATCAGGACAGCTAGGCCCCAGTGAGGACCGTGCCCGCTGCCACGCAGTCAGAACAATGCTTTTGACCAGATCAGTGGTGAGCGTGGTGGCCACAGCGATGCCGATAGTGGCCACCACATCAGTGGCTCCGTACTCACTGAGATAGCGGCGGCCTTCTTGCGCGGACGCGAAGTCGATGTCCACGCCGCGGTGTCGCAGTGTTTTGATCAAGCCGGCCACGTCGTCCCGGTAAAGGGCCACCCCGTCGACGTGGGAGTCGGGGAGCAAGAACACGCGGCCCCCCGTTGGGGCAGTCAGTACCCTCTCTGGCAGGTCTGCTATTGAGATCTCCCAGCGTGTCACAGCACCAGTGATCTCTTCTGCCATCAGCAGGAGCCCTCTCGCAACTCAATGTTGTGTTCGTGCAGAAACCTATAGCGATGCGGGGCTACCTCTGCCCACATGCGCCGCTTCGCAGTGCGCAGTTCAACGCCTACCCGGCTGCTGAGCATCGCCCACCGGGTCGTCCTCACAGGCACCGCGGCGACTCAGACCTCTGGGTCCCGACCCAAGACTCGGTGATCACACGTACCAGTCTAGAAGCGAGCCAGCCCCTCCAAGGCGGGTTTCCAGATCCTGGAGGCCCTCGCGCTCACGCACCGCTCACGCAAGCGCCCCCGAACGACGAAGCGCCCCGACCGGCCGAAACCGGTAGGGGCGCTCCGCAGCAGGTCAGAGGGTTCCCTTGCCCGCCTCACGTAGGCCGTGTGGGACTCGAACCCACAACCAATGGATTAAAAGTCCACTGCTCTGCCAATTGAGCTAACGGCCCGCGCCCGGCAAGCATAGCCCGCGGGCAGACCCCACCGGGTGCGGGCACCGCAGACGTGCGGTCGGCGGCGCGCTGATCGCGCAGACAGCAGGGTCGGCCCCATTCCCGCCTGTTCAGCACAACCCAGGCGCCCGGGAGATCGTCTACCGAGTCGAACGGAAAGCGCCGCCTCGGCGTCGGTCCGGGCCGACGCCGTCGCGCGGCCCCGTCCGGTCGGCGGGCGGGTGTTGGCATATCGCGGCAGGCGGGGAGCGCATGATCAGGCAGCAGCACGATCGACGGGCGGTGTCCGGACGTACCCCCTCCGGTTTCCTCACCGCGGCGGTCGCCCTCTACGCGGAGGGCGCCGCCCTCATCCCCATCACCGCCGCCGTCAGCGAGGCGGGGGACGAGGGGCCGGCCCAGTACGGGATGGGCTTCGTGGCCGGCGCGTTCGGCGGGATCGTCGCCGCGCCCCTCGCCGCCGCCATCGCCGTCCTGCCCGCCCTGGCCCTCTCCCGCCGGTCCGCCCAGCGCTTCCGTCGGGACGAGACGTGGATATGGTGCCTGGGCACGGTCGCGGCGCTGGCCGCGGCGGGCAGTCTGGCCTTCGGTACGGTGCTGGTCGCCTCGGGATCCGGGCCCGGCACCTACGCCTGGCTGTGGCTGGCCCTCACCGCCGCCTTCGCACCGCCCACCCTGCTGGCCCGCGAGGCCCGCCGGGGACGCCGGTTCATGACCGGCTGGGGTTTCGGCGGCGGCTGTCTGAGCGCAGTCGCGGCCTTCACCACAGTGGGGCTGCTCTTCGCCGTCGGGATTCTTGAGGAGTACGAGGCGCCCGAACTCACCGCCGCCGAGATGACCGGAACCTGGGAGGACGGCCACGGCGGCAGCCTCCTGTTCGCCGCGGACGGCACGGTCAAGGCCGTCTCCGTGGACGAGTTCGGCATGGACGGAGACCCCGACACCTGGGGCGACCCCACGGGCGACTGCGACGGTACGGGCCGGTGGACCTTCAGCGGCGATTCGAGCTGGAGCACCCAGGGAGTCAACATAGCCGTCACGGGCTGCTCGTACGGGACGTGGAGCATGGGCGGCACCCGGCAGGCACCCACGCTCTACGTCTACGTGAGCGACCCGGACACCGGCGAGCGCTACACCCTCAGCCGCCGGGCCAGGGATTGAGCGCCCGCCGGCGCCCGTACGACCGGTCAGGGCGTCGGCGGAGTCGCCTCCGTACGCGCCTCGGGCACCGTCCCCGGCCGCCCCTCGTCCGCATCCCCGGAACCCGCGCCGCCGCGCAGGAACCAGTGCCGCGCCGACACCAGCCACCACACCCCCGCGAAGCCCAGCACCACCGCGACCGCCACCGGGGCGTAGTTGAAGGTCTCCGCCGTCACCGGGGAGACCTGCGGCAGCATGAACAGCACCGTGATCACCGCCACCCACACCACCGCGACCGCCCCGATCGGGCGGCTCCAGCGGCCCAGGTGCCACGGTCCGCGTTCGAAGCGGTCGCCCTGGCGCAGGCGTAGGAAAGTGGGGATCACATAGGAAATGTAGAGACCGATGACCGCGATCGACGTCACCGCCGCGTACGCCGTGATGTTGATCAGGTACGGCAGCCCCAGCACCAGCGCGCCCAGCGCCGCCAGCCAGACCGCGTTCACGGGGGTGCGGGTGCGCGGGCTGACCTGGCGCCACAGCCGGGAGAAGGGGAGCGCGCCGTCGCGTGAGAAGGCGTAGATCATCCGGCTGTTGGCCGTGACGGACGCCATCCCGCAGAAGAGCTGCGCCCCGATGATCACCAGCAGCATCGCCTTGCCGGTCGAGGCGCCGAGGGCGTCGAGGAGGATCTGCGCCGGGGGTACGCCGGTCGGGGAGTCCAGCGCGCCCTGGTAGCTCTGGATGGCGAAGGTGAAGCCCAGCAGCAGCACGAAGCCGGCGATCCACGAGGTCCAGATCGACCGTACGATGCCCTGCGGCCCGGCGACCGAGGCGTCCTTCGTCTCCTCCGTCATGTGGGCGGAGGCGTCGTAGCCGGTGAAGGTGTACTGCGCCATCAGCAGGCCGAGCAGGACGACGTAGGGGGCGCTGTACGGACCGCTGCCGAAGCCGGTGTTGTTGACGAACTCGGTGAAGACGAACGACGCCGACTGGTGGCTGTCCGGCGTGAGGGCCAGCGCGCCGACGATCACGACGACGCCGATGACGTGCCACCAGACGCTGACGGAGTTGAGCAGCCCGATGATGCGCACTCCGAAGGTGTTGAGCGCGCCGTGCAGCAGCAGGATGGCGGCGAAGAGCAGCACGATACGGGCCTCGGTGACCTCGAAGCCCCACTGGAGGTTGAGGTACGCGCCCAGGAAGGACGCGGCGCCGAAGTCGATGCCTGCGGTGACGGCGACCTGCCCGAGGACGTTGAACCAGCCCGTGAACCACGCCCAGGCCGCGGCCTGTCGGGGCGGCGCGAGCCGCCGCGCCCAGTAGTAGAGGCCGGCGGAGGTCGGGTACGCGGAGCAGACCTCCGCCATCGCGAGCCCCACGAAGAGGGTCATCAGCCCGACCGCGACCCAGCCCCACATCATGACGGCGGGGCCGCCGGTGTTCATGCCGAAGAGGTAGAGGGTCATGCAGCCGGAGAGCACCGAGATGATCGTGAAGGAGACGGCGTAGTTGCCGAAGCCCGACATCCGGCGGGCGAGCACCTGGGTGTAGCCGAGCTGCCGCAGCCGCTCCTCGTCGTCGGTGGGCGCGGGGGGTGGTGGATCGGTCGCGTCGCGCGCTTGGTGAGTTGTCATGTCCCAGCGTTTCCCGGCACCGGTACGTGACACGCATCACAATCGGAACACGCGGACGGGAAGGGGGAGTTCCGCGTGTGCGGGACTCCCCCTCGCGGCTTTAGAAGACGCCGGTGTAGGTCCAGCCGGTGGCGATCTGCTGACGGCCGTAGAAGGAGCCCGCGCCGTTGCCGGAGTTGCGGAAGAGGACGCCGTACTTGTCCCGCGACACCAGATCCGCCTTCCCGTCCCCGGTGATGTCCCCGACGCCGACGATCGCGGTGTACGAAGCACCCCAACCGGTGAAGACCGCCACCCGCTCCTTCAACAACCCGTTGCCGATCCCGTCGTAGCGGTAGAGCGTCCCGTCCGACCGACGCGCCAGCACATCCCCGTGCCCATCACCGTTCAGGTCACCCGCACCCACGATGTGCGTGTACGACAACCACCCCGACCGGATCCTCACCCGCGACGCCAACTTCCCATCCGACGTCGCCTTGTACAGATACACATCCCCCGTCGACGCCTGCCGCGCCAACAGATCCGCCCGACCATCACCACTCAAATCCCCAGGCGACGTCAACACGTTGTACTGCGACCACCCACTGGTACCGACCGTCACATACGACGTGGACGGCGCCAACGCCTTCCCACAACCCGGACGGTAAGCCCGCAGCGCATCCCCCACCCGCACAAGAACGTCATTGCACCGATCACCGTTCACATCACCAAACGGCACCGCCCGCACCGACGTCGACCAACCAGAGGCGGACACCTTCGACCCGAACGAACCCGAACCCGTCCCCTGCTGGAACGTCAAAGAACCCGACGAGTTCAACGTCAACATGTCCCCGAAGCCGTCCGACCCCAGATGATCCCGCCGCGCCGCCGACACCACGACTGCCGCGGACTCAGCTGTCGCGCTGCTCCAGCCGCTCTTGTGCGCGCTCACCGCGACACTCAGGCTCTTGGCCCGCATCGACGCGGGTACCACGTACGTCGCGGAGACCGCACCGCTGATCGGTGTTCCGTTCGCCTTCCACTGGTAGGTGTAGGAGGTCGGGCCGTCCGGCCACGTACCGGGCAGGGCAGTGAGCTTGGCGCCCACCAGAGCGGCTCCCTTGACCGACGGCTTGGCCATGTTGGCCAACGGCGGGTGGGCGACCTTGAACGTACCCGCGGCTGTCATATCGCCGACCGTGAGTCGGTAGTCGCCGACGGGAGCGCCCCTCAGGTCGAAGACGGCCGTCAGCGTGCGCCAGTCCGCCGACACCTTGACAGACGCGGGGGACAGGGTCGCCCCCGCCCCCGCCAGGCTCACCTCCGCGTCCGAGGGGATCGCGGTCCCCTTCACCGTGAGGGTGGCCGTCGTCCCGACGGTCGCAGCCACGGGGGAAAAGGACGCCAGGGTGACGTTCTCGCCGCAGGTCATCCTGTCGTGGCAGGTGAGCTTCGCTTCGTAGGAGGACTGGGAGGACTTCTCCGCCAGCCCCACGACGAGCAGACTCGGTTTGTCCGTGGGCGTGTAGCAGCGACCCAGTTCCCGGGAGCAGCTGTCCTCGAGCCAGTCCTTATCCGTGTCCGAGTAAAGGGAGAGGGCCGCCGTCTCGGTGGCCAGCGCGTCGAAGTTGTCGCCCATACGCGTCGGCAGCACCGCGCAGTCGGCCGTGTGGCCTTCCGAGAGCACGCCGGTGACGGGCCCGTATCCGTAGGCGACCGAGACGGGCCGGGCGCACTCGGCTGCGTAACCCGCCAAGGTCGCCAGCCGCCAGGCGTCGAGCCGGTACTCGGGGGAGACCGCCTTGCCCGTGGGCACGTGCGTCACCACCTGGTAGCTCGTCGAGCCACGCAGCGGGCAGCCGTACTCCTGGATGAAGCACCGCAGTCGACCGGCGGAGTCGTAGACCGTCCCCTGCGTTGTCGCCTGGGCGTCCCGGATGTCGAGGCGCACCACGTCCGTGGTGGCGGCAGTCGTCACCCGGTGGCAGCGCAGCGTGCTGACCGCCCCGGACACGCCCTTGCCGGCAGCGCCCCCGACGGTCGTGGCGGGGAGTTGTCCGCACGCCGGGGCCGTCGCTGTCACATCGCGCCGGGTGAGGGTGTACGAGGCGTTCTCGTCACGGCCGCGCACCACGACCGTGTGCGTCTTGCCGGCCGTCAAACGGCAGGAGGCGAAGCCGTTGGCGGCGCCGGTGTGCTCGCACACCTTCCGGCCGTCGGTGTCCACCGTCGACAGGCTGACCGGGGCGGTGCCGGAGGTGCGCTGGAACTGCACCAGTTCCCCGGCCGTGTGCTGGTCCGCCGCAATGGTGTAGCAGCCCGCGAAGACACCGCCGCCCGTGGTCAGCCGGGCCGACGGAGAGCCGTCGGCGAAGGTGCCGACCGGCAGCGCCGGGCAGCCCGTCGCGAGGTCGGTGCGGATCGCCTGCAGTCCGTAGGGGCCCGGAGCGCCGTGGACGATGACGCGGAACGGCGCCGCGCCGGTGAGCGGGCACGTACCGTCGGCCAGCGGATATCCGGCGCACACGGTCGTACCGTTCGCGTCGAGGATCTCGACCGTCCTCGGCGTGCTCGCGTCCTGCACCAGTGCGAGCCTGGCCTCCGCCGGGAAGGGCAGCGCCAGGCAGTCGTACTCACCGACGGTGCCGATCGTGCCCCGATACGGCCCCGGGCCCAGGGGCGTACAGCCGTCCGTGCCGGCTGCGCTCAGATAGACCGTGGCGGACGGCTGGGCCTCGAAGTCCCCTACCAGAACGTGGTATTGACCGGCGGAGGGGAAGGTGCACCAGTCGTCGCCCGCGCACAGCCGTCTGCCGTCGGACCGGTACACGGTCGACGGCAACGGGCTGCGCCCCGCCTGCGCCGGGTCGGGCGTCGAGACGAGATAGCGGCCGGCGGCAGGGGCGCTCAGGGTGCGGCAGGGCGAGGTCTCCGCAGGGCCGGCCGGGGCGGAGCCGAAGGCGCCGAGGGCCACGGAGGTGCAGCCCAGGGGTGCGGAAAGGCTGCCGATGCGCAGTCGGTAGGCGGACATGCTCCGGTCGGCGGCGTGGGAGACGGTACGGTACGGGCCGCTGCCCGACAGCACGCAGCCGTCCCCACCGTCGTGGACACAGGCGCTCGTGCCGCTCGGGCCGGCGATCAGACGGATGGCACCCGCGCGCGCGATGCGCTCCCCGGGCCGGCCCGCGAACGTACGGCAGTCCACCTGGAGCGGGGAGAGCGGCTGGATGGTGGTCGGCGGCTCATCCCAGCGGGTGCCCATCGGGACGCAGCCGGTCGTCGAGGCGAGACTCACCATCGATACGCGGTAACTCTCCGACTCCGCACCGAAGTTGCGGATGATCATCGTGTACGTGCCACCCGACTCGATCATGCACAGGTCGGACGTCAGGCCCTCCGAGGCGTAGCAGCCGAGCTCCTCGGTGGCATTCGCCAGCGAGGTGGTGACCTCGCCGTGGGTGGCGGAAACGCGTGGCAGGTAGCCGCCCGCGGTCAGCTCGACGCGTACGCAGTGCTGCGCACCCGGTGCCAGCACTCCCTCGGCCACCGCGGCGCCCGGGTCGCCGAAGGACGCGAGCGCGAGCGGAGCGCAGTCCGCCGGCACGGGCACCTGCGCCCGCGCGGCTCCCACGGGCAGCAGCAGTGCCGCGAGCACGGTGAAGGCGAGCAGCAGGACATGGGCTCTGCCGCCCGGGGTCGTACGGGCAGCAGAGCGAACGTGGTGTCCCAACAGGGGTCCCCCGACAAGATGGTGGTCTGGCGCGATGGCAGGCCGAGCACATGAGGAAGTACAACGGGAAGAAGATCCGTCGGGGGTGGGGCCCCGGGCCTGGAAAGGCAGGCGGAGCCTACCAAGGCGGGCATTCGCGACGGAAGAGTCTTGATCAAGCCGTGATCGGCGCGCTGCCATCGGAGTGGGACGGCCCACGCGGTGGGAGCTGTGGCCGGCGGAAGCGGCCGGTACGGGAGCGGCCGCCCCTCACCCCAACTCCACCGCCACCGCCCGCTCCCGTACCGGCGGCAGGCAGCCGCCCCGCTCGCTGCACGCGCCGTACGTCAGGACGATCCGCGCCTCCCCGTCGCCCGTCCGCTTCACCGGGAGTACGACTGTGACCGGGCCGTCCGCGTACACCGGCAGGGCGACGTCCAGGCCCTCGGGCCGCACCGTGCGCTCCTCGGCGTCGGTGCGCGGGGCGCCGGTGGCGGTGAGGGCGCCGGAGACGGACAGCCGGGTGGGGATGCCCAGGCCGTCGACGCCGGCGTCGGGGAGGGAGAGGCTGTAGAGGTGGAAGCCCGCACGCTCCGGGCGCAAGCGCGCCACCACCTGCCCGTCGGTCGCGGTGACGGTGACCGCGACACCGCCGTCGGTGAACTGCTCGCTCACGGGCGCCTGTTCACCGCAGCCCGCCGCGGCTCCGGCAGTGGCCAGCAGCACGGCCGCCGTACGGACCGCCCGCAACGAGCCCCGCCTCACGCCCACTTGATCAGGAAGTCCGCCACCGCGTCCGCGCTCATCGATCGCGCCGAGGCGAACTCGCCCTGGTTGGTGGCGACTTTGATCCGCCCGTCCGGGCCCAGGACGACCAGCGCCGGCATCCCGCTGGTCTTCAGGTCCACGTACTTCTTCGCGACGTCCAGATTGCGGTCGAACTCGCCGACGTCGACGGTGACCATGTGGTACTTCTCCGCCAGCAGGTCGGCGACCTTCGGCGACGCGAAGTGCTTGGCCAGGACCTGGCAGTCCGCGCACCAGTCGGCGCCGAAGTCGATCAGCACGGACCTGCCGTCGCCCCGCGCGGCCTGCTGAGCGGTCGCGATGTCCGCGGCGGCGTCCCGGCCGGGGTCGTAGCCGTCGCCCGCGGTCGCCTCGGGAGCAGCATCCGGCGACGCCTCCGCCGGAGCGCTCACACCGGGCGCCTTGGAGTCGACGCCGCCCACCACCGGCCCGCCGTCCTCCCCGCAGCCGGACGCCCCGAACGTCAGGAGCACCGCCGCAGCCCCGGCAGCCACACCCCGGCCACATTCCCGTGCCTTCATCGCTCCGCCTCCCGTCGACCCGTTTCATCCCGGTATGTTCAACACACCGCCGCGCCGGAGCGTAACAAGGGCCCCGTGACGCAGAGTGTCACGGGACCCCGTTGCCCGCCGGGAACACTCCGACGGCGGCGTGGAGGTTTAGAAGACGCCGGTGTAGGTCCAGCCGGTGGCGATCTGCTGACGGCCGTAGAAGGAACCCGCGCCGTTGCCGGAGTTGCGGAAGAGGACGCCGTACTTGTCCCGCGACACCAGATCCGCCTTCCCGTCCCCGGTGATGTCCCCGACGCCGACGATCGCGGTGTACGAGGCACCCCAACCGGTGAAGACCGTCACCCGCTCCTTCAACAACCCGTTGCCGATCCCGTCGTAACGGTAGAGCGTCCCGTCCGAACGACGCGCCAGCACATCCCCATGCCCGTCACCGTTCAGGTCACCCGCACCCACGATGTGCGTGTACGACAACCACCCCGACCGGATCCTCACCCGCGACGCCAACTTCCCATCCGCCGTCGCCTTGTACAGATAGATGTCACCCGTCGACGCCTGCCGCGCCAACAGATCAGCCCGACCATCACCACTCAAGTCCCCAGGCGACGTCAGCACGTTGTACTGCGACCAACCCGAACCGATAGCGATATAGGGAGTGGAAGGCGACAACGCCTTCCCACACCCGGGCTTATAGGCCCGCAATGCGTCGCCCACCCGCACCAGCACGTCATTGCAGAGATCTCCGTTCACATCCCCGAACGGCACCGCCTTCACCGACGTCGACCAACCGGAGGCGGACACCTTCGACCCGAACGAACCCGAACCCGTCCCCTGCTGGAAGGTGAAGTAACCCTTCGAGTTCAGCGTCAGCATGTCCCCGAAACCATCCGACCCCAGATGATCCCGCCGCACCGCGTGACCGGAAACGCGTACCGCCCCCGAGCCGGCCAGCGGCGCGCCGATCCCATCCGCAGGGGTAGCCGACAAGCTCCACGTGTAGTCGCCGTCCGGCGCCCGGTAGCCGGCACTGTCCCTGAGGTCCCACACGGCCTTGAGCCTGCCAGCCACTTCGCCGCCGGCGAGCGTACGGACCAGCGCTCCGGTGCTCTTGCGCCGGATCTCCATGCGCCACGAGGCGGCCGGCTTCGACAGCAGGCCGGAATAGAGCGCGGGCGCGGTGGCGACGAACGGATGTGCCGCCTGCGTCGCGGTCTGCGTCTCAAGTCCCGTCAGCGGCTGGGTCGGTACCCCCGAGCCCACCACGTGCACCCGCTGTTCCACATCGGCATAGGCGACGCGGCCACCCATCCGGTCGACCGTCCACCGCACCCGACGCTGCGAGGCACCCGTGTCGGGAAGTTCCGTGAGCGTCCGGGTGTCGGCCGTCCCCGTGGCGACCCCGGTCAGGGTCAACTTGCCCGTCGTGCGGTTGTGGACGACCACGAAGCCGTCGCCCAGCAGTGCCTCACCGTCCGGTACGTCGACCGCCCTCTTCGCTGTGCTGTCGTACACCAGCGACCGGCCGTCCGAAGAGCACCGCAGGTAGTGCCAACGGCCCACCACCTGCAGCTCGGACGGCACGCAGCCCGCGCCTGTCGCTACGGTCCCGACCATCTTCTGGGTCTTCACGTCGGTCGCCGTCACGGTTCCGGGTGTCGTGTCCGGCGCCCAGAGCTTTCCGTCCCAGAGAGCGGCGACAGTGCCGGACCGCTCCCACAGGGACTTGGTCCCCTGGGAGTCGAAGATCTGCTGCTTGCCGTTCGGCAGTGTCACCAGCACGTACGCACCCGCGCCATCAGCGATCCGGCTCCCCGGTGGCACACCGATAAAGCGGCTGTCCTGCGGCTGGGGGCCCGCAATCTCCACCTGGTCATAGGACAGGGAGAAGGGGCGAATATGGGCGGTGGTCCCCTCGCCGAGGGCGAAGAGGGACACGCAGTCGGAGCCCTTCCCCTCGCAGTACACGTGAGTGGTGGAACTGCGCGCCCGGGGACCATACTGCGCTGCTCCCAGCACACTCGTGGTGCGCTGGTACTCGCCGAACGCCTCGGTGGAGTCGTCCACCACGTTCAGTCGGCCGGGCGAGAGCGCGAGCCCTCTGACCGCCGCAGGAAACAGTGGGAGCGGCTTGACCACGGAGACGACCGGTCTGCCGTTCCCATCGGGGGCGACCCGCCGGATCGCCCAGTCACTGTTGCTGGTGCCGCCCGTGAACGCGGCGGTACCGGCCGGGCCCGGCTGCAGGTCGTACGTGCTGCGCTGCATCAGCCGTACCGGTGCGCCACCCGCGATCGGCACCGCCTTCACCTCGCCGCGCACGTGGTACACCAACCAGTCTCCGACAGGGGAGACATCGGAAGCCTCGCTGCTCTCCAGGACCACCTCGACCGGAGCGGCTGCGAGGTCACTGCGCCGCAGGACGAAGACCTTGGGATCACCCGACTTGGACATCACGATGTACTTGGGCGTAAGCACTATTCGGGAGTACGTGGACACGTACGCCCCTGTCCCAGGCCGGAGTTGCAGGGTCTCACGGTCGAGAAACCCCATCCGCTTCTCGCCGTTCGGAAGCGTGACGAGTACGAGCAGTGCGTCCCCGTCGGCGCCGAGCGGCGGACCGATCATGGACCCATCCGGCTGGTTCACAACCAGCGCCGACTCCTTCGTGGTGCCGTCCGCCAGCAGGTGGGTGTAGTAGACGGTGTGCAGACGCGACACCCCGTCAGCGTCCGTCATGCTGTAACTGACCACCGTGTTCCCAAAGGTCCTGTGGTAGCCCCGGCCCTCCGGCAGCGTCAGCGAACGTGTGGATCCGCTCTCGGGATAGTGCACGGACACGGTCTGGTCCACGGCGAAGGCGAAGGCATCGACCTCGTTGGAGGACTTGCTGTAGCCGTACCGCGAAAAATCGGGAAGCCGGAAGGACTTGCCGTCCGAATAGCGGGTCCACAGGGTGCTCTCGTAGCCGCCCGCTTCACGGTAGCCCTCCTCGTGATGGAAGAGGCCCAGTCCGGCGACAGCAGTCGGCCCGTAGTTGCCCGCGTAGGGGGCCAGCTCCCCGGAGCGCGGACGCGACGCGTGCACCGCGGCTTCCACCACCGTTTCCTCCGCCACCGTGCCGGCTGCTGCCGGTACGGGCACAAGTACAGCGCCGACTGCACAGGCCGTGAAGGCAACCAGAGCGGTCCGCTGCCATCGATGGCCGCGATGTATACGCATTTCCCCCCCAGGGAAGAGAGGCACGGCCATGCGCCCAGGCACGTCGTGACCCCGTATGCAGACAACCCCGGCCCCATATGCCCGGGGGCCCGCATCCTATATCCGGGAAGGATCTTCTGAATACGGCGGCCAGTGCCCGAAAGACGAGGGGCCCGCGACACTCGTGTCGCGGGCCCCTCGTCTTCTACTTCTCAGCCGTTGCGCTTCCAACGCGGCTTGTCGTCGCGGCGGTTGCCGCCGAACGAGCCCGCCGAGCGGTGGTCGCCGCCCTGCGCCGGGCGGCGGAAGCCGCCGGTCTGGGTCGGGCGGTGGGCGCCGCCCGAGGCCGGGCGGCTGTCGCGGTTGTACGGGCGGTCGCCGCCGGTGCGGCGGTCGTCGCGGCCGAAGGAGGAGGAGCCCCGGTCGTCGCGGCGCGCGAAGCCGCCGCGGTCGTCACGGCGCTCGTTGTCCCGGCGGAAGCCGCCCCGGTCATCACGGCGCTCGAAGGAGCCGCCGCGCTCGTTGTCGCGCCGCGCGAAGCCGCCACCCTGGGCCGGACGGTGACCGCCCTGGCCGCCCTGGCCGTACGAACGCCCGCCCGTGCCGCGCTCGTTGTCCCGGCGGAAGCCGCCGCGGTCATCGCGACGCTCGAAGGAGGAGCCCCGGTCGTCACGGCGCGCGAAGCCGCCGCGGTCATCGCGGCGCTCGTTGTCCCGGCGGAAGCCGCCCCGGTCATCACGGCGCTCGAAGGAGGAGCCCCGCTCGTCGCGACGCGCGAAGTTCCCGCGCTCGTCACGACGCTCGCCGTCCCGGCGGAAGCCGCCCCGGTCATCGCGACGCTCGAAGGAGGAGCCCCGCTCACGGCCGTACGACGAACCCCGGTCATCCCGGCGCTCGTTGTCCCGGCGGAAGCCACCGCGGTCATCGCGACGCTCGAAGGAGGAGCCCCGCTCACGGCCGTATGACGAACCCCGGTCATCCCGACGCTCGACCGCCGGCCGCGTGACCTCGGCCTCGACGGCCCCGACGGCCTCGACCACAGCGGCAGCAGCCACCGGAGCATCCACGGCGTCAGTGGCGACAGCGGCCTCGGCAGCCCCCTCGGAGCCCTCCGCGACCTCCCCCCGCTCCCGCGCCACCCGCTCGGCCAGCGAGTCGGCCTCCTGCCGCAGCTCGACGGCACGCCGCGTGGCGCGCTCCAACTCCTGTGCGATCGAGGCGACTTCCCGCTCGGCCTGCTTGGCCGAGTTGGCCACCGACTCCGCCTGCACCTCGGTCATCGACCGCGCGCCGGTGATCTCCGCGACCTCCGGGTCGAAGTCGCGGCCCGAGACGAGGTGGCGCGAGGCGTCGACGCCCGCGTCCTCCATCAGCCGGAAGATCGTCTTGCGCTGGTGCGGCAGCGCCAGGGAGACGACCGCGCCGGAGCGCCCCGCGCGGGCCGTACGACCCGAGCGGTGCAGGTAGTCCTTGTGGTCGCCGGCCGGGTCCACGTTCAGCACCAGGTCGATGCCGTCGACGTGGATACCGCGCGCGGCGACGTCGGTGGCCACCAGGCAGTTGACGTAGCCGTCCTTGAAGTCCGCCAGCGTCCGCGTGCGCGCGCCCTGCGTCATACCGCCGTGCAGCGCGTCGGCCTTCACGCCGGACTCGCGCAGCTGCTCGGCGACGCGGTCGGCGCCCAGCTGGGTGCGTACGAAGATGATGGTGCGGCCCTTGCGGGCGGCGATGGCCGCCGTGACCGGGGCCTTGTCCTTCGGCTTCACGACGAAGACGTGGTGGGTCATGGTGGTGACGGCGCCCTGCGAGGCGTCGACCTTGTGGCTCACCGGGTTGACCAGGTAGCGCTTGACGAGGGTGTCGATCTCCTTCTCCAGCGTCGCGGAGAAGAGCATCCGCTGGCCGCCGGCCGGGATCTGGTCGAGCAGCTCGGTGACCTCGGGCAGGAAGCCCAGGTCAGCCATCTGGTCGGCCTCGTCGAGGATCGCGATCTGCACCTGGTCCAGGGAGCAGGCGCCGCGGTCGATGAGGTCGCGCAGGCGGCCGGGGGTGGCGACGAGGATGTCGACGCCGCGCTCCAGGGCGTAGATCTGGTTGCCCATGGACGTACCGCCGCAGACGACCTTCATCTTCAGGCCGAGCACGTCGCCGTACGGCTGCAGGGCGTCGGCGACCTGCATCGCCAGCTCGCGGGTCGGGGTGAGGATGACGCCGCGCGGGCGCTTCTTCTCGGTGTGGCCGCCGGCGAGCGTGGTCAGCAGCGGGAGGCCGAAGGAGAGGGTCTTGCCGGAGCCGGTGCGGCCGCGGCCGAGGATGTCCTTGCCGGCCAGGGCGTCCGGGATGGTCGCGGCCTGGATCGGGAAGGGGGTGGTGACGCCGTTCTGGGTGAGCTTCCTGACGATCTGCTCGGACAGCCCGAGGTCGGCGAAGGTCAGCTCAGGGGCCTCGGGGGCCTCGGCGGCGGGGGCCGCGTCAGCGGGGGCCTCGGCGGCGGTCTCGTCGGTGACGACCGCCGCAACCTGGCCCGCGTCCTGGACGGACGTCAGCTCATCAGCGCCGGCATCGGCATCGGCGCTGGACAGGGCGGGGCTGGAAAAGGACATGCGAAAACAACCTTCCGGAGTCATCGGCACGCGCCCACGACTCCGCGGCGAAAATCGCATACGACCGCCTCAATGCGGTCAGCCACGGTTAGGCAAAGGAACGCGCCACACGGCGCGCTCACAACTCGGCGCCGGGCAAATGGGATCAAACAATCTACCACGATACCCAGCTCCCCCGCCAGTACGCAAATCCACGCCCCTGACCAGCCCCTACGCACTTCCGCACGAGCGCCCTGGGGTGGCTAAGCGCCCCCCTCCCCCGGCGGCTCACCCGCCGTCGGCTCCGGCGGCGGGGGCGTCGGCTCCGGCTCGGGCTCCGGCGGCGGCGGGGTCGGCTCGGGCTCCGGAGCGGGCGGCGAGGGCGCCGGAGCCGTCGGCCGGGTACGCGGCCCGCGCGGCGAGGGCGCCGGCTCGCCCGGGGCGGCGGGGGTGGCCGAGGGGCCGTCGGGCTTCGCGGAGGCGGAGGCGGAGGGCCCCTCGGAGGGACGGCTCTTGTCCTTCTTACGGTCGCCGCCCGCGTGCCGCCCGTCCCGTGCGCCCGGGGCGGCCGGGGCGGCCTTGCCGTCCTTCGTCGTCACCCCCGGCCCGCGCCGGGAGTCACTGCCCGGCGCCACCGTGCGCTCCGACCCCGTGACGGTCACACAGCCCCCGAGCGCGAGCACCGCGGCGAGGGCGGCGGCGGAGACGGCCAGGGGACGGACGGCACGGGCTGGCAGGTCGGCCATCGGGAAAATACCTCGTCTCGGCCCTCGCGAAGGGGCGTGGGGGCTCGCACAGCGAACCGGGCGGAAGCGCCGCCGGGTTCAACTACCGCACCCACCCTCAGGACACGGCACCGGCGCACACCCCCACCCCGCGCGCCGGTCACCCCGCCCCCGCAAGCTCCGCCCCCACCACCACCGCGCCCAGCCCCACCAGCAGCGACACCGCCACATTGGCCACCGCGAGCGGTCTGCGCCCGGACTCCGCGAGCCGCAGCGTCTCGTACGAGAAGGTGGAGTACGTCGTGAACGCCCCGCACAGCCCCGTCGCCAGCAGCGCCGAGGCCGCGCCCGTCACGGCGGCGCCGGTCAGGACGCCGAGCAGCAGGCTGCCCGCCGCGTTGACGGCGAGGGTCCCCCAGGGGAAGGGCGAGTCGTGCCGCGCCTGCACGGCCCGGTCGGCGAGATACCGCAGCGGCGCCCCCACGGCGGCTCCGGCCAGGACGAGCAGCCAGGTCACCGCAGGCCGATCCCCTCGTACGAACCACGCAGCGCCCGCCGCGTCAGCGCCGCCCCCGCCCACACCGCGCCCAGTCCGCCCGCGAGCGTGCCGCCGGCGTAGGCCGACGCGAGGGCGGCGCGGCCCTCGTCCAGCAGGTGGACGACATCGGCGGCGTAGGCGGAGAAGGTGGTGAAGCCGCCCAGCACGCCGGTACCGAGGAAGGGCCGCAGCAGCGGATGCCCCCACCTGGCGCCGCCCCGTTCGGTGACCAGCACCATCAGTACGCCGATCAGCGCGCAGCCCAGGACGTTGACCCCGAGCACCCCCCAGGGCGCCGGCCACACCTCCCCGGCCCCGTACCGGGCGAGCGCGCCCAGCGCCCCGCCCACCGACACCGCCGCCAGGACGCGCCACAGCCCGCCCCCGGCGGTCTCGGCCCGGTCGGCGGCCCGGTGCAGATCGACGTCGGGGTCAATGCCCGGCCCGACCGGCCCGACCGGCTCGACCGGCCCGCCCCCCTCACCCGTACCCAAGCGCGTGCAGCCTCTCGTCATCGATCCCGAAGTGGTGGGCGATCTCGTGGACGACGGTCACCGCCGTCTCCTCCACCACCTCCTCCCGCGAGGCGCACATCCGCAGGGTCGGCCCCCGGTAGACGGTGATCCGGTCGGGCAGCACGCCCGCGTACCACTCACCGCGCTCCGTCAGCGGCGTCCCCTCGTACAGCCCCAGCAGCTCGGGGTCCTCGGGGTCCGGCTCGTCCTCCACGAAGACCGCGACGTTGTCCATCAGCCGCGTCAACTCCGGTGGGATCCGGTCCAGCGCCTCGCCGACCAGTTCCTCGAACTCCTCGCTCGACATCTCCAGCACGTCCGTCATTCTCCCCCGCCCTTCGCATACGGGCGCCCGCCCGGGGCATACGGACCCAATGGCCCGCGCCGCACCCCTCGCCCCGACCCGCCACCCCAGCCCCTACGTCCGCGCCCTGGCCCTGGCCGCCGTCACCCTGCTCGGCGCCTGGCTCGGCCTGCTGGCCGTGGGCAGCATCCGTACCCCGGTCGGCCCGATGGACACCCAGATGACGCTGCGGCCCTCGGTCTCCGGCGGCACGAAGATCAACGTCTCCCCGCTCGGCGCCCTGCGCCTGGACACCCACCACGCGCCCCTGCGCCTGGACGTGGACGTCGACCAGCTCGACCCGGAGCGCTCGCGCGCGCTGGTGGCGCATCCCGAGCGGCTGTACGGGCTGCAGGACGAGATCACCCGCGACATCCGCCACGGCACGGTGGACCTCATGCTGCGCTCGGGCGTCGCGGTGCTCTGCGGCGCCACCGCGCTGGGCCTGGCCGTCTACCGCACGCCCGGCCGCGCGCTGGCCGCCGGCGGCACGGCGCTGGCGCTGCTTATCGCCTGCGGGGCGGGGGCGTACGCGACGTGGAACCCCAAGTCCGTACTGGAGCCCCGCTATTCGGGCCTGCTCGCCAGCGCCCCGAGCCTGATCGGCAACGCCCGCAGCATCGTCAGCGACTTCGACGTCTACCAGCGCGAGCTGGCCCGCCTGGTCACCAACGTCACCACCCTCTACGAGGCCACCTCCACCCTCCCCGTCTGGCAGCCCGACCCCACCACGACCCGTGTCCTGCACGTCTCCGACCTGCACCTCAACCCGGCGGCCTGGGGGATCATCCGCTCGCTGGTCGAGCAGTACGAGGTGGACGTCGTCATCGACACCGGCGACACCATGGACCACGGCACGGAGGCGGAGAACCGCTACCTGGAGCCGATCGCCGCGCTCGGGGCGCCGTACGTCTGGGTGCGCGGCAACCACGACTCGACCGCCACCCAGGCGGCGATGGAGCGGCAGGAGAACGCGATCGTGGTGGACGACGCGCGGACCGTCCGCGTCGCGGGGCTGCGTATCGCGGGGATCGGCGACCCGCAGTTCACCCCGGACCGCTCGGTGGACGCGGCCGGCGATCCGGCGGAGGTGGCGGCGGGCCGCGTACTGGCGGCGGCCCTGCGCCCGCCGTCGGACGCGACGCACCCAGAGCCGCTGGCCGATATCGCCATCGCGCACGAGCCGCTGTGCGTACGGCAGGCGGACGGCCTGGTCCCGCTGGCGCTGGCGGGGCACACGCACAGCCGCAAGCAGTACGAACTCCCCGGCGGCACCCGCCTGATGGTCGAGGGCTCGGCGGGCGGCGGCGGACTGCGGGCGCTGGAGCAGGGCGTACCGGAGAAGGTGACGGCCTCGGTGCTCTACCTGGACCGGGAGACGAAGGCGCTGCAGGCGTGGGACGAGATCACCCTGGACGGCCTGGGCGGCACCCGCGCGGAGGTCAGCCGCCACCTCCCGAAGTCCAACACACCGGGCGGGGAGGGTGCTTCACCGCCGCCTTCCGCCTCCACGGGGTGAGGCGGCGGTACGTACGGGAGCGGGCTCGCCCCCGACCCGGGGGAAGTCCGCTCCAACCACCCTGCTCCACCGCGTACTCGTCCAGCTCCGACAGCAGACCGTCCACCGACTCCCGGTCCGTGGTCAGGTCCTCAGCGAAACCCCGATCACCCGCGGCATCCGGCCCGGGACCTCGACCAGACCGCGGCGGACGGCATCGTGGTCCGCGGCCTCCCGCGGATGGCATAGAGTGGTCCTACCGACGCGGGGTGGAGCAGCTCGGTAGCTCGCTGGGCTCATAACCCAGAGGTCGCAGGTTCAAATCCTGTCCCCGCTACACAGATCCGGCCCCCGGCGCCCAGGCGTCGGGGGCCGGTGTCGTTCACCCCCGGTCAGCCCGCGTCGCGCACCTCGCCGTACCAGCGCCACGTCCCGCGCCGCTCCAGACCGGGCAGCTCCCCGCGCCCGGTGGCCCACAGCAGCGTCGGCCAGGGCGCGTGCTCGCGGGGCACGTCCGGGAAGAGCCGGTCCAAGGCCAGTACGCACAGCTCGTCCGGCGGGGTCCACGCCGTGGTCAGCGCGGCCGTGATGTCGTACGTGTGCAGCAGCGTCTCCACGATGCCCATCGCGGCGAAGCCGTCCGGGTCGGAGACGCCGAAGCCGTGGTGGCCGCGCGCCTCGGGGGAGGCGGTGCGGGTCAGCGAGACCTGCACCGCACCGCAGACCTCGAGCACGTACAGCAGCCCGGCGACCCCGCGCTCCGGATCGGCGAAGATCGAGTTGTACGGGGCCTGCGGACGCGCCCGCGTATAGGCGATCGGCGTGTGCCGCTCCAGATCCGGCCGCCGCGGCGCGAACGCCGCCGCGTAGAAGAACAGGTCGTCGGCCAGGTGCTCGGCCGTCTCCCAGCAGGTCCACTCCAGCCCCGCGGCCGGCACACCCCACGCCTCGGCATCGTCGGGCGCCTCCCGCAGCGCCTTGAGCGCCAGGGAGACGGCACGATCCAGGGCATCGGCATAATCGATCTTCGAACTCATGCCCGGGACGCTACCGCCCCGCCGACCGGGCCGGCCCCCGATTCCCGAAACGACCAAGGCCCCGACCCGGGATGCGGGTCGGGGCCTTGGTCGCGTGTACCCCCAACGGGGTTCGAACCCGTGTTACCGCCTTGAAAGGGCGGCGTCCTAGACCACTAGACGATGAGGGCGAGCAGTCGCCATCAGCATGGATGATGCTTCTGGGACACCAGCAGGATAGGCGATGGGCAGGCCAATCACCAAAGCGGTAGACCCCGGCGCCCCGTCCGGTACGGACCGCGAGCCGGGCCCCATGGAAGAACCCCCGCCGGAGATCCGGCGGGGGTTCAGGCCCGGTGAGGGGCCGATGTGGCTGGGGCCGGGGTCGAACCGGCGACCTACCGCTTTTCAGGCGGTCGCTCGTACCAACTGAGCTACCCAGCCGAGACGACTCCGAGGAGTCATCCGGCGGTCCTGACGGGATTTGAACCCGCGGCCTCCACCTTGACAGGGTGGCGAGCACTCCAAACTGCTCCACAGGACCTTGCGCGTGAGACACAGTCTCGCACAGGGGGGTGCGACTTCCCAAAACGGTTTCCCCACCGGACTCCGGTAGGCGTCCCACCTGGGGTGACGTCGCTGGATTAGCGTAGCAGACCTCAGCGGGGCTTCCGGAAACGTACGAAAACCGCCGATACGCCCGACCTGGCCACCCGACCTGACCAGACCGCCCGACCTGACCGCCCGACCTCACCGCCCGGCACCCCCGCCCGCACCCTCCCCGCCGTACGCCACCCGCACCGCGATCCCCGCGATCCGCCCCGCCGACTCCTGCGCCGATCCCGACGGCCGCACGATGTGGCTCACCGTGAGCCGCACGATCGTCTCCACCGCCAGGCTCCGCGACACCTCGTCCACCTCCGGCCACGCCTCCGCCGCATAGGCGTCCAGCATCCCCGTCGCCGCGTCGAAGACCAGGTCCTGCGTGGTCAGGTACGCCAGCAGCTCGTCGTCGCCCCCGCCCCGCTCCGCCGTGAGGATCGCCTTGATCAGCGCATTGCCCTGCGCCTCGGCCAGTACGAAACCCACCCCGGCCCGTGCGGCGGCCAGCAACTCGCCCCGGTGCGACTCCAGTTCGCGGTGGATGCCGAGCAGGAAGCGCTCCGTCTCCCGCTCGACCAGCGCGCGCCCGATGGCCTCCCGGGGCTCGCGCCCGAACTCGTTGTAGACCGTCTGCCGGCTCACCCCCGCCGCCCGCGCCACACCCGCGATCCGCAGCCGCCCCCAGCCCTCGGCCGCGACCAGCCCGTAGGCCGCGTCCAGGATCCGGTCGCGGAGCAGCGTGCGCACGGCCTGCCGGAATCCCGTCATCACACCCCAACTCCCCAGTGGTCAGGACTCCGTCGATCCTGTCAGAACCGTTGACACTTTTCCGAGCAACTGCCTAACTACTGGACATTAACCTCCACCGACGTAACCCGTGGGCAAGGAGCGCGTCACATGGCAGCGGACCTCCGTCAGGACAGCCGGCACGGCACCACCGACCCCCCTTGGCGCGATCCCAAGCGCTACTACTGGCTCATGGGCCTCATCGTCCCCGCCTTCCCCTTCCTCGCCTGGGGGCTGGTGCACGCGACGGGGCTGGCCGTCTTCTGGTGGCTGGGCGTCCTCCTGCTGTACGTGGTCTTCCCCCTCGCCGACCTGCTCATCGGCAAGGACTCCGCCAACCCGCCCGACAGCGCCCTGGCCTGGCTGGAGCAGGACCGCTACTACCGCTGGTGCATCTACCTGTACCTGCCCCTGCAGTACGCCGGCCTGGTGCTCGGCTGCTGGCTGCTCACCACCGGCGACCTCGCCCTCGTCGACCGGATCGGCCTGACGGTCACCCTCGGCGGCGTCGCCGGCATCGGCATCAACACCGCGCACGAGCTGGGGCACAAGAAGGAGTCCGTCGAGCGCCGGCTCTCCAAGGTCGCCCTCGCCCAGACCATGTACGGCCACTTCTTCATCGAGCACAACCGCGGCCACCACGTCCGCGTCGCCACCCCCGAGGACCCCGCCAGCGCCCGCCTGGGCGAGAGCTTCTGGCGCTTCCTGCCGCGCACCGTGTCCGGCAGCCTCACCTCGGCCTGGGGCCTGGAGAAGGCCCGGCTGCGCCGCCTGGGCACGGGCCCGTGGACCTGGCGCAACGACATCCTCAGCGCCTGGGCGCTGACCGCCGTCCTCTTCTGCGCCCTCACCGCCGCCTTCGGCCCCGGCGTGCTGCCCTACCTCCTCGGCCAGGCGGTCTTCGGCTTCTGCCTGCTGGAGACCGTCAACTACACCGAGCACTACGGCCTGCTGCGCGAGCGCACCGCATCCGGCCGCTACGAGCGCTGCGCCCCGCGCCACAGCTGGAACAGCGACAACGTCGCCACCAACGTCTTCCTCTACCACCTCCAGCGCCACAGCGACCACCACGCCAACCCCACCCGCCGCTACCAGGCGCTGCGCCACGACGACGACGCCCCCGAACTGCCCACGGGCTACGCCGGGATGATCCTCCTGGCGTACGTCCCGCCGCTCTGGCGCCGCGTGATGGACCCCCGCGTACGCGCGCACTACGACGGCGACCTCACCCGCTCCAACGTCCACCCCGCCAAACGCGCCCGCTACGGAGTGCCGGCATGAGCGCCCACCGCTGCCCCGTCTGCGACTACGTGTACGACGAGCGCGCCGGCGCCCCCCGCGAGGGCTTCCCCGCCGGTACGCCCTGGGCCGAGGTGCCCGAGGACTGGCCGTGCCCCGACTGCGGCGTCCGCGAGAAGATCGACTTCGAGGAGGTGCCGGCGTGAACCCCAGGACGTGGCAGTGCCAGGTCTGCGGTTTCGTCTACGACGAGGCGCAGGGCTGGCCGGAGGAGGGCATCGCGCCCGGCACCCGCTGGGAGGACATCCCCGAGGACTGGTCCTGCCCGGACTGCGGCGCGGCGAAGGAGGACTTCGAGATGGCGGAGATCACGGCCGCCTGAGCCGGGAACGCGGCGCCCGCCCCCGGTGAGCGCCACCTCACGGAAAGTCGTTCGCCGCCCGGACCGGCCAGGTGCGATCCTGGACCCCGTATGTCCAGTGCCCAGACCCCCCAGCTGCCCGCGATCCTCGACCGCCTCCCCGAACTGACGCTGCGCGACCAGCAGCGCCTCGGCCGGCGCCTTGAGGGGACCCGGCGTATCCGCAAGCCCGAGGCCCGCGAGGCGGCGCTCGCCGAGATCGCCGGCGAGGTCGACCGCGCCGAGCTGCGCGTGGCCGACCGCCGCGCCGCCGTGCCGGAGGTCTCGTATCCCGAGCAGCTCCCGGTCAGCCAGCGCAAGGACGACATCCTCGCGGCGATCCGCGACCACCAGGTCGTGATCGTCGCGGGCGAGACCGGTTCGGGCAAGACGACCCAGATCCCCAAGATCTGCCTGGAGCTGGGCCGGGGCGTGAAGGGCCTGATCGGCCACACCCAGCC
Source organism: Streptomyces polyrhachis (assembly GCF_042663125.1). Taxonomy (NCBI): domain Bacteria; kingdom Bacillati; phylum Actinomycetota; class Actinomycetes; order Kitasatosporales; family Streptomycetaceae; genus Streptomyces; species Streptomyces polyrhachis. The sequence goes on along the minus strand of NZ_JBHSZO010000022.1, from coordinate 78,762 downwards.
GCGCCGGATCGCGGCGCGCACCGTGGCCGAGCGCGTCGCGGAGGAGCTGAGGACCCCGCTGGGCGAGTCCGTGGGCTGGAAGGTCCGCTTCACCGACCAGGTCTCCGACACCACGCACGTGAAGCTGATGACGGACGGCATCCTGCTCGCCGAGATCCAGACGGACCGCGAGCTGCGCCAGTACGACACGATCATCATCGACGAGGCCCACGAGCGCAGCCTGAACATCGACTTCCTGCTCGGCTACCTCGCCCAGCTCCTCCCCAGGCGCCCCGACCTCAAGCTCGTCATCACCTCCGCGACCATCGACCCCGAGCGCTTCTCCCGGCACTTCGGCGACGCCCCGATCGTCGAGGTCAGCGGCCGTACGTACCCCGTCGAGGTCCGCTACCGCCCCCTCCTCGAAGAAGGGGCCGAGGACGCGGACCGCGACCAGGTCACCGCGATCTGCGAGGCCGTGGACGAGCTGCAGCGCGAGGGAAGCGGCGAGGGCGACATCCTGGTCTTCCTCTCCGGCGAGCGCGAGATCCGCGACACCGCCGACGCACTGGAGAAGCGCAACCTGCGCGACACCGAGGTCCTCCCCCTCTACGCCCGCCTCTCGCACGCCGAGCAGCACCGCGTCTTCCAGCGCCACACGGGCCGCCGCGTCGTGCTGGCCACCAACGTGGCGGAGACCTCCCTGACCGTCCCGGGCATCCGGTACGTCATCGACCCCGGCTTCGCCCGGATCTCCCGCTACAGCCACCGCACCAAGGTCCAGCGCCTGCCGATCGAGCCGATCTCGCAGGCCAGCGCCAACCAGCGCAAGGGCCGCTGCGGCCGTACCGCGGACGGCATCTGCATCCGGCTGTACGCGGAGGACGACTTCCTCACCCGCCCGGAGTTCACGGACGCGGAGATCCTCCGTACGAACCTGGCCTCCGTCATCCTGCAGATGACCGCCGCGGGCCTGGGCGACATCGAGCGCTTCCCCTTCATCGACCCGCCGGACCGCCGCAACATCAAGGACGGCGTCCAGCTGCTGGAGGAGCTGCACGCGCTCGACACGAAGGAGAAGGACCCGAGGAAGCGGCTCACCCCGACGGGCCGCAAGCTCGCCCAGCTCCCCGTCGACCCGCGGCTGGCGCGCATGGTGCTGGAGGCCGACCGCAACGGCTGCGCCCGCGAGGTGATGGTGATCGCCGCCGCGCTCTCCATCCAGGACCCGCGCGAGCGCCCCTCCGACAGGCAGCAGCAGGCCGACCAGCACCACGCCCGCTTCCGCGACGAGACCAGCGACTTCCTGGGCTACCTCAACCTCTGGCGCTACGTGCGCGAGCAGCAGCGGGCGCTCTCCTCCTCCGCCTTCCGCCGGATGTGCAAGCGCGAGTACCTGAACTACCTGCGGATACGGGAGTGGCAGGACATCTACGCCCAACTGCGCTCGGTGGCGCGGACCTTGGGCATCGAGCTGAACGACGCAGACGCCGACCCCGACCGCGTCCACCAGTCCCTGCTGGCCGGCCTGCTCAGCCACCTGGGCCTGAAGGACACCGAGAAGAACGAGTACCTGGGCGCCCGCAGCGCCAAGTTCGCCGTCTTCCCCGGTTCGGCGCTCTTCAGGAAGCCGCCGCGCTGGATCATGTCGGCGGAGCTGGTGGAGACCTCCCGCCTGTGGGCGCGGGTCAACGCGAAGGTCGACCCGGAGTGGATCGAGCCGCTCGCCCAGCACCTGGTCAAGCGCACCTACAGCGAGCCGCACTGGGAGAAGGACCAGGCGGCGGTGATGGCGTACGAGCGCGTCACGCTCTACGGCGTGCCGATCGTCGCCCAGCGCAAGGTCAACTACGGGCGCATCGACCCGGAGACCTCCCGCGAGCTGTTCATCCGCAACGCCCTGGTCGAGGGCGACTGGCGCACCCACCACAAGTTCTTCGCCGACAACCGCAGACTCCTCACCGAGGTCGAGGAGTTGGAGCACCGGGCGCGCCGCCGCGACATCCTGGTGGACGACGAGACCCTCTTCGACTTCTACGACCAGCGCCTCCCGGAGACGGCCGTCTCCGGCGCGCACTTCGACTCCTGGTGGAAGAAGAAGCAGCGCGAGGAACCGGAGCTGCTGAACTTCGAGAAGTCGATGCTCATCAACGAGCGCGCCCAGGACGTCACCAAGGACGACTATCCGGACTCCTGGCGCCAGGGCGCGCTGACGTTCCGGGTGACGTACCAGTTCGAGCCGGGCGCGGACGCGGACGGCGTGACCGTCCACATCCCGCTGCAGGTCCTCAACCAGGTCTCCGCCGAGGGCTTCGACTGGCAGATCCCCGGTCTGCGCGAGGACCTGGTCACCGAGCTGATCCGCTCGCTGCCCAAGCCGATCCGCCGCCACCTGGTCCCCGCGCCCAACACCGCGGCGGCCTTCCTCGACTCCGCCGTCCCCCTCCAGGAGCCCCTGGACGTCGCGCTGGCGGCCGGACTGCGCCGGATGAAGGGCGTGGACGTACGGCCCGAGGACTTCGACTGGTCGAAGGTCCCCGAGCACCTGCGCATCACGTTCCGCGTCTACGACACCGCGTCCAGCAGCCGCTCCGCGGCGGGCCGCAGGAAGATCGCGGAGGCGAAGGACCTGGAGGAGCTGCGGCTGAAGCTGAAGCCCAAGACCAGCGCCGCGATCAACAGGGCCTTCGAGAAGGCTGCCCCGGCCGCGGGCGGCGCACCAGGCGCCCTGAGCGCCCCCGAGCAGCGCACCGGCCTGAAGACGTGGACGGTCGGCACCCTCCCGCGCGTCTTCGAGACGAAACGCGGCGGCCACCTGGTCAAGGCGTACCCGGCGCTGGCCGACGAGGGCGACTCGGTGGCGGTGCGGCTCTTCGACACCGAGGCCGAGCAGGCGGCGGCGATGTGGCGCGGCACCCGCCGCCTCATCCTGCTGAACATCCCCGCCAACCCGGCGAAGTACGCCAACGACAAGCTCTCCAACCAGGCCAAGCTGGCCCTCTCCCGCTCCCCGCACGGCGGCGTCCAGCCGCTCTTCGAGGACTGCGTGACGGCCGCCGCCGACCGCCTGATCCGGCAGCACGGCGGCCCCGCCTGGGACGAGGAGGGCTTCCGCAAGCTCTTCGACGCGGTACGGGCCGACCTGGTGGACGCGACGATGGCGGCCATCCGCCAGGTCCAGGAGGTGCTGGCGGCCTGGCACGCGGCGGAGGGGCGGCTGAAGTCGCTGAAGAGCCCGGTGCTGCTGGAGTCGCTGCAGGACGTACGCGAGCAGCTGGCCTGGCTGATCAAGCCGGGCTTCGTCACGGAGCACGGCGTGGGGCGCCTGGGCGACCTGATGCGCTACCTGATCGCCGCGGACCGCCGGCTGCAGCAGCTGCCGACCAACGTGGAGCGCGACCGGGCCCGGATGGCGAAGGTCCGCGAGATGCGCGACGAGTACCTGTGGCTGCTGGAGCAGCAGCCCGCCGGGCGCCCGGTGCCGCAGGCGGTGCGCGACATCCGCTGGATGCTGGAGGAGCTGCGGGTCAGCTACTTCGCGCACGCGCTGGGCACGGCCTACCCGATCTCGGACAAGCGGATCGTCAAGGCCGTGGACGCGCTGGCGCCGCCCGGCCGGTGACGCCGGTCACCTGGCGCCCACCTGGGGCCTTACGGGTTCGACCGCACCCCCTGGACTGCTGTAGAGTCATGTCTCGCGACGCGGTGAGCAGCACGGCACCGAGGTTGCGAGAGCAAGGTCCTGTGGAGCAGTTTGGAGTGCTCGCCACCCTGTCAAGGTGGAGGCCGCGGGTTCAAATCCCGTCAGGACCGCACGTGGAGAGAGGCCGGAGCCCATGGCTCCGGCCTCTCTCGTTCTCCCGGCCCGCAGGTCCGCCCCGTACGGCCGACCCGCGCCTCCCGCCCGCTGCGGCAACTCCCCTTTACCGTAGGCGTGTCACGCACAGCAACATCACTGCGACGTGACGGGAGTCACGAAAACCCTTGCGAACCCGGGTCACTTACACCCCTCTTAGGCCGGGTCAATTTTATATATGCAATTGCACTCTCCCGGGGAGTCGCCCCCGCGCACCTCGGAGGGGGTGCGCCGGACCCTCGCCGCCCGTACACAACGACGTCGCGCCGGACCCGGCGGAGTCCAGCGCGACATGTCGTGCAAAGGGCGCCGAAGTCGGGATGGGGGTCCCGGAGCGCCCGGATATGTAGTTGTTACTGCTGCTACTGCTGACGCTGGGTGCGTCAGACCTCGCTGCGCTGCTGCGGGATCCCGGCAAGCAGCGCCCGGACCTCCGCCTCGCGGTAGCGACGGTGCCCACCCAGCGTGCGGATGGACGTGAGCTTGCCCGCCTTCGCCCAGCGTGTGACCGTCTTGGGGTCGACGCGGAACATCGTGGCAACCTCAGCAGGGGTCAGCAGCGGCTCGGCATCAGGGGTGCGAGCGGTCATGAGCGGCCTCCTCGGGAGAACCGAACGAACTCGGTTCTTTCCTCTAAATTCTGCACCTTGACCCACGTTGCCCGAAATGGCGGGACGCGGGCCGAGTCGGTTATAGGACGAACGGCTTGTCCTCGGCACTACAACTACACCATCTGTCCAGCACCGTGGCCCAAACCGATGGAATTGCCCTCTGAGGTGTTCAACCCCAGCGGAAGCCGATGGACTGTGCCATAACGGACAGTCACTCACTCGCGACGATCAGTTACAGCACCATCAGAGGCCACAAGACCCCCTCCGAGATCAATACCCGACAATCCGCCCGAAGTTGGACGCAAGGTACCCACCCTGGACTCCTTGTCCTATTTTGACACGAGGGTATGGGATGGCGGCAAGGCCCCGGTACGTGCAATCCATCACGCTTAGGGCATTGGCCCGGATCGGGACCTACGTCCCGAGCGGCAGGTGGCCCACATCCCGCGAACGGGAGAAGCTCCTGCCCCACCGTGACCCTCAGTCACATGCGGAGGACCTTAGTCCGGAATCGCCCTTCGCACTAGGTTCCGCAGGTAGAGATCCGGTAAGGGTTGCCGAACCGAGTCCTGGCGACCGGTCCGCGACCGTCCCCGCCGGTCACCGAGGGACACCGAGAGCCACTGAGAGCACTGAGGGGCACTGAGAGCCACACCTCAGCTCGCGAACCGCCGGTCCCCCACCGCCGCCCAGCGCTCCGCCAGCCGCCGGGACGCCTCGTTCGCCCGCTCCCCCTCGCCCGCCGCCAGCGCGACGAGCCCCTCCGCGACGTCCGCGGCGGAGTGGTCGCCCTCCAGGTGCTCCTTGGGCAGCGCGTGCACGAGGCCGCCGTAGTCCAGCTCCACCAGCGAGCGCGGATGGAACTCCTCCAGCCAGCGCCCGACGTCCGTCAGCCCCTCGATCAGGCCCACGTAGGGACCCTCCTCCCCGTACTCCGCCGCCTCCCCCGACTCCACCGCCCGCTCGGTGGCGTCCCGCAGCGAGCGCAGCCCGCGCGCGACCCGCCGCCGGGCCTGCGCCATCGGAGTGCGGTAGCGCATCAGGGGCGCGCTCGCGGCGGCGCCGCCGCCGTCGGGGCCGCCGACAGGGCCGGCCGGCTCGTACTCCCGCTCCCCGTCGGAGAAGAGCACGAACCAGCGCACCGGGACCGTCCACACGCTGCTACGGATCCACGGCCGCGCGTCCGGGTTCTCCGCCATCCAGTGCGCGTGGTCCGCCGCGGCCTCCTCGCGCATCACCTCCGGCAGCGCGGCCCGCAGCACGGGCTCGGGCAGCTCCGACTCCAGCTCCGCCAGCGCCAGCCAGGCGCGCAGCCGGGTGCGCCAGGGGCAGACGCAGGTCACCCCGTCGAGCACCGCGACGAACGCCTCCTCGCTCTCGTGCGCCGGTACGCCGCCGGGCGGGGTGCCGGCCAGCTCGGCGAGCGAGCGCCGCAGCTCCTCCTGCACATCGGGCAGGACACCGCGCCGGGCATAGCGGTACCAGCGGCTCCGCTCCGGTTCGGGGAACGCGGCCAGCGGCTCGTACACCCTCAGGTAGGCCGCGTACGGAACCACCACCGACGACACCAGCGCCACGCCACTCCCCTTTCCGGCTACGCAGTCGAGTCTCCCCCAGACTGATGTGCTGTACCTCACGGGGGCGTGCCCTCGTATCCGTCCGCCCACCGGGGCCCCGGGGACGGGCCGTCGTTCTACGCTTGGTGACCGACAGGCCCTCCCCACCCATAGGAGGGCGTCCCGCGAATAACCGGAGTCACCACCGTGACCGACGTATCGTCCTCCGTCAGCGCCGACGGAGCCTCCTCGCCCGTCTCCCCCGTCCTGCGGACCCTCTTCCGGTCCGAGCAGGGCGGCCACGAGCAGGTCGTCCTGTGCCAGGACCGCGAGAGCGGCCTGAAGGCCGTCATCGCCATCCACTCCACCGCGCTGGGTCCCGCCCTCGGCGGCACCCGCTTCCACGCCTACGCCTCCGACGAGGAGGCGGTCATGGACGCGCTGAACCTCGCGCGCGGCATGTCGTACAAGAACGCCATGGCCGGTCTGGCGCTGGGCGGCGGCAAGGCCGTCATCATCGGCGACCCCGAGCAGCTCAAGAGCGAGGAGCTGCTCCTCGCCTACGGCCGCTTCGTCGCCTCCCTGGGCGGGCGCTACGTGACGGCCTGCGACGTCGGCACCTACGTGCAGGACATGGACGTCATCGCCCGGGTCAACGAGTGGACCACCGGCCGCTCCCCCGAGAACGGCGGCTGCGGCGACTCCTCCGTCCTGACCTCCTACGGCGTCTTCCAGGGCATGCGCGCCGCGGCGCAGCACCTGTGGGGCGCGCCCTCGCTGTCCGGCCGTACGGTCGGGGTCGCCGGCGTCGGCAAGGTCGGCCACTACCTGGTGGACCACCTGGTCGCCGACGGCGCCGACGTCGTCGTCACCGACGTACGCCGGGAGTCGGTCGAGCGCGTGCTGGCCGCGCACCCGGGCGTACGGGTCGCCGCCTCCACCGACGAGCTGGTCCGGCTGCCGCTGGACGTGTACGCGCCGTGCGCGCTGGGCGGCGCGCTGAACGACGGGACGGTGCCCGTACTGACCGCGAAGATCGTCTGCGGGGCGGCCAACAACCAACTCGCCCACCCGGGCGTCGAGAAGGACCTCGCCGAGCGCGGCATCCTCTACGCGCCGGACTACGTGGTCAACGCCGGCGGCGTGATCCAGGTCGCCGACGAGCTGCACGGCTTCGACATGGAGCGGGCGCGGGCCAAGGCCGCGCAGATCTTCGACACGACGCTGGAGATCTTCGCGAAGGCCGAGGCGGACGGCATCCCCCCGGCTGTCGCGGCGGACCGGATCGCGGAGCACCGCATGGCTGTTGCTCACGGAGCCCACGGAGCCCGCGTGGACGCCACACTGGTGGGCGCGCAGGGCTGAGCCAGGGCTCGGGCCAGTCCGAGGCAGGCCCGTCCAGACCCGGATGCGGGGCCGGAGGTGTCGCTCCGGCCCCGCATCCGTCCGTTCGCTTGCGCAAAGTGGCCTCGGTCGCGTTACGCATCTCACGACGCACCGCGAGTCCACTCCCCCGCAGGCGATAGGATCGCTCTGACCAGCAGGGACAGGGGCGAAACCGGGCCATCTGACAGGGCCCGTCCTGCGAGCGGCGTACCGTATGGCCGCAGAAGCAGGTACCGTTGAACCCCAATGGACCGGTCTCTCCACGCGAGAGTCCGTCCTGAATCATGAACGCGTGTCAAGACTCTGGGGCCGTCGAGCCCCGCCGTATAAGGGGGTCGAGCCATGGGGCGCGGCCGGGCCAAGGCCAAGCAGACGAAGGTCGCCCGCCAGCTGAAGTACAACAGCGGTGGGACGGATCTCTCACGCCTGGCTAACGAGCTGGGCGCATCTTCACCTCAGCAGCCGCCGAACAGCGAGCCGCTGGAGGATGACGATGACGAGTTGGACGATGACCCGTACGCACAGTACGCGGACCTCTACAACGACGACGGCGAGGACGAGGACGACGACGACCAGTCGTCGGGCCACTCCGCCTCACGCCGTCGCGGGGCATAGCGCTCAGGCGTAGCACCCGCAGCAAAAAGGGAGCCCGATCCGGGGTTGAGACCCCGGCGGGCCCTTTTTGCTGCCTTTTTCCGGCCGGTCCCGCCGCCGGCTTTCCCGCTTGTACGGGCGCGGGGGCGGCGCCCGAAGCCGCCGCCCCGCACTCGCCGCTCAGCCCGCGTGGTCCCCGCTCATCACGACCGGCGCCCCGGCCGCGTCGCGCTCGCCGACACCGCCGGCGACCCAGGCGTCCACGCCCCGGTCCGCCAGCACGCTCAGCGCCGCCTCCACGGACTGCTCGGGGACGACGGCCATCATGCCCACGCCCATGTTCAGCGTCTTCTCCAGCTCCAGGCGCTCGACGTTGCCGAGCTGCCCCACCAGGTCGAAGACCGCGCCGGGTGTCCAGGTCGAGCGCTCCACGACGGCCTGCAGCCCGTCCGGGATCACCCGGGCCAGGTTGTTGGCCAGTCCGCCGCCGGTGATGTGCGAGAAGGCGTGCACCTCGACCGTACGGGCCAGGGCGAGGCAGTCCAGGGAGTAGATGCGCGTCGGCTCCAGCAGCTCCTCGCCCAGGGTGCGGCCGAACTCCGCGACCTCGCGGTCCAGCGCCCAGCCGGCCCGGTCGAAGAAGACGTGGCGGACCAGCGAGTAGCCGTTGGAGTGCAGGCCGGAGGAGCCCATCGCGATGATCGCGTCGCCGGCGCGGATGCGGTCCGCGCCCAGCACCCGGTCGGCCTCGACCACGCCGGTGCCGGCGCCCGCCACGTCGTACTCCTCGGGTCCCAGCAGGCCCGGGTGCTCGGCGGTTTCGCCGCCGACCAGGGCGCAGCCGGCGAGCACGCAGCCCTCGGCGATGCCCTTGACGATGGCGGCGACCCGCTCGGGGACGACCTTGCCGACGCAGATGTAGTCGGTCATGAACAGCGGCTCGGCGCCGGTGACCACGAGGTCGTCGACGACCATGCCGACCAGGTCGCGGCCGATGGTGTCGTGGACGTCCATCTTCTGCGCGATGGCGACCTTGGTGCCCACGCCGTCGGTGGCGGAGGCCAGCAGCGGGCGCTCGTAGCGCTTGAGGGCGGAGGCGTCGAAGAGGCCGGCGAAGCCCCCGAGGCCGCCGACGACCTCGGGGCGGGTGGCCTTGCGCACCCACTCCTTCATCAGCTCGACGGCGCGGTCGCCCGCCTCGATGTCGACTCCGGCAGCGGCGTAGCTGGCACCAGCCATGGCGGTGTGATCCCTTGGTCTGCGGTTGCGGGGGTTACGGGTACGGCGTGCGGCTCGGGGCCGCCGGGCGGTCTGCGCCGCCCGGCTGCCCCCTACGGACGGCGCAGGGCGTCGGCGGCGTCGCGGCCGCCGGCGACCTCGGTCTCCAGCAGCTGCTTGCCGAGCAGCTCGGGGTCGGGCAGCTCCATCGGGTACTCGCCGTCGAAGCAGGCCCGGCAGAGGTCGTCCTTGGGGATGGTGGTCGCCTCGATCATCGCGTCGGTCGAGATGTACGCGAGCGAGTCGGCGCCCAGGGACGTGCCGATCTCCTGGACGGTCATGCCGTTGGCGATCAGCTCGGCGCGGGTGGCGAAGTCGATGCCGAAGAAGCAGGGCCACTTCACCGGCGGCGAGGAGATCCGGATGTGGACCTCGGCGGCGCCGGCCTCGCGGAGCATCTTGACCAGGGCGCGCTGGGTGTTGCCGCGGACGATGGAGTCGTCGACGACGACCAGCCGCTTGCCCTTGATGACCTCCTTCAGCGGGTTGAGCTTCAGGCGGATACCCAGCTGGCGGATGGTCTGCGAGGGCTGGATGAAGGTCCGGCCGACGTAGGAGTTCTTGACCAGGCCGGCGCCGTAGGGGATGCCGGATGCCTCCGCGTAGCCAACGGCCGCCGGAGTGCCCGATTCCGGAGTCGGTATCACCAGATCGGCCTCGACCGGGGCCTCCGCTGCCAGCCTGCGGCCCATCTCCACCCGGGAGAGGTAGACGTTGCGGCCGGCGATGTCGGTGTCGGGGCGGGCCAGGTACACGTACTCGAAGACGCAGCCCTTGGGCTTTGCCTCCGCGAATCGCGAGGTTCGCAGGCCGTTCTCGTCGATGGCGACCAGCTCGCCGGGCTCGATCTCCCGGACGAAGGAGGCGCCGACGATGTCCAGCGCGGCGGTCTCGGAGGCGACCACCCAGCCGCGCTCCAGGCGGCCCAGCACCAGCGGGCGGATGCCCTGCGGGTCGCGGGCGGCGTAGAGGGTGGTCTCGTCCATGAAGACGAGGCTGAAGGCGCCCTTGGCCTGCGGCAGGACCAGCGGGGCGGCCTGCTCGACGGTCAGTGCCCGGCCCTCGTCGTCGACCTGGCCGGCCAGCAGGGCCGTGACCAGGTCGGTGTCGTTGGTGGCCGCGACGCGGTTGGCGCGCGAGCCGTCGCCGGGCAGCTTCTCGACCAGGTTGGCCAGCTCGGCGGTGTTGACCAGGTTGCCGTTGTGGGCGAGCGCCAGGGAGCCGTGGGCGGTGGCGCGGAAGGTCGGCTGGGCGTTCTCCCAGACGGAGGCGCCGGTGGTGGAGTACCGGGCGTGGCCGACCGCGATGTGCCCCTGCAGGGAGCCCAGGGAGGTCTCGTCGAAGACCTGCGAGACCAGGCCCATGTCCTTGAAGACCAGGATCTGCGAGCCGTTGCTCACCGCGATGCCCGCGGACTCCTGTCCGCGGTGCTGTAGCGCGTACAGACCGAAATAGGTGAGCTTGGCGACCTCTTCACCGGGGGCCCAGACACCGAAGACGCCGCAAGCGTCCTGGGGGCCCTTCTCGCCGGAGAGTAGATCGTGGTTGAGTCGTCCATCGCCACGTCGCACGCTTCGAGTCTAGGCCAGTTATGCCCCCTTCCCGAACGGGAGGGGGTTTCACGGAAGTGATCCCCGCCACCGGCCGCGGCGGAGTTCGCGGAGAGTGAACTGGCGCCCGCCACCCGGTCCGCGGCCCGGACAGCGGGCGGCAGCGCCTCGGCGCGGAGGCGCACGCCGGGGCCTCGGTGGAGCGGCGTGGTCTTCGGCAAGTCCTGAGCGGCCCTGAGCGGCCCTGACCGACACAGCTACTGCGGCTGCTGGTCGACCTCGGTGTCGAGTGCGATCCGGATGAGGCGTCGCACGCAGGCCCCCTGTCGCCGGTGGGCACGTCAGTCTCGCGGGGTGCCTTCCGGCCCGGGCCGGGCCCCGTAGTCCCCCAGCCCGTTCTCCACCATGGCGAAGGCCGTCCCGGCGGCCCGTACCGCCTCGCCCGCGACCTCGTCGACCGGGACGCCGGCCAGCATCTGCTCCTTGATCTGCGCGATCAGGCTGTTGCGGGCGGCCGTCAGCAGCCCCGCCGCCACCCGTGCCCGCAGCTCGTCGCCGCCGCCCTCCCGCAGCGCCTCCACCAGCTCGTCGCCGCCGCCCAGGGCGAGCAGCCGGGCGCGGGCCAGCAGCGCGGGGGTCTCCTCGATGATCCGGCGCACCTGGTAGGCGTACGGGTCGTCGGTGACGCCGACGGACGGGTCGCGCGCCTCGACGGCCTCGACGAACTGGCGCTTGACCGCCGCCACGGCGGACTCGCCGGGCGGGCGCTCGCGGATCGCGCGGGCGGCGTCGGCGAAGTGCTCGCGGATGGGCGCGAAGAGCAGCTCCTCCTTGGAGCCGAAGTAGTTGAAGACGGTCATCTTCGACACGTCCGACTGCTCGGCGATCTCCGCCACCGAGACGTCGTCGAAGCCCCGCTCGGTGAAGAGCCGCACGGCCGTGCGCCAGATCCGCAGCCCGGTCTCGAACTTCTTGCGCTCGCGCAGTCCCATCGCCTCAGCCATGGCCTCAGCATACGCCGAATAGACCCGGATTAATTTTTGTCCCAGCTTAATTCTTGACTCAGTCTACAAATCTGGGCCATGGTGGTCCCGAGCGAGGACGGAAGCGACGACGCAAAGGGGCGGTTGCCATGAGCGCGGCACAGACGACGGAGACAACGGAGACACCAGGGACGACGGCACGGCCCGTACCGGAGCCGGCGCCGCCGGACAGCCCGATGTCGCTGGTCCGCACACGCCTCACGCTGCTCGCCTGCCTGGTGACGGTGATGCTGGCCGTGCTGGACATGCAGATCGTCTCGGCGGCGACGGTGCCGATCGTGCGGGATCTGGACCCCGTGCACGGCCTGGACAAGATCCCCTGGCTGATCAGCGGTTTCTCCCTCGCCGCCACCGCCGCGCTGCCGCTGCTGGGCAAGCTCGCCGACGTCTACGGCGCCAAGCGCGTCTTCCTCGCGGTGCTGGGCTTCTTCCTGGTCGGCTCCACGCTGTGCGGACTGGCGCAGAACATGACCGAACTGATCGCCGCCCGCGCCGTGCAGGGCATCGGCGGCGGCGGGCTGATGAGCATCACCATGGTGGTGGTCGCGCAGCTGCAGGGCGTCGGCGGGAGCGGGGACGGCAAGCGCGCCGGCGGGCCGAACCCGGCGGTCGGCGGCATCGTCGCCGGCACCGGGATCGCGCTGGGCCCCTGGGTGGGCGGCATGCTGGCCGAGCACGCGAACTGGCGCTGGATCTTCTTCGTCAACCTCCCCCTCGGCCTGGTCGTGCTGACCGTCGTCGCGCTGGCCATGCGGCTGCCCGCCCGGCCGCTCACCCACCGGATCGACTACCTCGGCGCGGGCCTGGCCGCCGCCTTCGCCTCGGGGCTGCTGCTGGTCACCGAGTGGGGCGGCAAGCAGTACGCCTGGAGCTCGCCGCAGCTGCTGGGGACGGCGGCCGCGACCCTCGCGCTGCTCGCGGCGTTCCTGTGGCGCCAGGCCACGGCCGCCGAGCCGGTGCTGCCGCTGAGCCTGCTGCGGGACCGGACGCTGCGGCTGGCCTTCACCATCCAGGCGCTGATCGGGATGGCCCTGGTGGGGGCGATGGTCTACGTGCTGATCTACCTCCAGGTGGCACGGGAGCTGCCGGCCACCTCCGCCGCCCTGTACCTGCTGCCGATGGCCGGCGGCATGGCGGGCGTCGGCCTGCTGACCGCGCGGCTCGGCTGGACGGCGCGCTCGCAGTCGATCAGCGGTACGGCCTGCGCGACGCTGGCGCTGGGGCTGCTGGCGACGCTGCGCCCGGACTCCGCGCTGTGGTTCGTCCACCTGGCGATGCTGCTGCTCGGCGTGGGCCTCGGGCAGTTGATGGGGCAGCTCATCGTGCTGGTGCAGCAGTCGGCGCCGCCGCAGCAGATGGGGGTCGCGACCACCGCGATCCGCTTCTTCCAGACGCTCGGCAGCGCGATCGGCGCCGCGGCCTTCGGCACGCTGCTGGCCCGGGTGTACGCGGCCCGGCACGACGGCGGCTCGCCCGCCTCCGCCGGGGGAGCGCACCCGAGCGCGGCCTCCCTGGAGGCCTTCACCACCGCCACCGACGCGGTGTTCGCGGGGGCGGCGGTGCTGACGGCACTGGCGCTGGCGGCGTCGCTGCGGCTGCCGCGCCAGGAGCGGGTCAAGGGGTCCTAAACCCGCAGCGGCAGCAGCTCGGCCAGGTCGGCGCGCTCCCCGCTCGCGCTGACCTGCGCCGCCTCCCTGGCCTCGGCCCAGCTGACGCGGCCCGAGGCCAGGCGCAGCCAGGTGAGCGGGTCGGTCTCCACCACGTTGGGCGGGGTGCCCCGGGTGTGGCGGGGGCCCTCGGCGCACTGCACCACCGCGAACGGCGGGATGCGGACCTCCACCGCGCCGCCCGGCGCCTTCACCGCCAGCGCGTCCGCCGTGACGCGGACCGCCGCGGCCAGGGCCTGGCGGTCGAGGGGGACCGCCACACCCGTGGTGCGGGCCAGGTCGTCGCTGAGGACGACGATCCGCACCAGCCGCGTGAGCGCGAAGTCCGCCGCGCCCATCACCCCGCCGCCCCGCGCCACCAGCCGCCCCGGCCGCAGCGCCTCCGCCGCGCAGCCGGCGAGCAGCTCCGCCGCCGCGTCGAGGGCGGCGAGCGGATCCCCGGCCCCCTCGTCCGTACCAGCGCCCGTACCAGCGCCCGCAGCACCGACCGGATCGCCCGCCAGCGCCCACGCGCTCAGCTCCACCCGCCCGGCGCCCCGACCGGCCGCCGGCGCGGGCGCCGGCTCCGCGAGCGCCTCGGGCAACGCCCGCACCTCACCGGCGAGTTGGCCCAGCAGCGCCCCCGCGCCCGGCAGCGCGGCCGCGCCTATCGCCGCCCCGCGCACGGACTCCGTCTGGGCCAGCAGGGCCCGCCAGGTCCGCTCGGGGTCGTACGCACGCGCTTTGCGCTTGGCAGGAGGCATAACAGAGACGCTAACGCGTCCCTATGACAGAGCCCCCTGTGCCACCATGCGCCCCATGACTCCCGTAGACCGCTATCTCTCCGACGACGAGCAACTGGTGCACGTCACCCGCCAGCACTGGACCACCCTGGTGGACGAGTTCCTCCGGCTGCTGCTGATCGCCGCGGTGACCGCCGCCCTGGTCTGGGTGATCCCCGGCGACTCCGACGGCGGCCGCTACGCCCGCTACGCGGTGCTGGCGCTGGGCGTCCTCCTCGCGATCCGCTACTGGCTGATCCCCCTGCTCCAGTGGCGCACCACGCTCTACATACTCACCACCAAGCGCATCCACCAGCGCACCGGCTTCCTGTCCAAGACCGGCCGCAGCATCCCGCTCAACCGGGTCAACGACGTCTCGTTCGCCTCCTCGCTGTGGGCGCGCCTGTGGCGTTACGGGGACCTGTCCATCGAGTCGGCCTCCGAGCAGGGGCTGCTGCGGCTGCGCCACGTACCGGACCCGGAGGGCCTGAAGGCGCTCATCTACCGCCAGGTCGACGCGCTGGGCCCGGACCGCACCGGCCACTGAGCGTCCGTACACACAGCAGGTGACCCCCCGCCGGAGATCCGGCGGGGGGTCACCTGTGCGTCAGCAGGCGGTCGATCAGCCGAACAGCGCCGGGATCGTCGCCTCCCAGGTCTCGCGCAGCTCCGCGAGCGGGATGGTGAACTGGCCCTGCAGCTCCACCGCGTCACCGTCGACGACGCCGATCCGCGTGGCCGGCAGGCCCCGCGCCCCGCACATGTCGGTGAAGCGCAGCTCCTCGGAGCGCGGCACCGCGACGACCGCGCGGCCCTGCGACTCGGAGAAGAGCAGCAGGAACGGGTCCAGCCCGTCGGGGACGACCAGGCGCGCGCCCTTCCCCCCGCGCAGGCACGACTCCACGACCGCCTGGATCAGGCCGCCGTCGGAGACGTCGTGCGCGGCGTCGATCATGCCGTCGCGCGAGGCGGCGATCAGGATCTCCGCCAGCAGCCGCTCGCGCTCCAGGTCGACCGCCGGCGGCAGGCCGCCGAGGTGGTCGTGGACGACCTGCGACCAGGCCGAGCCGCCCAGCTCCTCCCGGGTGTCACCGAGCAGGTAGAGCAGCTGGCCGTCCTCGCGGAAGGCCATCGGGGTGCGGCGGGTGACGTCGTCGATCACGCCGAGCACGCCGACCACCGGGGTGGGGTGGATGGGCTGGTCGCCGGTCTGGTTGTAGAGCGAGACGTTGCCGCCGGTCACCGGGGTGCCCAGCTCCAGGCAGGCGTCCGCGAGCCCGCGGCAGGCCTCGGCGAACTGCCACATCCCGGCCGGGTCCTCCGGCGAGGGGAAGTTCAGGCAGTCGGTCACCGCGAGGGGCTTGGCGCCGGTGGCGGCCACGTTGCGGTAGGACTCGGCCAGCGCCAGCTGCGCGCCCGCGTACGGGTCGAGCTTGGCGTAGCGGCCGTTGCCGTCGGTGGAGATCGCGACGCCCAGGTTGGTGGACTCGTCCACCCGGATCATCCCGGAGTCCTCGGGCTGCGCCAGGACGGTGTTGCCCAGCACGTACTTGTCGTACTGCGAGGTGATCCACGACTTGTCGGCCTGGTTCGGGGAGCCGACCAGCGCCAGCACCTGCGCCCGCAGCTCATCGCCGTTCGCCGGACGGGCCAGCGCGTTCGCGGAGTCCGCCTGGAGCGCGTCGAGCCAGTCGGGGCGCGCCATGGGCCGCTCGTAGACGGGCCCGTCGTGCGCGACCGTGCGCGGGGGTACGTCCACGATCTGCTCGCCGTGCCAGAAGATCTCCAGCCGGTCCCCGTCGGTGACCTCGCCGATGACGGTGGCGATGACGTCCCACTTCTCGCAGACCGCGAGGAAGCGCTCGACGTTGCCCGGCTCGACCACCGCGCACATGCGCTCCTGCGACTCGCTCATGAGGATCTCCTCGGGCGAGAGCGTGTGGTCGCGCAGGGGTACGTCGTCGAGCTCGACGCGCATGCCGCCGGTGCCGTTGGAGGCCAGCTCGCTCGTCGCGCAGGACAGGCCCGCGGCGCCGAGGTCCTGGATACCGACCACGAGGTCCTCGCGGAAGGCCTCCAGGGTGCACTCGATGAGCAGCTTCTCCTGGAAGGGGTCGCCGACCTGGACGGCGGGGCGCTTGCTCGGCTTGGCGGAGTCGAAGGTCTCCGAGGCCAGGATCGAGGCGCCGCCGATGCCGTCGCCGCCGGTGCGGGCCCCGTACAGGACGACCTTGTTGCCGACGCCGCTGGCCTTGGCCAGGTGGATGTCCTCGTGCTTCATCACGCCCACGCACAGGGCGTTGACCAGCGGATTGCCCTGGTAGCAGGCGTCGAAGACGACCTCGCCGCCGATGTTGGGCAGCCCCAGGCAGTTGCCGTAGCCGCCGATGCCGGCGACGACGCCGGGCAGCACGCGCTTGGTGTCGGGGTGGTCCGCGGCGCCGAAGCGCAGCGGGTCCATCACGGCGACCGGGCGGGCGCCCATGGCGATGATGTCGCGGACGATGCCGCCGATGCCGGTGGCGGCGCCCTGGTAGGGCTCGACGTAGGAGGGGTGGTTGTGCGACTCGACCTTGAAGGTCACCGCGTACCCCTGGCCGACGTCGACCACACCGGCCTGCTCGCCGATGCCGACGAGCATGGCGTCGTTCTGCGGAGCCTTCTCGCCGAACTGCTTCAGATGGACCTTGCTGCTCTTGTACGAGCAGTGCTCCGACCACATCACCGAGTACATGGCCAGCTCGGCGCCGGTGGGCCGGCGGCCGAGGATCTCGCGGACCTGCAGGTACTCGTTCTCCTTCAGCCCCAGCTCGGCCCAGGGCTGCTGGGCGTCGGGGGTGGAGGCCGCGTGCTTGACGGTGTCCAGGGACATCAGACGTTCACCAACTGCTTCAGTACGGAGGTGAAGAACGGGAGGCCCTCGGTGGTCGGCCCGGTGAGGGCCTCCACCGCGTGCTCCGGGTGCGGCATCAGGCCGACGACGTTGCCGGCGGCGTTGGTGATGCCGGCGATACCGCGGCGCGAGCCGTTGGGGTTGGAGCCGAGGTAGCGGGCGACGACGCGCCCCTGCGCCTCCAGCTCGTCCAGCGTGCGCTCGTCGGCCACGTAGCCGCCCTCGCCGTTCTTCAGCGGGACGGTGATTTCCTGGCCCGCCGCGTAGTCGCTGGTCCAGGCGGTCTCCGCGTTCTCGATACGGAGCCGCTGGTCGCGGCAGACGAAATGCAAGTGATCGTTCCGCGTCAGCGCCCCCGGCAGGAGATGCGATTCACACAGCACCTGGAAGCCGTTGCAGATACCGAGCACCGGCATACCGGACTTCGCCTGCGCGACGACCGTTTCCATCACGG
Organism: Streptomyces polyrhachis; assembly: GCF_042663125.1. Classification (NCBI taxonomy): domain Bacteria; kingdom Bacillati; phylum Actinomycetota; class Actinomycetes; order Kitasatosporales; family Streptomycetaceae; genus Streptomyces; species Streptomyces polyrhachis. The sequence goes on along the minus strand of NZ_JBHSZO010000022.1, from coordinate 61,134 downwards.
GCGAGAAGCGGGCGATGGCACCGCAGCGCAGATAGTCGCCGTAGGAGAAGCCGCCGGGCAGCACGACCGCGTCGACCTGCTGGAGGTCCCTGTCGCGGTGCCACAGGGCGACCGGCTCGGCGCCGGCCAGCCGCACGGCCCGCAGCGCGTCGCCGTCGTCCAGCGAGCCGGGGAAGGTGACGACTCCGATTCGGGCGGTCATCGCTCCCCGTCCCCCGCGTCCTCCACCCGGACGGTGAAGTCCTCGATGACGGTGTTGGCCAGGAAGGTCTCGGCCATCTTGTGGATCTCGGCGAGGGCGGCCTCGTCGACCGGTCCCTCCAGTTCGAGTTCGAACCGCTTGCCCTGGCGGACGTCCGCGATCCCCTGGAAGCCGAGTCGGGGCAGTGCGCGCTGCACCGCCTGGCCCTGGGGGTCGAGAATCTCCGGCTTGAGCATGACGTCGACTACGACGCGTGCCACTGGTGCTCCCGGTGGTGAGTTGAGGCCCGCGGGCAATGCCCCGGCATGGGGCAGCCCGCTCATAGGTGCGCCCGCTCAGCGTACCCCGTACGAAAATCTACCCGCGTAGATATCTAGCCGCCGACTCGGAAAGCCTGTTACGTTGCGCCGCATGGAACGCGACCGCATTACGTGGTCGCGGCCGTGCATTCACCGCCCTGTAAGAAAAGAAAATGCAGGCAGCGGCATCTGGGCCATATGGAAGGACCGATTTCGTGGCGCAGCGCGTAGTGGTCACCCTGTCCGACGACATCGACGGCGGGGAGGCAGCGGAGACGGTCGTCTTCGGCATCGACGGGAAGTCGTACGAAATCGACCTCAGCACGTCCAATGCGGAGAAACTCCGCCAGACCCTGGAGCCCTACCTGTCCGCCGGCCGCAAGAAGTCCGCCTCCGGCGCGGTCTACAAGCGCAGTGCGGTCGACCCGAACCCCGCGACGGTCCGCGCCTGGGCCTCCTCGCACGGCATGGAGGTCCCCGCCCGGGGCCGCATCCCCAAGCGGATCTACGAGTCCTTCAACGCCGCCCACTGACGGCGCCGGAGCGTGGCCCCGGCATCCGGTTGTACGAACCGCCGGTCGATCGGCTAGAGTCAGGGCCACGCCAGGGGGCGACAAGCCCCCCAGGCGGGTGTAGCTCAGTAGTAGAGCGCCCTCTTTCCAAGAGGGAGGCGCAGTGTGCGATCCCTGTCACCCGCTCAAAGCAACGCTCAACCCGGTCTAACGATCAGGTACAGTTGTTGTCGCACGAACGGTGTAAGCCGTTCAGGTGCATGCGAACGTAGCTCAGTTGGTAGAGCATCACCTTGCCAAGGTGAGGGTCGCGAGTTCGAATCTCGTCGTTCGCTCTGTGCAGGACCCTTTACAAGGACAATCAGGCACGACCCGTGCGAACGTAGCTCAGTTGGTAGAGCATCACCTTGCCAAGGTGAGGGTCGCGAGTTCGAATCTCGTCGTTCGCTCCAGCTTCACGAGGGGCCCCGGTCGGTCGACCGGGGCCCCTCGTCTTGCCGGAAGCCTCCCCCCACCTGTGCCAGGATCGAGGCGATGACTGTGACGACTGCGCCGACGAAGACCCCTCCGGCAGACCCCGCCGCCCTGCACGAGGCGGTCATCGCCTGGTTCGAGGAGCACGCGCGCGACCTGCCCTGGCGGCGCCCCGAGGCGGGTGCCTGGGGGGTGATGGTCAGCGAGTTCATGCTCCAGCAGACGCCCGTCAACCGGGTGCTGCCGGTCTACGCGCAGTGGCTGGAGCGCTGGCCCACCCCGGCCGCGCTGGCACTGGAGGCGCCGGGCGAGGCCGTACGGGCCTGGGGGCGCCTGGGCTACCCGCGCCGCGCGCTGCGGCTGCACGCGGCGGCGGTCGCCATACACGAGCGCCACGGCGGCCAGGTCCCGCGCCGCCACGAGCACCTGCTCGCGCTCCCGGGGATCGGCGAGTACACGGCGGCGGCGGTCGCCTCCTTCGCGTACGGGCAACGCCACCCGGTGCTGGACACCAACGTGCGCCGGGTCTTCGCCCGCGCGGTGACTGGCACGCAGTACCCCCCCTCGGCGACCACGGCGGCCGAACGCCGCACCGCGCGCGAACTGCTCCCGCAGGACGAAGCCCGGGCCGCGCACTGGGCGGCGGCGACGATGGAGCTGGGCGCCCTGGTCTGCAAGTCCGCCACCCCCGTCTGCGCGGCCTGCCCGATCGCCGCCTCCTGCGCCTGGCGCCTGGCCGGCTCCCCCGCCCACACGGGCCCGCCCCGCCGCACCCAGACCTACGCGGGCACGGACCGCCAGGTCAGAGGCCGCCTCCTGGCAGCCCTGCGCGACTCCCCCACCCCGCTCCCCCAGTCCACCCTGGACAAGACCTGGCACGACCCCGTCCAACGAGCCCGAGCCCTGGACACCCTGGTAGCAGACGGCCTGGTAGAACCCCTGACAAACGGCGTCTACCGCCTCCCCCAAACCAGAGAACCAGGCACAACGGAAGCCCCACCTCAGTAAGCCCCCAAGCGCACCCGCACCCGCCCGCCCAAGGGAGGGACCCGGAACCACGCGCCCCCGAGCGCGACGGGAGTCAGCCGCCCATGTGAGGGACCCGGAGCCACGCGCCCCCGAGCGCGACGGGAGCCGGCCTACCCGTGTGAGGGGCCCGGAGCGACGACTCCGAAAAGACGCACCGCAACGCAGGCCCCCGACAGAGCAGCAAATCGACCGATGGCAAGTCAATCCCTATGGCTTTTCGGAGTTGTCGCGGAGAGGCCCCGCCCCAGCGACGCGAAGCCCCCCACCCCCGCCGCAAGGCGAGCCTCCCGCACAGACGCCCGTCAGCCCTCAGCCCTGGCCAGGGACACATCCGCCGCAGACGAAGCCGAAGGCTTCCCCGCCCCCCGCAACGGCACCTCCCGAACAAACCACGCAGCGACGAACGCCGGCACAGCCAGCACCGCGGCCCACAGGAACACCTGATGCGTACCGTCGGAGACAGCCCGCAGATACGCGTCCCGCAACGGCGCAGCCAACTCGGACAGCGACGCAGGATCAAGCTGCGCCCCACCGGAGGCCAACCGCCCCCCGGCCTCCCCCGCCCGCGCGGTAAGCGTCTCACTGACCTGGTGGCTGAAGAGCGACCCCATCAGCGAGACCCCGAAGGAGCCACCGATCGTCCGCGTCAGCGTCGCCGTGGACGACCCCGCGCCCATGTCCCGCAGCTCGACGCTGTTCTGCGCGACGAGCATGGTGATCTGCATCAGGAAGCCCATGCCCGCGCCGAGGACCGCCATGTAGACCCCGGACTCCAGCCGCGAGGTCCCCACGCCCATCGTGGACAGCAGGTACAGCCCCACGGCCATCAGCCCGCCACCCACGATCGGGAAGACCTTGTACTTCCCGGTCTGCGAGGTGTACCGCCCCGCGATCAGCGAGACGACCATCATCGACAGCAGCATCGGCAGCAGCAGCAGACCGGAGTTGGTGGCCGAGGCCCCCTGCACGCTCTGCTGGTACAGCGGCAGGAAGGTCACCGCGCCGAACATCGAGAACCCGGCCAGGAACCCGATGACGGCCATCAGCGAGAAGTTGCCGTTCCGGAAGATCCGCAGCGGAATGATCGGCTCCGCGGCCTTGGTCTCCACCAGCACGAAAAGCATCAGCGCGAGCACACCGCCCACGGACAGGCCGATGATCTGGACGGAGGCCCAGTCGTACTCCGTACCGCCCCAGGAGGTGACGAGCACCAGCGCGGTGATGCCCGCGGTGAGCAGCACCGCGCCCGGGTAGTCGACCCGCGCCCTGGTCCGCTTCTTCGGCAGGTGCAGCACCGCGGAGACCGCGAAGAGCGCGACCGCGCCCAGCGGCAGGTTGATGTAGAAGGCCCAGCGCCAGCCGAGGTGGTCGGTGATCGTGCCGCCGACCAGCGGCCCGCCGATCATCGCGATGGCCATGACCGCGGCCATCATGCCCTGGTACTTGCCCCGTTCCCGCGGCGGCACCAGATCGCCGATGATCGCCATCACGCCGACCATCAGACCGCCAGCGCCCAGGCCCTGCACGCCGCGGAAGGCGATCAGCTGGCCCATGTCCTGCGCCATGCCGGAGAGCGCGGAGCCGATGAGGAAGACCACGATCGAGGACAGGAAGATCCCCTTGCGGCCGTACATGTCGCCGAACTTGCCCCACAGCGGGGTGGAGGCCGCGGTGGCCAGGGTGTAGGCGGTGACCACCCAGGAGAGGTGGTTGAGGCCGCCCAGCTCGCCGACGATGGTCGGCATCGCGGTGCCGACGATCATGTTGTCCAGCATCGCGAGCAGCATCGCGACCATCAGGGCCAGGACCACGACCCGTACGTTCTTCGGCGCGGCCCCCGCCGCACCCGCTTCGTCAGGCTCCGCCTGCTTCAGCCCGCTCTCCGACATCCACTCCACCCACTCACTTGCTTACTTACTTACTTGCCGACCGGCTAGTTCGATACGATGCAGCAAGGTACGGCGCTCACTAGCCGGGCGTCAAGTAAGTTTCGCGGCAGCTGTGGTCGACGAAGGAGAGCACGTGGTCAGCAGGGGCGACACCCGCCAGCGCATCCAGGACGTGGCCCTGGAGCTGTTCGCCGAGAAGGGGTACGAGAAGACCTCGCTGCGGGAGATCGCCGAGCACCTCGAGGTGACCAAGGCGGCGCTCTACTACCACTTCAAGACCAAGGAGGACATCCTCGTCAGCATCTTCCGCGACCTGGAGGACCGGCTGGACGAGTTGATCGCGCAGACCGGCGAGCAGCCGAAGACGCTGGAGACGAAGACGGAGTTCCTGCGCCGCTACAGCCTGGTGCTGCAGGACGCCTCGGTGCTCTTCCGCTTCATCCACGACAACCAGTCCACGATCCGCGCCCTGAGCCTGGGCGAGACCTTCCGCGACCGGATGTTCGCGATGACGGCGCTGCTGCGCGACGAGGACGCCTCCCTGGAGGACCAGGTCCGCTGCGCGACGGCGCTCTTCGCCCTGCACGCGGGCCTCTTCACCCTCAGGGACGTCCCCGGCAGCCCGGAGGAGAAGCTGAGGGCGGTGCTGGCGGTGGCGCAGGAGCTGATCACCTCGGCGCACCGCGGCTAGCCTCCGGGCCGTACGCACACGACAGCGCCCCGGCGAGCGGATGCTCGCCGGGGCGCTGTGCTGCCTGTACTACCCCAGTCCTCACAAAGCCGGGTCAGCCGTGGAACTTCACGCCCTTGGCGGTGAGGAAGTTGACCGGGTTGACGGACGAGCCGTAGTACGGCGTCGTGCGGATCTCGAAGTGGAGGTGCGGGCCCGAGCTGTTGCCGGTGTTGCCGGACAGCGCTATGAGCTCGTTCTTCTTGACCTTCTCGCCGACCTTCACGTCGAACTTCGACAGGTGGGCGTACTGGGAGTACAGCCCGTTCGCGTGCTTGATGACGATGTTGTTGCCGTACGCGCCGCCCCAGCCGGCCGTGACGACGGTGCCGTCGTGGACGGAGCGGACCTTGGTGCCGACCGGGACGGCGAAGTCCTGGCCGGAGTGCTTGTGGGCCCAGCGGGCACCGCCCTGGTTGTAGCCGGCGGTGAAGGTGTACTTGTCGGTGATCGGGGACTGCCAGGCGCTCTTGACGGCCTTCGGCTTCTCGACGACGCCCGCGGCGTTCGCCACACCGCTGCCCGCGAGGGCGAGGACGCCCGCACCGGCAACGAGGGCACCGGCGCGCTTGGCGGTCAGAGCGGTGAACTTCGCGTGCTTCGACATTTCAGAACTACCTTTCGGTCTGTGGTGAGTCCGGCTGCGTTCCGAACTCGACCTCATTGATAACCCGAAATGCCGAGCGGTTTCAAGGACGACAATTACTAGCCATCTTCGTAGAAAAAGAAGGGGACTTTAGGCCCTGTCCGGCCGCTTTACGAGGCCCCAGGAGGGCGCCACCCCCCTCCAGGCGCGACACCTACCACCCCGCTTGCCCTGCAATCACAGGGGATCCGGCGCCATGGACGAACGACACCCCCCGCACCCGGTCTTTCGACTCAGGTGCGGGGGGACGAAAGTCCCAGCCATAGGTCCCTAATCGGAACTAATCTCCTTCGTAGGCTGAATTTCGACGTGGCGCACACCACTCACAGGTAAAGACAAAGCAGCTCGCGGCAGGACTTCCGCCGTTTCCGGCGGGACTTTATGCCGTCCCACCGGGACTTTGGTCCCCGGCCCGCGCCGGGCCGGGGACCAGTACGGCTCAGGACTGGACGTTCGCACCGGCCGCGGAGGCCGCCGCGTCCGCGACCGTGGCGCGGTAGAGGCCCAGGCGGGGCTGCATGACGGCGGCGCCGGGGTCCAGCGGGAAGACCTTGGTCTCGGCGTCCGGCAGGTGCTCCCCGTCGGCGAGCACGTTCAGCTCGTCGAGACCGGCGCCGGAGGCGCCCCCCTCGGGGTCGAGGTCCAGCACGGCGTACGCGGTCTGCCCGGCGTACAGCGCATAGGCCGGGGCGCCGCCGAGGCCGCCGGGGATGAGCGGGGTGATGTTGCCGCTGCGCTCCTGGGCGTCGGAGCTGCCGATGGAGACCAGGGGGTAGTAGCTGAGGCCGCAGGACTTCGCACCCGTGTTGCGGACGGCGATCACGCGCTGCGTCGGGTGTCCGGAGCGGGTGGAGACGCGCACGGTGATCTGGGCGCCGGCGCAGGGGTGGCGGTAGGCGTAGCTGTCGCTGGTGGCGTCCCCGGAGCCGGTCGCGGTGCCGGTGGTGCCCGTCGTGGTGCCGCCGCTCTTCGTACCCGTACCGCCGGTGCTGCCCGTCGTCGTACCCGCGCTCCCGGTGGTGCCCGCCGTGGTGCCGGTGGTGCCCGTGCCGCTGTCCTGCGCGCCGCCGTCGGTGGCGGCCGGCGCCTCGGCCGGCTTGGAGGCGGCCGGGGAGGCGGCCGTGCTCTTCGCCGCGGGGGACTGGGCGTCGGCCGAACCGCAGGCGGTCAGCGTCAGAGCGCCCAGGGCGAGGACGGCTGCGGAGGCGAGTGCGGACTTCGTGGTCATGTGGGTTCCCTCGTCGTGATCGGCCGGTGTCGCCACCGCCCTTGATCGGTTGATGACGCCACCCTGCGGCCGCTTCCGTCCCACGTGCCACAATTTACGGACCAGGGGGGAGGCTGGAACGTTTCTTACGGTCCTGACCTGCGGAAACACCACCGCCTGGAACGCCGGGGTGGAATGCCCGCGGCCGGGCGGAACGACGGGGAGAGCAGCGTGGCAACGCACACCGAGGACTTCGCGGCACGGCTGCGCGAGCTGAAGGAGCGCTCCGGGCGCAGCTACGGCATGCTCGCCAAGCGCCTGCACGTCAGCACCTCGACGCTGCACCGCTACTGCAACGGCGCCGCCGTCCCCGCCGACTACGCCCCCGTCGAGCGCTTCGCCCGCGTCTGCGGCGCGACCCCCGAGGAGCTGGTGGCGCTGCACCGCGCCTGGCTCCTCGCGGACGCGGAGCGCCGCGGCGAGGGAACGGCGGAGGCGGCCCCGGTGGAGGCAGCACCGGTGGAAGAGTCAGCATCGGAGCCGGCGCAGGCTCCCGCCCCCCGCACGCCCGACCCGCAGCCCCCCGCTCCCCCCACTGCCGACCACACCCCGCAGCTCGCCCCCGTGGGCGACCTGCTCACCTCGGACACAGATCGCGCGACCGCCCCCGGCCGGCGCCCGCGCCGCCTCGTCCTGATCGCCGCCGCCGTCGCGGCCGTCGTCGCCGGGAGCGCCGGCGTCGCCGCGCTGGCCTCCGACGGCGATCCGGGGCCCCGTACGGCTGCGAGCGCCGATCCGACCGCGGCCGAGAACGGCGTACAGCCGCACGGCTCGGCCTCCTCGCGGGCCGCCACCTCGCCCCCGCCCGCGACCCCGGGCCCCGCGCCCTCCACCGGCCGGCCCGGCAGCCCGCCGCCCACCAAGACCCCCAAGAAGACCGGCGGCCCCGCCCCCCTGCACGTCAACGTCCTGTCGAACAACTGGGACAGCCCCTGCGACCAGTGGTTCCTGATGGACAAGCCGCCCGCCGAGGTGCCGCCCCCGCCCACCACCCAGCAGGCCGGCGCCTGGGCCTCCGTCCTGGGCGGCGTCCCCGCCGACCGCCTGCGCCTGCAGCTCACCGCGCAGGGCGACAGCGCGCAGACCGTGGTGCTGCACGCCCTCTACGTCCACGTCGTCGGCAAGCGCCCGGCTCCCCCCGGCAACGTCTACACCCCGGGCTCCGGCTGCGGCGGCATGCTGGAGCCGGCCTCCTTCGCCGTGGACCTGGAGGCCGCCGAGCCCCGGCCCAAGCCGGTCGCGGGGATGGCGGACGACGGGAGCAAGGTGTCCTCCGACTTCCCGTACAAGATCTCCGCCGACGAGCCGCAGGTGCTGAGCGTGGACGCGGGCAGCGTCAGCCGCGACGTCAGCTGGTACCTGGAGCTGGTCTGGAGCAGCGGCGACCGCGAGGGCACGATCCGCATCGACGACCACGGCCGCCCGTTCCGCACGATCGGGGTGAAGGACCGTCCGGCGTACTACTACGACGGCAAGACCTGGGGCCCGTCCTCGGTGGACGACTTCTGAGCGACCCGGCCCGCGGCACCTCCCGTACGGGTACGGGGCCCCGCCGCCGGAAGAGCCCCCCGCACACGCCGAAGGGCGCCTCCCCCACCGGGGAAGGCGCCCTTCGTCAGCTGTCCTGCCGGAGGCTTACGCCTCCTTGGTCAGGTTCGGCCCCGGGCCGCCGGCGGCGGCGACCGGCGGGGCGTCGGGCAGCGTCGACTTCTCCTCGCCGCGGAAGGTGAACTTGGCGGCGTCGCCCTCACCCTCCACGTCCACGACCACGATGTGGCCGGGGCGCAGCTCGCCGAAGAGGATCTTCTCGGAGAGGGTGTCCTCGATCTCCCGCTGCACCGCGCGGCGCAGGGGACGGGCACCCATGACCGGGTCGAAGCCCTTCTTGGCCAGCAGGCTCTTGGCCTCGGTGGAGAGCTCGATGCCCATGTCCCGGTCCTTGAGCCGGTTGTCCAGCTCGTTGAGCCGCAGGTCCACGATCTCGATGATGTCCTCCCGCGTGAGCTGGTGGAACACCACGATGTCGTCGACGCGGTTCAGGAACTCGGGCCGGAAGTGCTGCTTGAGCTCCTCCGCCACCTTGACCTTCATCCGGTCGTACCCGGTCTTGACGTCGCCCGCGGCGGCGAAGCCGAGGTTGAAGCCCTTGGAGATGTCCCGGGTGCCGAGGTTGGTGGTCATGATGATGATCGTGTTCTTGAAGTCCACGACCCGGCCCTGGGAGTCGGTCAGGCGGCCGTCCTCCAGGATCTGCAGCAGCGAGTTGAAGATGTCCGGGTGGGCCTTCTCGACCTCGTCGAACAGGACGACCGAGAATGGCTTGCGGCGCACCTTCTCCGTCAGCTGCCCGCCCTCCTCGTACCCCACGTAGCCGGGGGGCGAGCCGAAGAGGCGCGAGACCGTGTGCTTCTCGGAGAACTCCGACATGTCGAGCTGGATCAGCGCGTCCTCGTCCCCGAAGAGGAACTCGGCGAGCGTCTTGGACAGCTCCGTCTTACCGACACCCGAGGGGCCCGCGAAGATGAACGAGCCACCCGGGCGCTTGGGGTCCTTCAGACCGGCGCGGGTACGGCGGATCGCCTGGGAGAGCGCCTTGATGGCGTCCTTCTGGCCGATGACCCGCTTGTGGAGCTCGTCCTCCATGCGCAGCAGACGCGAGGACTCCTCCTCGGTGAGCTTGAAGACCGGGATGCCCGTGGCCGTGGCCAGGACCTCGGCGATCAGCTCCTCGTCCACCTCGGCGACGACGTCCATGTCGCCGGCCTTCCACTCCTTCTCCCGCTTGGTCTTCGCGGCGAGGAGCTGCTTCTCCTTGTCGCGCAGGCCCGCGGCGAGCTCGAAGTCCTGGGAGTCGATGGCCGACTCCTTCTCCCGGCGCACGTCGGCGATCTTCTCGTCGAACTCGCGCAGGTCCGGCGGGGCGGTCATCCGGCGGATACGCATCCGGGAGCCGGCCTCGTCGATCAGGTCGATCGCCTTGTCGGGGAGGAAGCGGTCGGAGATGTAGCGGTCGGCGAGCGTGGCGGCGGCGACCAGCGCGGAGTCCGTGATGGACACCCGGTGGTGCGCCTCGTAGCGGTCGCGCAGACCCTTGAGGATCTCGATGGTGTGCTGCAGCGAGGGCTCGGCGACCTGGATCGGCTGGAAGCGGCGCTCCAGCGCGGCGTCCTTCTCCAGGTGCTTGCGGTACTCGTCCAGCGTGGTGGCGCCGATGGTCTGCAGCTCGCCCCGCGCCAGCATCGGCTTGAGGATCGAGGCGGCGTCGATCGCGCCCTCGGCGGCACCCGCGCCGACGAGCGTGTGCAGCTCGTCGATGAACAGGATGATGTCGCCGCGGGTGCGGATCTCCTTGAGGACCTTCTTCAGGCGCTCCTCGAAGTCACCGCGGTAGCGCGAGCCGGCGACCAGGGCGCCCAGGTCGAGGGTGTAGAGGTGCTTGTCCTTGAGGGTCTCGGGCACCTCGCCCTTGACGATCGCCTGGGCCAGGCCCTCGACGACGGCCGTCTTGCCGACACCGGGCTCACCGATCAGCACCGGGTTGTTCTTCGTACGGCGCGAGAGGACCTGCATCACGCGCTCGATCTCCTTCTCGCGCCCGATGACCGGGTCGAGCTTGGATTCGCGCGCGGCCTGCGTGAGGTTGCGGCCGAACTGGTCCAGGACGAGCGAGGTCGAGGGCGTGCCCTCGGCCGGGCCGCCGGCGGTGGCGGCCTCCTTGCCCTGGTATCCGGAGAGCAGCTGGATGACCTGCTGGCGGACCCGGTTGAGGTCGGCGCCCAGCTTCACGAGGACCTGGGCGGCGACGCCCTCGCCCTCGCGGATCAGGCCGAGCAGGATGTGCTCGGTGCCGATGTAGTTGTGGCCGAGCTGAAGGGCCTCGCGCAGCGAGAGCTCCAGCACCTTCTTGGCCCGGGGGGTGAAGGGGATGTGACCGGACGGGGCCTGCTGGCCCTGGCCGATGATCTCCTCGACCTGCTGGCGAACCGCCTCGAGCGAAATCCCGAGGCTCTCCAGGGCCTTAGCGGCGACACCCTCACCCTCGTGGATCAGACCCAGAAGGATGTGCTCGGTGCCGATGTAGTTGTGGTTGAGCATCCGGGCCTCTTCTTGGGCCAGGACGACAACCCGCCGCGCGCGGTCGGTGAACCTCTCGAACATCGTTATCGCTCCTCAGAGCGGTCAGGCAGTAAGGGGTCGGTCCCCTCCCTGTCCTTCCGCAGCTTAGTCCCGCAAGCGGGGACCGCTCATTCCAACTGCCGACACCCGGACGCTTACTCCCGAAGACTCCCGGAGTCTCCAGCGCCGTAACCGCCGACACCTGCTCCAACCTGATGGTGCGGAATGATGTTCCCGCAGGCCAGGTGAATACGCTCATTGCCGCTACGCCGATGGCGAACGCCACTCCCGGAGACACCGTGGACGTACCGCTCCCACGAGGAAGTTCTACCCTTCGGGGACCCGTCTCCATGCGATTTCCGCCCGGCTTCCCTGCGCTACGGGCGAACAGGCGTCCGCCCCTCGGGACGACCGGGCGGACTCAGCGCGTCCGCCCGCCTGCGGTACGTAACCGCCGAAGGGCCCGGGCAGTTGGGTCTGACATGAGGCACGCCGCCCGCAGCACGCCCGCGTTGTTCGCTGAGAGCGCTATGCCCCACGCTCCCGGAGCGCCCCCGCCGACCGCCGGCCGACCTCCCGGCGGCCTCCCGGCCGTCGATCCCCCGGCTGCCGACCCCCTGGCCGCCGTCCCCCGGCAGCGCGAGCCGCTGGACGCGGCCGCCGGCGTCGGGTTCGGGCCCGGCGACTGCGATGTGCTGCGGATGCCGGCGGCTGCGGGCTTCGCGGTGCTGGGGCGGCGGCTGCGCACCGGGCCGGTGGCGCTGACCGCCGGCCGGTGGGCGCGGGCGACGCGCAGCGTGTGCTTCCTGCTGGCGCCCGAGTCCGCCGCGGAGCTGCCCGGCCTGCTGCGCTGGCTGGAGTGGGGGGAGCTGCCCCTGGAGCTGCGGGCGGGAGCGGCGCGGCCGGGCGAGTTCACCGGCGCCGTCTGGCTGCGGCCTCCCACGCCGGACGCCCTGCGCCGGCTGCCCGCGCTCACGCTGGGGCCGGCGGGCGGCGCGGGCGCGACGTCGGCCGGGGCAGCGGGCGCGCCCGATCTCGTGCGGCTGGTCAGCGCCGCCGCCACCGCCTGCCACCGGTCGCGGCTCTTCGCGTCCGCGCGACCGGGCCCCGTACCGGACCGGGAACGGGAAATGCGCGGGGGCGCATCCTGACCCCCTCCCGGTTTCCGCCGGGGAAGGCTCGAATACGCCCCACGCCACTGCCGCATCGCCACGTCGCGCTCCCGCCGGGCCGTCCGCATTCCGGACCCGGCGCGCACAACGCGTTATCCGAGGCCGTGTGCCTTGTTGTACGCCTCGCGCACGGCGGCGGGGACCCGGCCTCGGTCATTCACGTCCTGGCCGTTCTCCTTGGCCCAGGCGCGAATCTTCGCGGTGTCCTCACTCCCGCCGGCAGCGGCACGGACCTTGCGCCCGGCGGCGCGCCCACCCGTACGCCGGCCCTTCGCCGTGAACGGCTCCAGCGCACTGCGCAGCTTCTCGGCGTTGGCGGTGGTGAGGTCGATCTCATAGCTCTTGCCGTCAAGCGCGAACGTCACGGTCTCGTCCGCCTCGCCGCCGTCGAGGTCATCGACAAGAAGGACCTGAACCTTCTGTGCCACGGGGCTTCCCTTTCATCGAAAACAACGAGTACTGGCGAAAGCAAAGCGCCTTTTCGGGAAAAACACAAACCCTGGCGCAGAACCCGGCACGGGATTGCCCGCAAAATGCGTGCGATTCGGACATAGCGCACCGGGTTCCGGTGATCTGCTGCGGCAATCGCCACCGGTCAATAGAGTTGCAGCAGCATCCGAGTGTTACCCAGGGTGTTCGGCTTCACGCGCTCCAGCCCCAGGAACTCCGCGACGCCCTCGTCATACGAACGCAGCAGCTCGCCGTAGACATCCGTATCCACCGGGGTCTCACCGATCTCGGTGAAGCCGTGCTTCGCGAAGAAGTCCACCTCGAACGTCAGGCAGAAAATACGGCGCACGCCCAGCCAGCGCGCCGTCTGCAGCAGCTTGTCCAGCAGCAGGTGGCCGACGCCGCCCTGCCGGGCGCCGGGGTCCACCGCCAGGGTGCGCACCTCGGCGAGGTCCTCCCACATCACGTGCAGCGCCCCGCAGCCGACGACCTGCCCGTCCTCGTCCCGCTCGGCCACCCAGAACTCCTGGATGTCCTCGTAGAGGGTCACCGTGGGCTTGTCGAGCAGAATGCTCCGGCGCGCGTACTCGTCGAGCAGCCGGCGCAGCACCGCGACATCGGTCGTGCGGGCTCTGCGGACGGTCACCGAGGGGGAATAGCGGGGAGCGGTCTCACTCATGACCGGACGTTATCGCCCGGGAGGCGGCGAACCGTCCGCGGGGCCCTCGGCGGCGGGTCCGCCGGCATTACCGGAGGCGGGGGCGGGAGCCGCGTCGGGGGTGTCGGTGGACACGACGCGCATGGCGTCGCGCAGCGCCTCGCGCTGTTCCGCGGACATCATGCCGAAGAAGGCCACGAGCGCCCCCGCCGCGTATCCGCTGGCGGCCCACGCCTCGTTCATCAGCGCCGCCGAGTAGGCGGGCCGGGTGGACACCGCCTCATATCGATAAGCGCGGCCCTCCGTACTGCGCCGGAGCCAGCCCTTTGTGTGGAGGTTGTCCATGACGGTCATGACCGTCGTATAGGCGAGGGAACGGTCCTGCTGGAGATCCTCCAGCACTTCCCGGACCGTGACGGGGCGGTTCCACTGCCACACCCGCGTCATGACGGCGTCTTCGAGCTCTCCCAAAGGGCGGACCACGTGTGCACGATACCCAAGCCGTCGGGGAAAGCGCGCCGATACGGGCGCCCGGGGGACTTCCCGGGGGGACTTCCGGAAGGACTTCCGGGAAGGCGGCTAGGAATCCAGGCTCTTCTGCCGCAGTGCGCCGGCCTGCGCGGCGGCGGCGTGCGCCTGGTCGACGGCGGCGTCTTCCTTGGCCTTGTTCGGGCCGCCCTGGCTCTTCACGATCCGCATGATGAGGAAGGTGAAGAAGACCGCCATCACGGCGGGGGGCACCACTGCGGATACGTAGTCCATGGCTCCCAGCGTACGCCGGACAGGGCAGCGCCCCGGTCGGCGGGGGCGTCGTCCGGGGCGCTGCGGTCGGGGGTGCGGGGAGTGCGCGGGCTCAGGCCGTACGGGCCTCGGTGAGCGTGTGGTCCGCCGGGGGGCGGTGGTCGCGGCGGTGCCCCGGGGGGAAGACCTCGGACGGGGTGGGGACGGGGCGGCGGCCCGGTCCGCCCGGCCCGACGGGCACCGCCGGCGACTGGGGGCCCCTGCTCGGGGCCGGCTGCTGCGTCGTCTCCTCGGACATACGACCTCCCGGAAGTGCGATGAGCGGACGCCCGCGCGCGACGTCACGTGCGGGCGGAATCACCCGACAACCTCTCAGCCGCGCCCCGCGCCGCCAGGCTCTCGCACCGGCGGGGCATGGACAGCCCCTCCGGACCGAAGATCAGACCGCCTCGCAGACCGTATGGCGTCGGCATAATCCGACTTTAGGCCCCTACGGGGTGATCGCGCGTGAGGCGCGCGCTCACCTGTCCGCCTCCGGGCGGGTCGCACCCCCGAACCGCTACCCTGCCCCGCCCCCGTCCCACCCCGGCTGCCACTCGGCCGAACCCACCCACCCGGCCTGCCCGTATTCACTTCCCCGGTCGAGCCACATTCCTTTCGTAGACCAGGCGCAGGCCGATCAGGGTGAGCCAGGGCTCGTGCTCGTCGATGACCGTGGAGTCCGCCAGCATCATCGGGGCCAGGCCGCCGGTGGCGATGACCGTGACGTCGTCCGGATCGTCCGCCAGCTCCACGGCCATCCGGTTGACGATGCCGTCGACCTGGCCCGCGAAGCCGTAGAGGATGCCGGACTGCATCGCCTCGACCGTGGTCTTGCCGATGACGCTGCGGGGGCGGGCGATCTCGATCCGGCTGAGCTGCGCACCCCGTACGCCCAGGGCCTCGGTGGAGATCTCGATGCCCGGGGCGATCACCCCGCCCACGTACTCCCCGCGGGCACTGATCGCGTCGAAGGTCGTGGCCGTACCGAAGTCGACGACGACGCACGGGCCGCCGTACAGCTCGACGGCGGCGCGGGCGTTGATGACCCGGTCCGCGCCGACCTCCTTGGGGTTGTCCATCAGCACCGGCACGCCGGTCTTCACGCCCGGCTCGACCAGCACGGAGGGCACGTCGCCGTAGTAGCGGCGGGTGACCTCGCGCAGCTCCTGCAGGACCGAGGGCACGGTCGAGCAGATCGCGATGCCCTCGATGTTGTCGCCCAGCTCCTCGCCGAGCAGCGGGTGCATGCCCATCAGGCCCTGGAGGAGTACGGCCAGCTCGTCGGCGGTGCGGCGGGGGTCGGTGGAGACGCGCCAGTGCTCGACGATCTCCTCACCGTCGAAGAGGCCCAGGACGGTGTGGGTGTTGCCGACGTCGATGGTCAGCAGCATCAGGCGTGCTCCCCTACGGCTTCTGCGCCCTCTCCCTCGGGGGCCTCGGGGGCCTCCGCGACGAGGTCCAGGCCGATGTCCAGGATCGGCGCGGAGTGGGTGAGGGCGCCGACCGCGAGGTAGTCCACGCCCGTCTCGGCGTAGGCGCGGGCGTTGTCCAGAGTGAGGCGGCCGGAGGACTCCAGGATCGCGCCGTCCCCGGCGTGCGTACGGGCCAGGGCGACGGCCTCGGCGGTCTCCGCCGGGGTGAGGTTGTCCAGCAGGATGAGGTCGGCGCCCGCGTCGAGGGCCTCGCGGACCTGGTGCAGGGTGTCGACCTCGACCTCGACGGGGAGGTCGGGGAACTCGTCGCGGACCAGCTTGAACGCCTCGGCGACGCCGCCGGCAGCGAGCACGTGGTTGTCCTTGACGAGGGCCGCGTCGGAGAGGGACATGCGGTGGTTGACGCCGCCCCCGGCCCGTACCGCGTACTTCTCCAGGGCGCGCAGGCCCGGGGTGGTCTTGCGGGTGTCGCGGACCTGCGCGCCCGTGCCCTCCAGGGCGTCGGCCCAGCGGCGGGTGGCGGTGGCGATGCCCGAGAGGCGGCACAGGAGGTTGAGGGCGCTGCGCTCGCCGGTGAGCAGGTCGCGGGTGCGGGTGCGGACCGTCAGCAGGACCTGGCCGGCGGTGACGCGGTCGCCGTCCTCGACGTGCCGGTCGACCTCCAGTTCGTCGGTGCAGACCACGGAGAGCACGGCCTCGGCGATGTGCAGGCCGGCGACGACGCCGTCCTCGCGGGCGGTGAACTCGCCGGTGCAGACCGCGTCCTCGGGGATCGTCGCCACGGTGGTGACGTCCACGCCGTTGTCGAGGTCCTCCTCGATGGCGAGGTGGGCGATGTCCTCGACCTGGACGGGGTCCAGGCCGGCGTCGGCGAGGAGCTGGGCGAGGTCGGGGTCGAGGCCGCACTCCAGGGGGTGGTGCTCGTAGACCTCGCCGGCGTCCGTCCCGCAGCCGCAGGCGGCGCCGCAGCCTCCGCCGTCGTCGTCGGTGCCGGGTCGGCCGCCCAGGGGCAGCAGGGTCAGTTCTACGGGCTGGGGGCGGTCGGGCGTGGGCGTGGTCACTGGGACTCCTGGGTGGCGGCGGCGTGCGGGCGGGCGGGGGCGGCGAGCTGTGTCTCGGGCGTCTCGGGCCTGGTGGGCGGGAACGCCGTCGACTCGGTGGCGGTCATCCGCAGCGAGCCGTCCGGGGCGAGGGTGACGAGGAGGTGGTGGCGCTGCGCCTCGTCGCTGTCGGGGTGGTCCTCGCGCCAGTGGCAGCCGCGGGTCTCCTCGCGGCGGGTCGCGGTGGCGGCCAGGACGCGGGCGACGAGCAGCAGGTTGGCGGCCTCCCAGGTCTCCACGCAGGGGAGGCCGGGGGTGGTCAGGGCGGTGGCTGCGAGGGTGCGCTCGGGCTCGCGGCGCAGGTGCTCCAGTTCCGCGGTGGCGGTGGCGAGGCTCGATCTGCTGCGGAGGACGCCGGCGCCCCGGGTCATGGTCCGCTGGATCGCGGCGCGGGCCTCGGGGGGGAGGAGGCGGTCGCCGGGGAGGGTGGGGGGTGGGGGGGCTTTGGTTCCGGCTTCTGCTTCTGCCGCTGCTTCGGCTTCGGCTTCGGCTTCGGCTTCGGCTTCGGCTTCGGCTTCGGCTTCGGCTTGGGCTTCGGCTTCGGCTTCGGCTTCGGCTCCCGCGATACCGCCCACCACCACGTCCTCCGCGATGCGCTCCGCGAAGACCAGGCCCTCCAGCAGGGAGTTCGACGCCAGGCGGTTGGCGCCGTGCACCCCCGTGCAGGCCGTCTCGCCGCAGGCGTACAGGCCGGGGACGGTGGTGCGGCCGCGCAGGTCGGTGCGCACCCCGCCGGAGGCGTAGTGCGCGGCCGGGGAGACCGGGATCGGCTCGGTGACCGGGTCGATGCCGTGGTCGCGGCAGGCGGCGAGGATCGTGGGGAAGCGGGTGGCCCACATCTCCGCGCCGAAGTGGCGGGCGTCGAGGTACATGTGCTCCGCGTCCTGCTCGCGCATCCGCCGCATGATCGCCTTGGCGACGATGTCGCGGGGCGCCAGCTCGGCCAGCTCGTGCTGCCCGAGCATGAAGCGCTCGCCGGCCGCGTCGACCAGGTACGCCCCCTCGCCCCGTACCGCCTCGGAGACCAGCGGCTGCTGGCCCTGCGCGTCGGGACCCAGGTGCAGGACCGTGGGGTGGAACTGGACGAACTCCAGGTCCGAGACCTCCGCCCCGGCTCGCAGTGCGAGGGCGACGCCGTCGCCGGTGGAGACGGCCGGGTTGGTGGTGGCGGAGAAGACCTGGCCCATGCCGCCGGTCGCCAGCACGACGGCGGGGGCGTGCACCGCGCCGACGCCGTCGCGGGCGCCCTGGCCCATCATGTGCAGCGTGACGCCCGCCGTGCGGCCCGCCCCGTCCTTGAGCAGGTCGAGGACCAGGGCGTTCTCGAACGTCGCGATACCGGCCTCGCGGACCGCCTCGACCAGGGCGCGGGAGATCTCCGCGCCCGTCGCGTCGCCGCCCGCGTGGGCGATCCGGCGGCGGTGGTGGCCGCCCTCGCGGGTGAGGGCGATCGCGCCGGCGGCGTCCTCGTCGAAGTGGGCGCCGGCGGCGATGAGCCGCCGCACCGCCTCGGGGCCCTCCGTGACCAGCAGGCCCACGGCCTTCTCGTCGCAGAGCCCGGCGCCCGCGACCAGGGTGTCGGCCAGGTGCTGCTCGGGGGTGTCGCCCTCGCCCAGGGCCGCGGCGATGCCGCCCTGGGCCCAGCGGGTGGAGCCGTCGTCGAGGTGCGCCTTGGTGACCACGACGGTACGCAGCCCCGCGGCGCCGCAGCGCAGCGCGGCGGTGAGACCGGCCACCCCGGAGCCGACGACGACCACGTCGGCCTCGATGGACCAGCCGGGGGCGGGGGCGGTGAGGCGTATACCGGTACCGGTCATGCGGGGCCTCCGGCGTGGGTGTCGGGGGTGGGTGGGGCGGGTGGGCCGGGAAACGTCAGGCGGACGTTGTCGATGAGCCGGGTGGCGCCCACCTTCGCCGCCACCGCCAGCACCGCCTCGCCCGTGTGGTCCCCGGCGATCTCCGTGAAGTCCGCCGGGTCGACCAGCGCGAGGTAGTCCAGGGCCGGCGGGGGGTCGAGGCGGGCCGCCTCCGCCAGCACGGCGCGGGCCGCTGCCCGTACCGCCGCCGGGGTGGCTCCCGTACCGCCGTCCGCCGTCGTCAGCGCCTCGCGGCCCGCGAAGAGCGCCCGGGAGAGGGCCAGGGCGGTGGTGCGCTCGGCGGGGGCGAGGTAGCGGTTGCGGGAGGAGAGGGCGAGGCCGTCGTCCTCCCGTACGGTGGGGGCGCCGACGATCTCCACGGGGAAGTTCAGGTCGCGGACCATCCGGCGGATGAGCGCGAGCTGCTGGGCGTCCTTCTCCCCGTAGAACGCGACATCGGGCGCGGTGAGGTGGAGGAGCTTGGCGACGACGGTGAGCATGCCGTCGAAGTGGCCTGGGCGGGAGGCGCCCTCCAGCCGCTCGCCCATCGGGCCCGCGGTGATCCGCACCTGCGGCTCGCCGCCCGGGTAGACCTCCTCGACGGCCGGGGCGTAGACCACGTCGGCGCCGGCCTCCGCCGCCAGCCTCAGGTCCGCCTCCAGCGTGCGCGGGTAGCGCTCCAGGTCCTCGCCCGCGCCGAACTGGAGCGGGTTGACGAAGACCGTGACCGCGACGCGGCCGTTCTTCACCCGGTCGCGGGCGGCGCGGATCAGGGAGGCGTGGCCCTCGTGCAGGGCGCCCATGGTCATCACGACGGCCAGTTCGCCGCTGCGGGCGGACCGTGCGGCCGCGTACTCCCGCTCCGTGCGGGCCAGGGCGGGGGCGGGTGGCATCGGGGGCCTCTCGGCTTCGTGGGTCCCGGCTTCGGTTCCGGCTTCGTACGTCACCGGCGGGCTCCGTCCGCGAGGACGTCCAGCAGGTCCTCGGCCAGCTCCGGCTTGAGCAGGCCGGCCGCCAGCGCCCGGTCGGCGGTGGCGCGCGCCATCGCCAGATAGCCGGCCACCGCGCCCGGGGCGTGGGTGCGCAGCTGCTCGATGTGCGCCCGTACCGTCCCGGCGTCCCCCCTGGCCACCGGGCCGGTCAGCGCCGCGTCGCCGCTGCGCAGGGCGTTGTCCAGCGCCGCGCCCAGCAGCGGGCCCAGGACCCGCTCGGGGGCCTGCACGCCGGCCTTCTCCAGCAGCTCCCTGGCCTGCGCGACCAGCGTGACCAGGTGGTTCGCGCCCAGGGCCAGCGCCGCGTGGTAGAGCGGGCGGGCCTCCTCCGCGATCCACTCCGGCTCGCCGCCCATCTCCACCACCAGCGCCTCGGCGGCGGGGCGCAGCTCCTCGGGCGCCGTGACGCCGAAGGCGCAGCCGGCCAGGCGCTGTACGTCCACGGCGGTCCCGGTGAAGGTCATCGCCGGATGCAGGGCCAGCGGCAGTGCGCCGGCGCGGACCGCGGGGGCCAGCACCGCCGCGCCGTACCGCCCCGAGGTGTGGACGAGCAGCTGGCCGGGGCGGAACGCGCCGGTGGTCGCCAGGCCGTCCACCAGGCCGGGGAGCACGTCGTCGGGGACGGTCAGCAGCACCAGGTCGGCGCGGGCCAGCACGGTGGCCGGGTCCGTGATCTCCGCGTCGGGGAGCAGCGTCTCCGCGCGGGCGCGTGAGGCGGCGGAGACCGCGCTGATCGCGACCGGGTGGTGGCCGGCCAGCTCCAGCGAGGCCGCCAGGGCGGGGCCCACCCGGCCGGCGCCGATGACGCCTACGCGCAGGCGCGCGGGCTTTTCGCCGGGGGCGTCCGGGGGGGGTGGCGGGGTGGGGGTCACGGGGGCCTTCCGTTCCAGTCCTCTGGGGTACCGGACTTCTCGTCAATCGTACGCGAGGGGGTGGAGGGGTGCTGGGTGTGGGCGAGGTCGCCTCGCGCATCGGGGGTGGGGTCTCTTCGCGTTCGCGCTTCCGTGGGGCGGGGTGCTTCGCGTCGCTGGGGCGGGGGCTTCGTGCTTGTGGGGCGGGGCCTCTCCGCGACAACTCCGAAAAGCCATAGGGATTGACTTGCCATCGGTCGATTTGCTGCTCTGTCGGGGGCCTGCGTTGCGGTGCGTCTTTTCGGAGTCGTCGCTCCGGGCCCCTCCCACGGGTGGGCGGGTGCGGGTGCGCTCGGTGTGCGTTCTTGGGGTGGGGTCAGCCTCCGGCTCGGACCAGGCCCGTTTCGTAGGCTAGGACTACTGCTTGGACTCTGTCGCGCAGGCCCAGTTTGGTCAGGATGCGGCCTACGTGGGTTTTGACCGTTGCCTCGGAGAGGACCAGTCGGGTGGCGATCTCGCCGTTCGACAGGCCCTGCGCCACCAGGAGGAGGACCTCGTGTTCGCGGTCCGTGAGGCGGGACAGGCCCGGGTGCGCCTTTTCGCCTGTGGTGGCCGGCATGATCGCCGCGAAGCGGTCCAGGAGGCGGCGGGTGGTGGAGGGGGCCACCACCGCGTCGCCGCGGTGGACCGCGCGGATCGCCGTCAGCAGTTCGTCCGGGGGGACGTCCTTGAGCATGAAGCCGCTGGCGCCCACGCGCAGGGCCGAGAAGGCGTACTCGTCCAGGTCGAACGTGGTCAGGATGAGCACCTTCGGGGCGTCGTCGCCCCCTGCGCAGATCTGGCGGGTCGCCTCCACGCCGTCCATGCGCGGCATCCGTACGTCCATCAGCACCACGTCCACCGGGGTGGTGCGCAGCACCTCCAGCGCCTGGACGCCGTCCCCCGCCTCGGCGACGACCTCCATGTCGGGCTGGGCCGCCAGCACCATGCGGAAGCCCGTGCGCAGCAGCGCCTGGTCGTCTACGAGCATCACTCTGATCCGGTCCGCGCTGTCTCCCATACCGGTCAGGGTACGGACGTCGCGCAGCCGCGGGCATCAGCCCCGGGGAGGGGCCGCGTACCTCTGTGGGCGGAGAGGCGGCGGTCAGCCCGTCGCCCACGCGGAGAGCGCCACCGCGCCGACGATCGCCACGCAGACCGCGAGGTTGGCCTTCCTGTGCAGGGAGAGGAAGGCCAGGAACTCGCGCATCACCGCGGTCGGCCAGTAGTACGCGGCCGTCGGCGCGCTCAGCACCTGCGCCTTCAGGCCGAGCCGGCGGGAGAGGAGCGCGGCGCGCAGGGCGTGGAAGTTGTTGGTGACGACCAGGCTCGGGCCCGGGAAGCCCTTCTCGTCCAGCAGGCGGCGGCTCAGCTCCAGGTTCTCGTACGTGTTGCGCGAGGCGTCCTCCAGCAGCAGGCGGTCGCCGGGGAAGCCGCGGGCGCGCAGGTAGTCGGCCATCGCGCGGGCCTCGGAGATCCGCTCGTCGCCGCCCCGGCCGCCGGAGACCACCAGGACCGGTTCGCCGTCGGGCGGCTTCAGCGCGTCGAACGCCGTCCGGCCGCGCTCCAGCCTGGCCGCGAGCAGCGGGGTCACCCGTTCGCCGCCCGCCAGGCCGGAGCCCAGCACGATGACGCTCTGGGCGTCCTGGCGGGTGGGGAAGTTGCCGTACAGGACGCCGTAGAGGACGAAACTGGTGAAGAGGAAGGCGAAGTAGCCCAGGAGCAGGGCCACTGCCACCGCGGTCGCCGTCAGTGCCACCTCGCGGGCCAGGAGCGCGGCGCCCAGGAGGGCGAGGGCGCCGATGATCAGCACTCCGGCCAGCAGGGAGAGCAGGTGGCCCAGGGAGCGGCCCTCGCGGCGTACCACGGTGATCCCGTTGGCGATCAGTCCGACGGCCAGGAGGAGCGAGGCCGCCAGCGGGAGCAGCAGGACCGTCCAGCCCACCAGTGCGCTCCAGCCGCCGCCGCGCTCGTCCAGCAGCACCAGGGCGTAGAGCGTGAGCAGCGAGAGGGCCAGGCCCAGGAAGACGGCGTTGCGGAAGCGGCGGCGTTCTTTGCGCATGCTGAGCGCGAAGAGGGTGAGGAAGGCGCCGCTGCCGAGGAGCAGGTACATACGGCGCAAAGTAGTCGCTGGGTGGGGGGCTGGCACCCCGGGCGGAATGTCCTGCTGGGTGGGGGCTGACACCCCGGGCGGAACATCCTGCTGGGTAAGGGCGGCCGGCTCTCAGGCCGCCCACGGCAGTGGCAGCAGCGCGGTGACCCGGAAGCCGCCGCCTGGGCGCGGGCCCGCGTCCAGGACGCCGCCGACCATGCCGACGCGCTCGCGCATGCCGATCAGGCCGTGGCCCTGGCCGTCCTCGCCGCCCTCCTCGTACAGTTCGCGGCCCGCGCCGCGGCCGTCGTCCTCGACCAGCAGTTGCACGCCGTCCTCGCCGTACGTCAGCCGCACCGTCGCCCCGGCCTGCGGGCCGCCGTGCTTGCGGGTGTTGGTCAGCGCCTCCTGGACGATCCGGTACGCGGTCAGCTCCACGCTGCTGGGCAGCTCGCAGGGCGTGCCCTCGACCGTGAAGTCGACCGTCAGACCGGCGCCGCGGACCTGCTCCACCAGCTCGGTGAGCTGCTCGACGCCGGGCTGGGGGACGTACGCCGCGCTGCCGGGGGCGCCCTTGCCGCGCTCGTCGGTCCGCAGCACGCCCAGCAGCCTGCGCATCTCGGTGAGGGCCTGGCGGCCGGTGGCGGAGATGGTCGTCAGGGCGGCCTTGGCCTGGTCGGGGGCGGTGTCCAGGACGTAGGCGGCGCCGTCGGCCTGGACGACCATGACGGAGACGTTGTGCGCGACCACGTCGTGCAGTTCGCGGGCGATACGGGCGCGCTCGGCGGCCACCGCGATCCGCGACTGCGCCTCGCGCTCCCGCTCCAGCCGGTGGGCGCGCTCCTCCAGCTGCGCGTAGTAGGCGCGGCGGGTGCGCATCGAGTCGCCCAGCACCCAGGCCATCAGGAACGCCACCGTCATGAAGACCACCGAGGCGATCATGCCCGCGAGGCTCTGGCCGCGCTCGGGCCAGCGCAGCTCCGCGATGGTGGGGGCGAGGGCGCCGCCGATCAGCGCCCAGCGCGAGGCCCAGGTCACGTCGCGGGCGGCGGCGGTGAAGATGACGATGAGCATCGCGAAGTTCGCCGGCGACCACCAGGTGTCGAAGGCGAGCTGCAGCAGTCCGAGCACCGTGACGGTGACGACCATCGCGCTGGGCCAGCGGCGGCGCAGGGCGACGGTGGCGCAGTACCCGAGGGCGATGGCGGCGGCGACGCCGATCTGCAGGTCGCCGCGCGGGATGTGCTCGCCGCCGCTCTGCTGGGGGTGGATGGTCAGCGCAACGAAGAACATGCTGGACATCAGCCCCAGGCACAGGGCCCAGAAGCTGTCCACCAGCGTCGGGTGGCGCCGCAGGAAATCGTATACGCGTTGCACGTCACCCAGGGTAGGCACGGGGAGGCTCCCGCAGAGTCCGCCGGGGGGCCGATCCCTGGGCGATACGTGTACTGCTCAGGTTGGACGCCCCGTACGACGCGGGGCCCCCTCCCCCTACCCTGTCCCCGTGACCGGTGACCAGTGGCAGCGATGGGGCGCGGCGGCGCACCGCGCGCTCTACGGGCCCGACGGCTTCTACCGCCGTCCCGGCCCCGGCCCGGCCGGCCACTTCCGCACCTCCGTCCACGCCTCGCCGCTCTTCGCGCGGGCCGTGGCGGCCCTGCTGCGGCAGGTCGCCGAGGGGCTGGGCTCGCCCGCCTCGATCGACCTGGTGGACGTGGGCGCCGGACGCGGCGAGCTGCTGACCGCGGTGCTGGAGCTGTACGAGGGCCCCGGCACCGTCCGCCCGTACGCCGTGGAGCTGGCCGACCGCCCGCCCGGCCTGGACCCCCGGATCGACTGGCGGGCGTCGCTCCCGGCCGGGGTCACCGGGCTGCTCTTCGCCAACGAGTGGCTGGACAACGTACCCCTGGACCTCGCGGAGGCCGGCGGCGACGGCACCCTGCGCTACGTCGAGGTCGCCCCCGACGGCCGGGAGCGGCCCGGCGCGGCGCTGACGGAGGCGGACGCGACGTGGGCGGCGCGCTGGTGGCCCGCCGCCGCCCCCGGCGAGCGCGTGGAGCTGGGCGCCCCCCGCGACGCGGCGTGGGCGGCGGCGCGCGGCGCCCTGGACCGGGGTCTCGCGGTGGCGGTCGACTACGCGCACACCCGCGCCGGCCGGCCCCCGTACGGCACCCTCACCGGCTTTCGCGCCGGCCGCGAGGTGGCGCCCGTCCCCGACGGCGGCTGCGACCTCACCGCCCACGTGGCCCTGGACGCCTGCGCCGGCCCGGGCGCGCGGCTGCTGCCGCAGCGCGAGGCCCTGCGGGCCCTGGGGGTGAGCGCCGCCCGGCCGCCGCTGGCGCTGGCGTCCGCGGATCCGGCGGAGTACGTACGGGCCCTGTCCCGCGCCTCCCAGGCGGCCGAGCTCCTCGACCCCGCGGGCCTGGGCGCCTTCACGTGGCTGGCCGAGGCGGTCTCGGCGCCCCTGCCGCCGGCCCTCGCGGCCCCCGCCTGAGCGGCGCGCCCGCCGGGGTGCCCGCATACCCTGGCGGCATGAACGACGTACGTGGCCAGGTGACCGGACTGCCCGCATGGAACCGCTGCGCGGTGATGGGCGTGGTGAACGTCACCCCCGACTCGTTCTCCGACGGCGGCCTGTGGTTCGAGCCCCGGACGGCGGTCAAGCACGGCCTGCACCTCGCCGCGCACGGCGCCGACCTGGTGGACGTCGGCGGGGAGTCCACCCGCCCGGGCGCCGTGCGCGTGGACGAGGCGGAGGAGCTGCGCCGCGTCATCCCCGTGGTGCGCGGGCTGGCACAGGCCGGGCTCACCGTCTCCGTCGACACCATGCGCGCCCGCGTCGCCGCCCGCGCCGTCGAGGCCGGGGCCGCCCTGGTCAACGACGTCTCCGGCGGCCGCGCGGACGCCGACATGATCCGCGTGGTGGCGCAGGCCGAGGTCCCGTTCGTCGTCATGCACTGGCGCGGGCAGTCCGTCGACATGAACGACCGCGCCGTCTACGGCGACACCGTCGCGGAGGTCACCGCGGAGCTGGCCCGCAGCGTCGAGGCGGCCGTCGCGGGCGGCATCGCGCCGGAGCGGATCGTCGTGGACCCGGGCCTGGGGTTCGCCAAGCGGGCCGAGCACGACCTCGCGCTGGTCGCCGGCCTGGACCGGCTGCGCGCCGCGCTGGGCCGCCCGCTGCTGGTCGCGGCCTCCCGCAAGCGCTTCCTGGGCCGCGTCCTCGGCGACGGCGGGGCGGCGCCCCCGCCCGCCCGCGAGCGCGACGCCGCGACGGCGGCCGTCACCGCGCTGGCGGCGCGGGCCGGGGCCTGGGCGGTGCGCGTCCACGAGGTACGGGCCTCGGCGGACGCGGTCCGTGTCGCGCGCGCCCTGGAGGATGTCGCGGACGGCCGCTGACCCCGGGCGGACGATCGCCCTCCGCCCGTACCGGTGCGTCCGTTCGGGTCGTCCTCCGCCGGGGTAGGGGTGCCGCAGGCCCGTACGGGGTAAGCGCCGCCGAGGTCACTCCCCGGGGGGCTGTCAGCGCCTGCGGGTAGCCTCGCGTACAAGCCGAATGTTCGCCCGCTGGTTCGAGCGCGTTCATTCCCGAGGAAAGGTCCGGCCGCACACGATGGACAAGGTCGCCCTGCACGGGCTCAGAGCCAGAGGGCACCACGGCGTCTTCGCGCACGAGCGCGAGGAGGGTCAGACCTTCGTCGTGGACGTCGAGCTGTCCCTGGACAGCCGCCCCGCGGCGGCCGGTGACGACCTCGCGCGGACCGTGCACTACGGCGTGGTCGCCGAGGAGGTCGTGGCCGTCGTCGAGGGCGAGCCCGTCGACCTCATCGAGACCCTGGCCGAGCGCATCGCCGCGCAGTGCCTGAAGCACGGGGCGGTGCACGAGGTGACGGTCGTCGTCCACAAGCCGGACGCGCCCATCACGGTCCCGTTCGACGACGTGACCATCACGATCACCCGCGGCCGCCAGGGCTGACGCCCGCACCCCGTCCCCCCACCCGCCACCACCCGAGGATGCGCATGAACCGCAGCGACCCGACCGTGCAGCCCGTGCCCCTCTCCGTCGTCCAGCAGGTGGACGCGGCCGACGCCACCCTGCACAACCCGAAACGGGCCGTCCTGTCCCTCGGCAGCAGCCTGGGCAACAGGCTGGAGACCCTGCAGGGCGCGGTCGACGCGCTGGAGGACACCCCGGGCGTGCGGGTCAAGGCCGTCTCCCCGGTGTACGAGACGCAGCCGTGGGGCGTCGAGCCGGGCAGCCAGCCCTCGTACTTCAACGCGGTCGTCGTGGTGAAGACCACCCTCCCGCCGTCCTCGATGCTGGAGCGCGCCGGCGCGATCGAGGAGGCGTTCGAGCGGGTGCGCGAGGAGCGCTGGGCGCCGCGGACGCTGGACGTGGACATCGTGGCCTACCAGGGCGTCGTCTCCGACGATCCGCAGCTCACGCTGCCGCACCCGCGCGCGCATGAGCGCGCCTTCGTGCTCGTACCGTGGTACGACGTGGAGCCGGCGGCGGAGCTGCCCGGCCACGGGCCGGTCGCGGAGCTGCTCCGGGTCGTCGGCGACGAGGGTGTGGCGCCGCGGCCCGATCTGGAGCTGCGGCTGCCGGAGTGACGGCGGTCGGTATCGGATTCGGCGGGCGAAGGGCGCGAGGCGGCGTGGGGCAGATGAGGATCGGGGTGCTGGCCGGGCTGTTCGCCGTGGCCGGGGTGCTGGGCTGGGCGGTCGCCCGGCTGTGGAGCCAGCTGGGGACGCTGCCCGGCGTGCCGGTCGCCGCGCCGGTGGTGCTGGCGCTGATCGCCACGGTGCTCCTGGCCACCGCGCTCTCGCTGCGGGCCCGGCTGGCCGCCCAGCGCGAGCGGGAGGCGGGCGCCAAGGGCGTCGACCCGCTGATGGCGGCGCGGGCGGTGGTGCTCGGGCAGGCCAGTGCGTACGTCGCCGCGCTGGTGGCGGGGCTGTACGGCGGGTGCGCGGTCTTCCTGCTCATCGACGGGGTCGCCGGGCGCGGGCAGCAGGTGCTGTACGCGGGGCTGGCCGCGGCGGCGGGGTGGCTGGTGATCGCGGCGGCGTTCCTCCTGGAGCGCGTGTGCCGGCTGCCGGATGACGACGACCTGCGGTAGACGGCGGCCGGTGCGCCGGTCACCGCCCCGCGGGCCCCTGGCACACTGGGCCGCATGACGGAGACGACGACGGTCGGCGTCGGTGGTGCCGGTGAGGCCACCGACATGGTGCTCAACATCGGTCCGCAGCACCCTTCCACCCACGGCGTGCTGCGGTTGAGGCTCGTCCTGGACGGGGAGCGGATCGTCTCCGCCGAGCCCGTGATCGGGTACATGCACCGGGGGGCGGAGAAGCTCTTCGAGGTGCGCGACTACCGGCAGATCGTGATGCTCGCCAACCGCCACGACTGGCTCTCGGCGTTCTCCAACGAACTGGGCGTCGTGATGGCCGTGGAGCGGATGCTCGGCATGGAGGTGCCCGTGCGCGCGGTGTGGATCCGCACGCTCTTCGCCGAGCTGAACCGGGTCCTCAACCACCTGATGTTCCTCGGCTCCTACCCCCTCGAACTGGGCGGCATCACCCCGATCTTCCATGCCTTCCGCGAGCGCGAGGACCTCCAGGCCCTGATGGAGGAGGCCACCGGCGGGCGGATGCACTACATGTTCAACCGCATCGGCGGCATCAAGGAGGACCTCCCGGCCGGCTGGACGGGCCGCGCCCGCGCGGTCGTCAACGCCGTCGCGGGGCGGATGGGCGTCTACGACGACCTGGTCCTCGGCAACGACATCTTCCGCGCCCGCACCCGCGGCGTCGGCGTCCTGGCCACCCCGCTGGTGTACGAGTACGGGATCAGCGGGCCGATCGCCCGCGCCTCCGCCGTCGACTTCGACCTGCGTCGCGACGACCCGTACCTGGCGTACCCGCAGCTGCAGGACGTACTGAAGGTCGCCGTCCGCAAGGAGGGCGACTGCCTGGCGCGCTTCGAGGTGCTGCTGGAGCAGACCCACAACTCCCTGGCGCTCGTCCTGGCCTGCCTGGACCGGCTGGCGGAGCTGGCGCCCGGCCCGGTCAACGTGCGGCTGCCCAAGGTCGTCAAGGCGCCCGAGGGCCACACCTACACCTGGGGCGAGAACCCGCTGGGCATCAACGGCTACTACCTGGTGTCGACGGGCGAGAAGACCCCGTACCGGCTGAAGCTGCGCACCGCGTCCTTCAACAACATCCAGGCGCTCACCCGGGTGCTGCCGGGGACGCTGGTCGCCGACATGGTGGCGATCCTGGGGTCGATGTTCTTCGTGGTCGGGGACATCGACAAGTAGGCGACAGGGAGGCGACAGAGAGGCGGCACATAGCCGGCGGGCGGCCTCAAGTCGCCCTTCTGCGCCCGCCGTTCATGCCCCGCCGTTCAGGACACCGCCAGGTCGATCACCCGGCTGATCGCGCCCTGCGGGCGGCGCTGCACGGCCGCGCTCACGACCGGAGGGTCGCCGTCCGCCGGGCCCGCCCCCTCGGGGCGTGCCGGAGGTACGAGCGTCCCGGGGGCCGGCGGATTCGGCGTGGACCACGGGGTGCCCGGCAGCGGACGGCCCCCCTGCGCCGCCGGCAGGTGCGGGGCGCTCTGCGCCGGCCCGTGCGCCCGACCGGAGCCGAAGTAGTCGAAGTCCTCCCCGGCCCGCCCGCGCTCCCCCTCGGCCGCCCGGCCGGCAAGGCTGCTGAGCGCCACCGAGGCCCGCAGGTAAGCCGCCGGAGTGGGCGCCCCGGTGGGAAAGCGGTCCGCGGAGGCGGCCGGGAGCGCGATCGGCTGCTTGCGGGTCTCCAGCTCCAGCAGCCGGCGGCTCTCCAGCACGCCGGCCCGCTCCGTCTCGGCGGTGGCGTACCGGCGCAGCAGCGCCGCGTGCTCCGAGCGCATCCGCTCCAACTCAGCGGTGGCCGTGCGCAGTCGCTGCTCCACGGCCTTGCGGATGTCGCGGCTCTCCGTCAGCTCGGCCTCCTGCTCGGCCTCCAGCCGCGCCACGGCCTCCTCGTGCTCCAGCTCCTCGCGGATGCGGGCACCGACGGCCTCCTTGAGCTTCAGGGAGGCCACGCGGTCCAGGACGCGCAGCAGGCTCGCACCCGCGACCGCCGCGACCGCGGCCACCACGACCAGCGCCCTGAGCACCGCCGCCTCGCCGTCCCGTACGAACAAGGCGGCGGCAGCGCAGGAGAACGCGCAGATCGCGAGCAGCGACGGCGCGAGCAGCCGGTGCGCGGGGGAGGAGAAGCGGTGGCGTCCACGTGACATGGGCGGAAAGATACCGCTCGGATGTGCTATACGGGGACCTGCTTTCGAGATCGTTTCCCGCTGGTTACCCATCCCTGCCCCCAATCGGCTATTCAGCGCCGAGAAGTCCCTTCTCCTCCAGATACGCCGTGGCGACGTCGGCGGGCTTCTCCCGGTCGGCGTCGACCTTCCGGTTCAGCCCGATGAGGTCCTCGGTGGTGAGCGTGGAGGTCAACGTGCCCAGCGCGGCCGCCACCTTGGGGTCGCTCGCCTCCTTGGTGTTGAGCACGGGGACGATGTTGTCGGCGTTCTGCAGCCCCTTGTCGTCCGCCAGCAGCACCAGGCCGTACTGCTCCAGCGTGGCGTCGGTGGTGGTGGTCAGCACCAGCTGGTCGACGCCGTCCTGCACCGCCTGCTTGGCCTCGGGGGTGCCGACGCCCTTGGGGTCCACGGCGGTGATGTCGATCTTGTAGGTCTTCTCCAGCCCCGGCTCGCAGAAGGGGCGCTGCGGGCACTCGTCACCGGCGGCGAGCTTGACCTTCAGCTTGGCGGCGCCGAGGTCGGAGAGCGTCTTGAGGCCGTGCTTGTCCGCGAACTCCCTGCTCACGGCGAAGGCGTTCTGGTCGACGGCGTCCCCCGCGTCCAGCACGGTCAGGCCGCGCGGCCCGGCGAGCTTGCGCAGCGCCGCGACGGTCGCGGCGGCGTCGTTGGAGGCGACGGGCGCCTTCTCGGGCGCCTCGGGGCCGTTGACCTTGGCGTTGAGGAACTCCGCGAGGGTCGCCGCGTACTCCGGGACGACGTCGATGCCGCCCTTCTCCAACTCCGGCTCGTACAGCTCGCGGTTGGTGAGCTTCTTGACGGAGGCGCTGAAGCCCGCGTCCTTGAGCACCTGCGCGTACAGCTCCGCCATCACCTGCGCCTCGGTGAAGCCCGCCGCCCCGACGACGAGGGTCTTGCCCCCGCCCTTGCCGTCCCCGCCGCCCCCGGACTTCTCCAGGCTGTCCCCACCGCAGCCGGCCAGCGCCACGGGCAGCACGAGGGCGGCCAGGGCGGCACCTGCCAGGCGGATCCGCTTCTTCAACATCAGGTAACTCCATCCAGTCAATCAGCTGTACGAACAAGGGTGTCGGCCTGCGAAGCCCGCACCGGCCCGGCTGACCCCGGGAGGTCCGCGGCCCGACGTGCCCGAGGCCGCGTCCGGCGCCGCATCGGGTCGAGCAGGCGCTGAACGGCCACGAGCGAGCCCTCGACCAGCAGTGCCAGCGCCGCGACCAGCAGCGCGCCAGCGACCACCTTCGGGGTGTCGTAGGTGCGGAAGCCGGCGGTGATGATGCGGCCCAGCCCGCCGCCGCCGGGGATCGCCGCCAGGGTGGCGGTGGCCACCACCTGCACGGCGGCCGAACGCACCCCGGTGATGATCAGCGGGAAGGCCAGCGGGAGTTCGACCCGCAGCAGCCGCTGCCCGCCGGACATGCCCATCCCGCGCGCGGCGTCCACCACGTCGCGGTCGGCCTCGCGCATCCCGACGTAGGCGTTGGCCATCAGCGGCGGGATCGCGAAGAGCACCAGGGCGATGACGACCGGCAGCTCACCGGCCGTCCGCAGCGGCGTGACGTACAGCAGGGAGAGCACGGCGAAGGTCGGGACCGCACGGCCGATGTTGGCCACGTTGACGGCGAGCGCCCCGCCGCGGCCCAGGTGCCCCAGCCAGATCGCGAGCGGCAGCGCGAGCGCGCAGGCCGCGGCGAGGCTGACCCCGCTCAGGTACAGGTGCTCCAGCAGCCGGGTCCAAGCACCGTCCGGGCCCGTCCAGTTGGCGCCGTCGGCCAGCCACTCCCAGGCCCCGGTGACCGCGTCCATCTCAGACCCCCTCCGCCGCGCGCGCCCGCTTCCACGGCGTGAGGAGGCGGCCTATGAGCAGCAGCACGGCGTCCGCGGCGAAAGCGAGCAGCACGCAGATGACGGAGGCGGTGAGCACTTCGGCCCGGAAGTTGGAGGCGCGGCCCGACTCGATGAGATTGCCCAGCCCCCCGTAGTCGATGATCGAGCCGATCGTGGTGAGCGCGATGGTGGAGACCGTGGCGATCCGCAGGCCGGCCAGCACGGCGGGCAGCGCGAGCGGCAGCTCGACCCGCACCAGCAGCCGCACCGGCCCGTACCCCATGCCCCGCGCCGACTCGCGCACGTCCTCGGGCACGGAGTCCAGGCCCGCCAGGAAGTTGCGCACCAGGATCGTCAGCGAATACAGCACCAGCCCCGTGACGACCACCGCCGGGGATATACCGAACACGGGCAGCAGCAGCGAGAACATCGCCAGCGAAGGAACCGTGTAGAGCAGCGTCGTCAGCCCGAAGACCGGCCCGCGCGCGGCCCGGAAGCGGCGCGCGAGCAGCGTGAGCGGAAAGGCGACAAGAACGCCGAGCAGCACCGACACCCCGGTTATCCACAGGTGTTGCACCGTCGCGTCGGTGATCTCCTGGCTCCGCGTGCGCAGATACTCGCCGCAGATCCAGTCGTTCGCGACCAGGCAGTTCCCACTCTCCATCCCAGCCCTCCTCCCCCGGGTCCGCCCCCGCGAACCGTCCTCGGCCAGTGGTGTGGCTCACTGTCCTCCCGTCGCCCACGACCCTATCCGCCACCACTGACAAGCCGGTTACGGTGGAGCACAGCGGTAATACAGGCTTCATGGTTCCCCACGGGAACAGCCCACCACGGAGCCGGCGACGCGACGATGGAGCAGCATGATCCGATTCGAGCACGTGACCAAGCGCTACCCCGGCGGCACCACGGCCGTGCGGGACCTCACCTTCGAGGTCGCCGCGGGCGAGCTGGTCACCCTCGTGGGGCCGTCCGGCTGCGGCAAGACCACCACGATGAAGATGGTCAACCGCCTCATCGAGCCGAGCGAGGGCCGCATCCTCGTCGACGGCGAGGACGTCATGGCCGGCGACCCGGTCGAGCTGCGCCGCCGCATCGGGTACGTCATCCAGTCCACCGGCCTCTTCCCGCACCGCACCGTGCTGGAGAACACCGCCACCGTCCCCCACCTGCTCGGCTGGCCCAGGGCCCGGCGCCGCGAGCGCGCCCGCGAGCTGCTGGACCTGGTCGGCCTGGACCCTTGCGTCTACGGCGACCGCTACCCCGACCAGCTCAGCGGCGGCCAGCGCCAGCGCGTCGGCGTCGCCCGCGCGCTGGCCGCCGACCCGCCGGTGCTGCTGATGGACGAGCCCTTCGGCGCGGTCGACCCGGTGGTGCGCGAGCGCCTGCAGAGCGAGTTCCTGAAGCTCCAGGCGGCCGTGCGCAAGACCGTGCTCTTCGTCACCCACGACATCGAGGAGGCCGTCCTCCTCGGCGACCGCATCGCGGTCTTCGGCGACGGCGTGATCGAGCAGTTCGCCCCGCCCACCGAGGTCCTGGGCGCCCCCGCCAGTGCGTACGTGGCGGACTTCGTCGGCGCCGACCGCGGCCTGAAGCGCCTGTCGGTGACCGCGATCGAGGAGGACGACCTGGAGCGCCCCCTCGTCGTCCACCTCGACGACCCGGCCGCCGACGCCGCCGCCCGGCTGCGCGCCCAAGGCGCCCGCTGGGCGGTGGTGCTGGACGACGCGGACGTCCTGCACGGCTGGGTGGCCGCCGACTCCCTGGCGGCGGCCCCGGACGGCGGCGAGGTCCGCGCCCACGCCCGCCGGATGGAGGCGTGGCTGCCGGTGGGCGCCTCGCTGAAGCAGGCGTTCGCCGCGATGCTGCAGTACGACGCCGGCTGGATCGCCGTGGTCGACGAGACCTCCGGCCACTTCCGCGGCATCCTCACCCCGGCCCGGCTGCACGAGGCCCTGCGCCGCTCGATCGAGTCGGACGCCCAGGCCGTACGCCGCGCGGACGTACGCCTGGACTCCGTACCGGGATAGACCGCGAAGTCCGGTCTTCAGCGCGTCAGTTGAGGATCAGGCTCATCGCCTCGGCCCGCGTCGTCGCGTCGCGCAGCTGCCCCCGCACGGCCGAGGTCGTCGTCTTGGCGCCCGGCTTGCGGATGCCGCGCACCGACATGCACATGTGCTCCGCCTCGATCACGACGATCGCCCCGCGCGCGTCCAGGATCTCCATCAGGCTGTCCGCGATCTGCGTGGTCAGCCGCTCCTGCACCTGCGGGCGGCGGGCGAAGACGTCCACCAGCCGGGCCAGCTTGGACAGCCCGGTGATCTTGCCGCTCTCGGCCGGGATGTAGCCGACGTGCGCGACGCCGTGGAAGGGCAGCAGGTGGTGCTCGCACATGCTGACCAGCTCGATGTCCTTGACCACGATCATCTCGTCGTGCCCGAGGTCGAAGGTGGTGGTCAGCACGTCCTGCGGCTGCTGCCGCAGACCCGCGAATATCTCCCGGTAGGCGCGCGCCACCCGCGCCGGCGTCTCCCGCAGGCCCTCGCGCTCCGGGTCCTCGCCCACCGCGATGAGCAGTTCGCGTACGGCGCTCTCGGCCCGCTTCTCGTCGAACTCACCGACGGCACTCGCGCCGTCCAGCGTCACCGGATCCACCATGGTGCCTGCCTCGTTCCTGTTCCCGGACGGTCTCCTCGGCACGTGTACGAACCGGACCGCGGCCTCCCAGGCTAGAACCTGACCCGGGAAGCACGCATTCCGGGTGCCTCGTGCCCCGTCCCGGCCGCCGCACGACGGCCGGGACGCACGAAGGGACCGCTCAGCGGGGGTGACCCGTCGGATGCGTGGTCGACATGTGCCAGCCGTCGCAGACCGGACCGATCAGGTTCGCGGGCCAGCCCGCGGTCGCCACCGCCGCCTCGTAGACGGCGTTGCCGAAGTCGACCACGGCGGCGTGCGGGTCGTCCGTGGCGCGCAGGGCGTTCCACGGCAGCACGACCAGGCCCTCCTTCTCGATCCAGTTCGCGCCCGCCACGCCCCACTCGCGGCCTTCGAGCCCGTCGGGCTGCGGCCAGATGTACGCGTAGAGGTAGGCGCCCTTGTGCGCGGCGTCACCCAGCGAGAAGCCCACCGAGACGTACTCGTACAGCTCGCCGTTCTGCAGGAAGGCGGGCCGGCCGGCCACGGGGGTGGTGGGGACGGGGCGGTGGCGGGTGGCGGAGAGGTCGAAGCCGCCCCACATCACGCCGACCGGCGGCCGGTGGCCCAGGAAGGGCGCCTGCCACTGCTCCAGCGCGCCGGCGACCAGGTCGTAGCCCTCCCACATCGTCCGCGCCGCCTCCGGGTCCCAGCTGCGCTGCAGCTTGTCGTCCTCGAAGCGCGGTACGGAGCCGGGGATCTCGCAGATCAGCGAGGACTTCGGCGGGTCGATGCCCAGCTCCTCCACCGCGGCCACGAAGTCCGCGTAGAAGACGGCGACCGTGCCGGTGCGCAGCGGCAGGGTGCGGCTGCCGTTGTCCGACTCGATGACCACGTCGTTGTCGAGCAGCCGGTAGTGCACCGTGAAGGTGTGCCCGTCCAGCCGGTAGACGGGGGTGCGCAGCCCGCGCGGGGTGACCTCCAGCACGATGGCGCCCCAGCCGGGCTCGAAGGGCTCGTCGAGGGTGTACTTGCTGCCGATCTGCACCAGCCGGTTCACGTACTGGATCATCGGCGCCAGCGTGTCGTAGACCAGCGCGGGCCACACGTCGCGGTGCTTGCTCACAGGGGTCCTCCCGGGAGAAGTCGGTGTCGCGGCCGGCGGCCCGGGAGGATGCCCGCGCCACCGCTGTTCCGTCCCGCACCATTTTCGTACGCGCCCACGGATCGCGCCCGTCCAGCGACGGACCCAAGCACCCCGCCCCCGCTGCCCGCCCCGTACGGAAAAGGCCCGGGGCCGCACCCCCCGTGCGGGAAGTGCGGCCCCGGGCCTTCGGCCAGTGCGACCGGGGAGAGCCCCTACAGGCCCTTCTCGCCCGGGTCGCCGTCCGCGGCGCCGTCGCCGCCCGAGGGCAGCTCCGCCGGCGGGTTGCCGTTGGCCTCCCCCGCGAGCGGGGTGAGCCGGCCGTTGGTCTGGCTCAGCTCCTTGCGCGAGATCACCGGCGGGCGGGTGGAGGGGGTGCGCCGCGAGGAGCCCGTCCACGCCGGGCGGGCCGGGCGCTTGACGATGTCCTTGAAGACCTCGGCGATCTGCTCCTTGTTGAGGGTCTCCTTCTCCAGGAGCTCCAGGACCAGGTTGTCGAGGATGTCGCGGTTCTCGACGAGGATCTCCCACGCCTCGTTGTGCGCGGTCTCGATGAGCTTCTTGACCTCCTCGTCCACCAGCGCGGCGACCTCCTCGGAGTAGTCGCGCTGGTGCGCCATCTCCTTGCCCAGGAAGGGCTCGGAGGCGTCGGCGCCGAACTTGATCGCGCCGAGCCGCTCGGTCATGCCGTACTGCGTGACCATCGCGCGGGCGGTCTTGGTCGCCTTCTCGATGTCGTTCGAGGCGCCCGTGGTGGGGTCGTGGAAGACCAGCTCCTCGGCCGCCCGGCCGCCCATCATGTAGGCGAGGGTGTCGAGCATCTGGTTGCGGGTGGTGGAGTACTTGTCCTCGTCCGGCAGCACCATGGTGTAGCCCAGGGCGCGGCCGCGGGAGAGGATCGTCACCTTGTGCACCGGGTCGGCGTTGGGGGAGGCCGCCGCGACCAGGGCGTGTCCGCCCTCGTGGTACGCGGTGATCTTCTTCTCCTTCTCCGACATGATGCGCGAGCGCTTCTGCGGACCGGCGACGACGCGGTCGATGGCCTCGTCCAGCGCCTTGTTGTCGATCAGCTTCTTGTCGCCGCGGGCCGTCAGCAGGGCGGCCTCGTTGAGGACGTTCGACAGGTCCGCGCCGGTGAAGCCCGGGGTGCGCTTGGCGACGGCCTTGAGGTCGACGTCGGGCGCGATGGGCTTGCCCTTCTGGTGGACCTTCAGGATCTCCAGCCGGCCCTGCATGTCCGGGGACTCCACCGCGATCTGGCGGTCGAAGCGGCCCGGGCGCAGCAGCGCCGGGTCCAGGATGTCGGGGCGGTTGGTCGCGGCGATGAGGATCACGCCGCCCTTGACGTCGAAGCCGTCCATCTCGACCAGCAGCTGGTTGAGGGTCTGCTCGCGCTCGTCGTGCCCACCGCCCATGCCGGCGCCGCGGTGGCGGCCGACCGCGTCGATCTCGTCGACGAAGACGATCGCCGGGGCGTTGGCCTTGGCCTGCTCGAAGAGGTCGCGCACCCGGGAGGCGCCGACACCGACGAACATCTCCACGAAGTCCGAGCCGGAGATCGAGTAGAACGGCACGCCGGCCTCGCCGGCGACGGCCCGGGCGAGCAGCGTCTTGCCCGTGCCGGGCGGGCCGTAGAGCAGCACACCCTTGGGGATCTTGGCGCCGACGGCCTGGAACTTCGCCGGCTCCTGCAGGAACTCCTTGATCTCCTGGAGCTCCTCGACCGCCTCGTCGGCGCCCGCCACGTCGGAGAACGTCGTCTTGGGGGTGTCCTTGGTGATCAGCTTGGCCTTGGACTTCCCGAAGTTCATCACCCGGGAGCCGCCGCCCTGCATCTGGTTCATCAGGAAGAGGAAGACCAGGACGATGAGCACGAAGGGAAGCAGGCTGAGCAGAATGCTGAGGAAGGGGTTGTCCTTGGTCGGCTTGACCGAGTAGCCCTCGTCGATCTTGCCCTCGTCGAACTTCTTCTGCAGCAGGGTCGCGAGGCTCGCGCCCTGGCTGTCGATGTAGTTCGCCTGGACCTTGGAACTCTTGTCGATCTTGTTGTCGCCGGAGAGCTGGACCTTGACCGTCTTGTCGTTACCGGTGGTCAGCTCGGCCGACTTGACCTTGTCCTGCTGGATCGCCGAGACGACCTCTGCGGTGTCGACTGACTTGTAGCCCTCGGAGGAGCCCACGAGTTCGATCAACAGGACCACGGCGAGGACGGCCAGAATGATCCACATCACTGGCCCACGGAAGTATCGCTTCACGTCCATCCACGGGGCGCGCGAGCGCCCCGTTCCTCCTGCCCACCATGAGGCACGGCCTGCGGGCCCCTACGGGCCGACCGTGCATACGTGTATGACTTGGTCCTGAGCTTTCGACGGTACACCGGAATTGTCACCCGCCGGGTGAGAGGGCGGCGAACGCTGCGGCCCTCCCCTGCTCCAACGGTGGACACCGGCATTGCGTTCCCCGCCTCTGCCAGACCGCGGCCGGCCCGCGGCCCGCCCGCCGCGGCGCCTCAGCCGCCGTAGACGTGCGGCGCGAGGGTGCCCACGAACGGCAGGTTGCGGTACTTCTCCGCGTAGTCCAGCCCGTAGCCGACGACGAACTCGTTGGGGATGTCGAAGCCGACCCAGTCCACGTCGATGGCGACCTTCGCCGCGTCGGGCTTGCGCAGCAGCGTGCACACCTTCAGCGAGGCGGGCTCGCGCGAGCCCAGGTTGGACAGCAGCCAGGAGAGCGTGAGGCCGGAGTCGATGATGTCCTCGACGATCAGGACGTGCTTGCCCTTGATGTCGGTGTCGAGGTCCTTGAGGATGCGCACCACACCGGAGGACTGCGTGCCGGCCCCGTAGGAGGAGACGGCCATCCAGTCCATCGTCGCCGGGGTGGACAGCGCACGGGCCAGGTCCGCCATCACCATCACGGCGCCCTTGAGCACTCCGACGAGGAGCAGGTCCTTGCCCGCGTACTCGGCGTCGATCTTCGCGGCCAGCTCGGCGAGTTTGGCGTCGATCTCTTCCTTGGTGATGAGCACCGACTGAAGGTCGGCTCCCATGTCCTTCTGGTCCACCAGGATCCCTGTCTACGAAGTGGGCTCGGTCGTGTCCGCAGCGGCCCCGTCGGAGCCGTCCGCCGCGCTCCCCGCCCGGCCCCGTCGAGGACCCGTCGCAGGGAAGTCCCTGGTCGTACGGGCGTCAGCCGAGCGGCGCGGCACGCTGCTGGATGACCAGTCTGCCATCCTGGCGCCGCGCCTCCACCCGGCCGGGGAGATTGATGGCGCCCTGGCCGTGCCAGCCGGTGATCAGCTTGTCGACCTCCTCGATGTGCCGGGCGAAGAGCGAACCGGCCGGTGCGCCGGCCGCCAGCAGCGAGGAGCGCAGGATCCGGCGGCGTACGGCGGCGGGCAGCGGGGAGAGCTTGGCGACCTCCAGCCGGCCGGCCTCGTCGCGCACGGTGCGCTCCACGCCCGCCGCCCAGGCGTCGAGGGCGTCGGCGTCGTCGCGGGAGAGCTGGGCCGTACGGGCGAGGGCCTCCACGACGCCCTTGCCCAGGGCCTTCTCCAGGATCGGCAGCGCCTCGTGGCGCACCCGCGAGCGGGTGTAGGCGGGGTCGGTGTTGTGCGGGTCGTCCCAGACGGGCAGCGACTGCACCATGCACGCCTTGCGGGCCACCTGCCGGTCGACCTCCAGGAACGGCCGGCGGTAGCGCCCGCCGCGGCCGGAGGCGGCGGCCATCCCGGACAGCGAGCGCGTCCCCGAGCCGCGGGCGAGGCCCAGCAGCACCGTCTCGGCCTGGTCGTCGCGGGTGTGGCCGAGGAGGACGGCGGCGGCGCCCAGGCGCTCGGCGGCCTCGTCCAGGGCGGCGTAGCGCGCGTCGCGGGCGGCGGCCTCGGGGCCGCCGGCGCGGCCGATGGCCACGCGGACGGACTCCACCGGGGCCAGACCCATGGCCGTCAGCCGCTCGACGACCTCGGCGGCGCGGCGGTCGGAGCCGGCCTGCAGGCCGTGGTCGACGGTCACGCCGCCGGCGCGCACGCCGCGGCGGGGGGCCTCGAAGGCGAGGGCGGAGGCGA
Source organism: Streptomyces polyrhachis (assembly GCF_042663125.1). Lineage (NCBI taxonomy): Bacteria > Bacillati > Actinomycetota > Actinomycetes > Kitasatosporales > Streptomycetaceae > Streptomyces > Streptomyces polyrhachis. The sequence goes on along the minus strand of NZ_JBHSZO010000022.1, from coordinate 21,558 downwards.
GCGCCATGGAGTCGGCGCCGCCGGAGCAGGCGACCAGCACGAGGGGGGCCTGCGTGTCGGGGGCGTCGGGGGCGCGGTGTGCTTCGGGGGCGCCGGGGGCTTCGGGGGCGGCACTGCTGCGGGGGGAGGGAAGCCCGGTGAGGATGTCGCTGAGGGCGCGGCGAACTGCCAGACGTATCGCGGCGACCGCTGGATGGGGACCCATGGCTTTCACTTCTTTCACAAGAGGTCGAGCCGACCGATGAGCCTCAGTCACTGAGCGTGGCTCGATGGTGACAGAGGAGAGCCGACATACGAGGATGGCATGCGGACGACCTCCCCCACGCTCCCTCGGACGGGTGAACCGTCCGGCGCGACACCCTCGCCGCCGGGATCTCCCAGCTAGAGCCTACGAAAGGCCCCCGGCCGCCCGGTCGCGACCGGTGGTGTGAACGTCAGTTCCCCGCGTCACCGTGCACCCGCGCGATCCAGTCCGCCGGTTTGGCGATCTCCACCTTGGTGGGGAGCGTGTTCGGCGAGGTCCACACCCGGTTGAAGCCCGCCATGCCGACCCGGTCCACGACGTGCCGTACGAAGCGCTCGCCGTCGCGGTACTGCCGCAGTTTGGCGTCCAGGCCCAGGAGGCGGCGCAGCGCCTGGTCCAGCCGCCCGGCGCCCTTGGCGCGACGCTGCTGGAACTTCTCCCGGATCTCCCCGACGGAGGGCACCACCTCGGGCCCGACGCCGTCCATCACGTAGTCCGCGTGCCCCTCCAGCAGCGACATCACCGCCGTCAGCCGGCCGAGGATCTCGCGCTGCGCGGGCGTCTGGACCACCTCGACCAGCGAGCGGCTCTCGGCCGCTGAGCCCTCCCCGTCCTCCCCGGAGGCGCGCCCCCCGGTCATCGACTGGCCGGCCTCGTGCAGCCGCTCCAGCAGGGTCGAGGGGTCGACGTCGGTCTCGGCGAGGAAGGCGTGGATCTCGCTCTCCAGGTGGTCGCGCAGCCAGGGCACGGCGGTGAACTGGGTGCGGTGGGTCTCCTCGTGCAGGCAGACCCAGAGCCTGAAGTCGTGCGGGTCGACGTCGAGTTCACGCTCCACGTGCACGATGTTCGGCGCGACGAGCAGCAGCCGGCCGGCGCTCGTGCCGGCCGGGAGGTCGAAGCTCGGCGGCGCGAAGGTCTCGTACTGGCCCAGGACCCGGGTGGCGAGGAAGGAGAGCAGCATGCCCAGCTCCACGCCGGTCACCTTGCCGCCCACGGCGCCCAGCACCGCGCCGCCGGGCAGGGCGCTGCGCCGCTCCTGCATCTTCTCCAGCAGCGGGGTGAGCACCGCGCGGAAGCCCGCGACGTTGGCGCGGACCCAGCCGGGGCGGTCCACCACCAGCACGGGGGTGTCGTGGGGGGCGGCCGCGCCATCGGCGTCCTCGCCGAACATCCGCGTGTAGCCGCGGACATGCTCCTCGGCGGAACGGGCGTGCTCGCGCAGCTCGGCGACGATGGCGCGCGCCTCGTCCCGGCCCACCTCCGGGCCGGGACGCACCAGCCGGGTCGCGGTCGCCACCGCGAGGTTCCAGTCGACCATCTCCGCACCGCCGATGCTCGTCATGGATTCACCGTACGGGGCGGCGGGCGTTTTGGGAGCGCTTCGGCGGGGACCGCCGCCCGCCGACCTGCGCGGGGTGCCGGATCGGCGGCGGACGACCGGTGGGCGGCGGGCCGGCGGGGCCGGGCCGGGTGAACCGGAGATGACCGTTCCGTGCAGGTTCACTTTCGGTTCACTTTTCCTGGAGTCCCGCTTCACTCCAATTGCCTAATTTCGGTCGTACCGCACGGTCACACCAGGCGGGCAGCGGGCGGATCCCGCTTGCTGGACGAAAGAGCCCGCCACCCCTCGCTTAAAGGAGCCCCCGTGAAGCTCAAGCGCAACACCCGCCTCGCCGCCCTGTGTGCCCTGGCCGTCTCCGGCGCCCTCACGCTGGGCGCCTGCGGCTCCGACGACAACAGCGGCAGCGGTTCGAGCACCGGATCGGCGACGGGGACGAGCGCGTCCGACACGGCGGCCTCGCAGGACATCAAGTGCGCCGGCAAGGGCGAGCTGCGCGGCTCCGGCTCCTCCGCCCAGAAGAACGCCGTCGACAAGTGGGTCAACGACTTCCAGGCGGCCTGCAAGGACGTCACGGTCAACTACCAGGCCACGGGCTCCGGCGCCGGTATCCAGACCTTCCTGCAGGGCAACACGGCCTTCGCCGGCACCGACACGGCGCTGACGTCGGACGAGGTCGAGAAGTCCAAGAAGGTCTGCAAGGACGGCCAGGCGATCGACCTGCCGATGCTCGGCGGCCCGATCGCGGTCGGCTACAACGTCAAGGGCGTCGACAAGCTGGTCCTGGACGCCGACACCCTGGCCAAGATCTTCGACGGCAGGATCACCACCTGGAACGACGACGCGATCAAGAAGCTCAACTCGGGCGCCGACCTGCCGGACACGAAGATCCAGCCGATCAGCCGCTCCGACGAGTCGGGCACCACCGACAACTTCACCAAGTACCTCTCGGCCGCCGCCCCCGACGCCTGGAAGTACAAGGCGTCCAAGAAGTGGCCGGTCGAGGGCGGGCAGTCCGCCGACGGCTCCTCCGGTGTCGCCTCCCAGGTCAAGCAGACCGACGGCGCGATCTCGTACTTCGAGCTGTCCTACGCCACCGCCAACGACATCAAGGCCGTCTCCCTGGACACCGGCGCCTCCTCGCCCGTCGAGGCCACCTCGGAGAACGCCACCAAGGCGCTCGCCGCCGCCAAGGTGACCGGCACGGGCAAGGACCTGTCGCTGGAGCTGGACTACAAGACCACCGCCGAGGGCGCCTACCCGATCACCCTGGTCACCTACGAGGTCGTCTGCGACAAGGGCAACAAGTCCGACAGCCTCGACGCGCTGAAGTCCTTCCTCACCTACACCTCCAGCGAGAAGGGCCAGTCGGAGCTGAAGAACCTCGGCTACGCCGAACTCCCCTCCGACATCGCGGACAAGGTCCGCAGCACCGTGAAGTCCCTGTCCTGAGCACCAGCCCCACCCCGTACGGGCGCCGACCCGCCCGCTGAGCCCGCACCCGTACGACCGGACGCGGCCGGCCCCCCTGTGAGGCCGGCCGCGTCATCCGGTGCACCGCCGCCGGAGCCCCGCCCGGGGCTCCACCCAAGACCGGAACTCGAGTACCGCATCCGATGACCACCGACACGCACGGCATAGCGCCCCCTCCCCCCGCCGGCGGGAAGTCCGCCCTGGCCGGGGCCAAGGGCACCGGCCGCCTCGGCGACAGGCTCTTCCTGGGCCTCTCGCGCGGCGCCGGACTGACCATCCTCGCCCTCATGGGCGGCATCGCCGCCTTCCTCACCTGGCGCGCCTCCCTGGCCCTGGCCGACAACCACGGCAACTTCCTCACCACCTTCCAGTGGGACGCCAACGACACCCCGCCGGTGTTCGGTATCGCGGTGCTGGCCTTCGGCACCGTGGTCTCCTCCGTCATCGCCATGGCGATCGCGGTGCCGATCGCCATCGCCATCGCGCTGTTCACCACGTTCTACGCACCCAGGAAGCTGGCGGGGGTGGTCAGTTACGCCATCGACCTGCTCGCCGCCGTCCCCTCGATCGTCTTCGGCCTGTGGGGCGCGCTCTTCCTCGTCCCGCACCTCACCGGCGTCTACCAGTGGCTGGACTCCTGGCTGGGCTGGACGGTCGTCCTGTCGTACGACGGCGCCGCGCCCCGCGCGCTGATGACCGTCGGCATCCTGCTGGCGATCATGATCCTGCCGATCGTCACCAACGTCTCCCGCGAGGTCTTCCGCCAGGCCCCCCGCATGCAGCAGGAGGCCGCGCTCGCCCTGGGCGCGACCCGCTGGGAGGTCATCCGGATGTCGGTGCTGCCCTTCGGCCGCTCCGGCGTGATCTCCGCCTCGATGCTGGGCCTGGGCCGGGCGCTGGGCGAGACGATGGCGGTGGCCACCGTGCTCTCGCCCTCCGCGATCCTCTCCGCCCGGCTGCTGGAGCCCGGCGGCGGCACCTTCGCGCAGAACATCGCCTCCTCCTTCAAGGAGTCCGGCGAGTTCGGCCGCGACGCGCTGATCGCCTCCGGTCTGGTCCTCTTCCTCATCACCCTGGTGGTCAACGGCGCCGCCCGGCTGATCATCGCCCGCCGCAAGGAGTACTCGGGGGCCGACGCATGAGCCACGGCATCCACGTCCCCGGCCCGGCCGACCGCGCCGACGTCCTGGGCATCCACGCCCCCCGGCTGCCGAGGTGGGCGCCGGCCGCCGTCGCCGGCACCTCGGTCCTGGCGGCCGTCGTCATCGGGCTCGCCGGGCACGTGCACAACAAGCTCCAGTGGGGCCTGATGGCGGCCGTCCTCTACGTCGTCGGGATGTACGCGCTCACCGCCCGCGTCGAGGGCCGCCGCCAGGCCGTGAACCGGCTGGCGACCTCCCTCATCTGGGTGGCGTTCCTGATCGCGGTCGTCCCGCTGGCCTCCCTGCTCTGGGAGACCGTCGCGCGCGGCATCGGGGTCGTCGACGGCTACTTCCTCACCCACTCCATGAAGGGCGTCGCCTCCATCTCCCCCGGCGGCGGTGTCTACGCCGCGCTGATCGGCACCCTGGAGCAGGTCGGGCTGGCCACGCTGATGGCGGTGCCGCTGGGGCTGCTCACGGCGATCTACCTGGTGGAGTACGGGCGCGGGAAGCTGGCGAAGACCGTCACCTTCTTCGTCGACGTGATGACGGGCATCCCCTCCATCGTCGCCGGCCTCTTCGTCCTCAGCCTGTGGATCCTCACCTTCGGCTTCGGCTACTCCGGCTTCGCCGGCTCGATCGCGCTGGCCATCCTGATGATCCCGACGGTGGTGCGCTCCACGGAGGAGATGCTCAAGCTGGTCCCCAACGAACTGCGCGAGGCGGCCTACGCGTTGGGCGTACCGAAGTGGAAGACGATCCTCAAGATCGTGCTGCCCACCTGCGTCGGCGGCATCGTCACCGGTGTGATGCTCTCCGTCGCCCGCGTCACCGGCGAGACCGCGCCGCTGCTGCTGCTGATCTTCGGCAACCCCGCCATCAACGCCGACCCCTTCGAGGGCGCGCAGGCGTCCCTGCCGCTCTACATCTACGAGCAGTGGGCGGCCGGCAACGAGCCCTCCTACGACCGGGCGTGGGGCGCGGCGCTGGTCCTGATCGCCTTCGTCATGATCCTCAACCTGCTGGCCCGCGGCATCGCGCGCTGGAAGTCGCCCAAGCACTGACCGCGGCTCACCGGGCCCGTACGAAAACCCAAGGACACCCCCCATGGCCAAGCGCATCGACGTCAAGGACCTCTCGGCCTTCTACGGCGACCACGAGGCGATCGAGGACATCAGCATGTCCATCGAGCCCAAGTCCGTCACCGCCTTCATCGGCCCCTCCGGCTGCGGCAAGTCGACCTTCCTGCGCACGCTCAACCGCATGCACGAGGTCACCCCCGGCGGCCGGGTCGAGGGCGAGGTCCGCCTCGACGGCGAGGACCTCTACGCCCCCGGCGTCGACCCGGTGGCCGTGCGCCGGGTGATCGGCATGGTCTTCCAGCGGCCCAACCCCTTCCCCACCATGTCGATCTACGACAACGTCGCGGCCGGCCTGCGGCTCAACGGCGCCGCGAAGAAGTCCGAACTGGACGGCGTCGTGGAGGAGTCGCTGAAGGGCGCGAACCTGTGGAAGGAGGTCAAGGACCGCCTCGGCAAGCCCGGTTCGGGCCTCTCCGGCGGCCAGCAGCAGCGGCTGTGCATCGCGCGCGCCATCGCGGTGCAGCCGCAGGTGCTGCTGATGGACGAGCCCTGCTCGGCGCTCGACCCCATCTCCACCCTGGCCATCGAGGACCTGATGGCCAAGCTCAAGGACCGCTTCACGATCGTCATCGTCACGCACAACATGCAGCAGGCGGCGCGGATCTCGGACCGCACCGCGTTCTTCAACCTCGCGGGCGTCGGGCAGCCGGGCCGGCTGGTCGAGATCGACGACACCGACCGGATCTTCTCCAACCCCTCGCAGCAGGCGACGGAGGACTACATCTCGGGCCGCTTCGGCTAGCCGCGCTGGGGCCGTCTCGCAGCGGCCCCCTCGATCCCGTCCCGCGGCGCTTCCTGGCGGTGCCGCCGCGGGACGCCGGAGCCCGCCCCCTCCCGGGGGCGGGCTCCTCTTTCGCGTCCCGTCTTTCGCGTCCCGTCTTTCGCGTCCCGCCGCAGTACGGACCTCAGCCGCCCCCGTGCGCGCAGGCGTCCTCGCGGGCCCTGGAGCGGGCGCGGCGGGCGGGGCCGATCCAGCCGCAGCTGCACGCGGCCAGGGCGAACGCGCCCTCCTCGCGCACGCTCAGCTCGTGCCCGCCCTCCCCGGCGGCGGCAGCGGCCCGGGCGCGGGCCTCCTGATGGGCTTCGTGGAGTCGTCCGGGGCGGTTTCCCGGTCCGTGGTTCAGCACCCCTCCACGGTACCGGGGTGCGGACCGCGCGGCTCCTGCGCGGGGGGAGCGGGCGCACCGGGGCCGCTTCTCGTACGAGGCCGATCGGCGCCCGCGCCGTGACCGCGCGCCCCTTCCGGCGTTATGCGATGCGTAACGACTCAGGGGGCTTGCGTCGTGGCGCAGCAGGGGACGACCGGGACAGGCGACACCATCGTGGGATTCGGCAGGCGGGCAGGGCGGCAGCGGGCGCGCACAGCGCCCCGGCGCACGGGCGCCTGCGCCCCGGCCCCGCCGGCTCCCCTGTCTCCCCTGACCCCTCTGGCCCCCCTGGTCGCGGCCCTCCTCCTCTTCGGTACGGCGGGCTGCACGGGCAGCGCGGCGGACGCCGCCGAGCACCCCGGCGGCGACCCGGTGGCAGCGGTACGCGGCAGCGCCGACGCCCTGTCCGCGGCGGGGAGTTCGCGTACGCGCACGGCGATGGAGCTGACCACCGGCGGCACCAGGGTGACGGTGCGCGGCAGCGGCGGCTTCGACTACGCGCACCGGCGCGGGGAGTTGACGATCGTCCTGCCCCAGGCCGTGGGCGACCCCATCACCGAACTCCACGCCCCCGGCACGCTGTACATGAAGAACCGCGGCGGCGGCATCCCCTCCGACAAGTGGCTGCGCCTGGACACCACCCGGCTGCGCGACGGGAACCTGCTGAGCAACGGCGCCACCGACCCCTGGACAGCCGCCGAACTCCTGCGCGGCGCCCAGCGGGTGGAGTACCTGGGCGCTCAAGAGCTGGACGGCGCCCGGGTGTTGCACTACCGGGGCGAGACGGACCTGGCGCGCGCCGCCCAGGCCGCCTCGCCGTACGCGCGCGGGGCGCTGCGCGCGGCGGCCGAGGGCTTCGCGCAGGACACCGTGGCCTTCGACGCGTACCTCGACGAGGAGGGCAGGCCGCGCCGGGTGCGGCTGCGCTTCACCCCGCCGCCGGGGCAGCAGGGGGGCGTCGCCTCCACCGCGGAGTTCTTCGCCTTCGGCCGCCCCGTCGACGTACGGCTGCCGGGCGCGGCGGACATCTACGCGGGGACGGTCGCGGCCTCCTGAGACCGACCGGGCCGTGCGCACACCCCCGGCGGGAGGGGGCGGAAATGGTCCGGACGTGTCATGCGCGGACCGTACCGCCCTCCCTACGCTGAGCGGTGCCCCCCGTGGCGTACAGACGGCTCGACCGCCCGAACTGATCGGACTAGAAGGGGTGATGTCACGTGGCTCGCGGATCAGTGGTCCAGGACCATGTGGCGCTCGCCGAGATCGACCTCTGCGGTGACCTCATCATCGCGGCCAGCAACACCGCCCACGACCGGCTCACCGCCGACGAGATCGACGAGGTGCTGAAGGTCGCGGACCCCCCGGGCGCCCTCCCCCGCAGCCGCCCGGGCGAGCGCTGAGCGCCACCTACGTCCGCAGCAGCCGGGCGATGGCCGCCGTGGCCTCCTCCACCTTCGCGTCCACCTCGTCGGAGGCGGTGCCCTGCTTGGCCGCCGCCTCCGCCACGCAGTGGCGCAGGTGCTCCTGCAGCAGCTGCAGGGCGAAGGACTGCAGCGCCTTCGTACCGGCGGAGACCTGGGTGAGTATGTCGATGCAGTAGACGTCCTCCTCCACCATCCGCTGCAGCCCGCGGATCTGCCCCTCGATCCGGCGCAGGCGCTTGAGGTGGAGGTCCTTCTCGTGGCTGTAGCCGTGCGGCCCGGCGGGCGCCGCCTGCCCGGCCGACTCCGCCGGCCCTGTCGTCGTCGCACTCTCGGTCATCGCCGCCTGCCTCCAGAATCAACACCAGAGAAATACCCTCTGGGGGTATAGAATACCCGTTTCGTCAAGGTTGCGCAGGTTACCGGCCCCAGGGGCCGGTTCGCCGCGCCCGGGTCGAGCGCCTAGCATCGCTGACGACCGCATCCGCTCGCAGCCAGCCGAGGACCACACTGTGAGATTTCGTCTGACCCCCCGGGAGACGAGCTTCTACGACATGTTCGCCGCCTCGGCGGACAACCTCGTGACCGGCTCGAAGCTGCTGATGGAGCTCCTCGGCGCGGATCCCTCCGCGCGGGCCGAGATCGCCGAGCGGATGCGCGCCGCCGAGCACGCCGGCGACGACGCCACCCACGCGATCCTGCACCAGCTCAACGCCTCCTTCATCACGCCCTTCGACCGCGAGGACATCTACCGCCTCGCCGGGGGCCTCGACGACATCATGGACTTCATGGAGGAGGCCGTCGACCTCGTCGTCCTCTACCAGCTGGAGGAGCTGCCCAAGGGCGTCGAGCAGCAGATCGAGGTGCTCCACCGGGCCGCCGAGCTGACCGCCGAGGCGATGCCCCACCTGCGTACCCTCGACCACCTTCCGGAGTACTGGATCGAGGTGAACCGGCTGGAGAACCAGGCGGACCAGATCCACCGCAAGCTCCTCGCCCACCTCTTCAACGGCAAGTACGACGCGATCGAGGTCATGAAGCTCAAGCAGGTCGTGGACGTACTGGAGGAGGCGGCCGACGCCTTCGAGCACGTCGCCAACACGATCGAGACCATCGCGGTCAAGGAGTCCTGACCCCGGTGGACACGTTCTCCCTGGTCCTCACCATCATCGTGGCGCTGGGCTTCACCTACACCAACGGCTTCCACGACTCGGCGAACGCCATCGCCACCTCCGTCTCCACCCGCGCCCTGACCCCCCGGGCCGCGCTGGCGATGGCGGCGGTGATGAACCTGCTCGGCGCCTTCGCCGGCAGCGGGGTCGCCAAGACCGTCAGCAAGGGGATCATCGAGACGCCGCAGGGCGACCACGGGATGTGGATCCTCTTCTCGGCCCTGGTCGGCGCGATCACCTGGAACCTGGTGACCTGGTACTTCGGCCTGCCCTCCTCCTCCTCGCACGCCCTCTTCGGCGGCATGGTGGGCGCGGCGCTGGCCGGCGGGATCGGGGTGATCTGGTCGGGCGTGGTGGAGAAGGTCGTCATCCCGATGTTCATCTCGCCGATCGTCGGCCTGGTCGGCGGCTACCTGGTGATGACGGCGATCCTCTGGCTCTTCCGCAACTCCAACCCCCACCGCACCCAGCGCGGCTTCCGCATCGCGCAGACCGTCTCGGCCGCCGCGATGGCCCTCGGCCACGGCCTGCAGGACGCCGCCAAGACCATGGGCATCGTGGTCCTGGCGCTGACCATCGCGGACGTGCAGGACGGCACGGAGATCCCGCTGTGGGTGAAGTTCGCCTGCGCGATCACCCTCTCCCTGGGTACGTACGCGGGCGGCTGGCGCATCATGCGCACCCTCGGCCGGCGCATCATCGAGCTGCAGCCGCCGCAGGGCTTCGCCGCGGAGAGCACCGCGGCGTCGATCATGTACGCCGCGTCCTACGGCTTCAGCGCGCCCATCTCCACCACCCACGTCATCACCTCGGCGATCATGGGCGTCGGCGCCACGAAGCGGCTGAAGGCGGTGCGCTGGGGGGTGGCGAAGAACATCGTGGCGGGCTGGTTCATCACCATGCCGGCGGCAGCGCTGGTGGCGGCGGCGATGTACGGCGTCGTGCACCTGGCCTTCGAGTAGGACGCCGGTTCTCCGAGCGGCTGTACGGGCGGCCGTGCGAGCGGTCGTACGAGCGGTTGTACGACCCGCCTACGCCGCCAGATCGTCCTGCGTGGCCCGCGCCTGCGCCGGCAGCACCGGCCGCTCCCCGGTGTCCGCCCCCTCCCCGACCGAGCCTTCCCCGACCGGCGGCGCCGCCTCCCGTACCAGCGACAGCCGCCGGGCCGCGGCCCCCAGCCGGCCGATCGCCGGCGCCCCCAGCAGCAGCGTCGTCGCCGCGCCCAGCGCGAAGCCGCCGACCACGTCCGTCGGGTAGTGCACGCCCAGGTAGACCCGGCTCAGACCCTGCAGCAGGGCCAGCAGCAGCGCGACCGTACCGAAGCCCCGGTGGGCGACGAAGATGCCGACCGCCAGCGCGGCGGCGAGCGTGGCGTGGTCGCTGACGAAGGAGAAGCCGCCGGAGGGCAGCAGCTCCGCGACGCCCGAGAGGTCGGAGGCGGCCGGGCGCTCCCGCCCCACGAAGCCCTTGATCGGGATGTTGACCGCGAGCGCGAGGGCCGCCGCGAGCGGCGCCCACAGCAGCGCCCCCATCGCGGCGGCGGCCGGCGCCCCGCGCTGCGTGCGCCGCACCCGCACCGCGCAGGAGACGAGCAGCACGGCGAGCAGGGCGAGGATGCCGAACTGGGCGGCGTCGACGAGCGTGCGCTCCAGCCAGCCGGAGGTGGAGCCGCTCAGCCCGTTGACCGAGCGCAACACGGAGGCGTCGGGGTCGGTGCCGCTGGGGGGCGCGCCGGCCCACTGGATGTGGGGGGGCTGCATCTGTACCTCGTCTCCGCGCCGGGGGCGGGGCCCGGGACTGAACTGTGCCCAGTCAACGCCGTGCCGGGGCACGGCGTTCCGCCCTCTGCCCAAAGATCACCGATCAGTTATCCAAGGGTGACCCGCCGTTCGACCCCGCTCGCGCAGGTCGGGCCAGGGCTTTTACGGAGCGTCCCGATCCGGGGCCCGGTCGGCCGCCGTCAGCGCCCGGGCAGCGCCGCCGCGCCCTCCGCCGTGACGCGGGTGGCGCCGATGTAGTCCGGGGCGTCGATGCGGTCGAAGCGGATCACCGCGCCCGTGTACGGGGCGTTGATCATGTAGCCGCCGCCGACGTAGAGGCCGACGTGGTGGATCGAGCGCGGGTCGTCCAGGTCGTACGCGAAGAACACCAGGTCCCCGGGGAGGAGTTCGCCCCGTTTCGGATGCGGCCCGGCGTTCCACTGGTCGTTGGCCACCCGCGGCAGCGTCACACCGACCGAGGCGTACGCCGCCTTCGTCAGCCCCGAGCAGTCGAAACGCCCGCGGTGCTCCGGGGTGCCGTTGCCGCCCCACAGGTACGGGGTGCCGAGCTTGTCCTGCGCGTAGTGGATCGCCCCCGCCGCGATCCGCGAGGGCGCCACCCGCCCCGTGGGGCGCGCGAAGCTCTGCTCCAGGGCGCGGATGACCTTCACGTAGTTGCGCGTCTCGCGGTAGGGCGGCACCCCGCCGTACTTGATCACCGCGTAGGCGCCGGCGTTGTAGGCCGCGAGCATGTTGTCCGTACGGTCGCCGGGCACGTCCTTGACGTACCCCGCCAGCGCGCAGTCGTACGTCGCGGCGGAGGGGATCGCGTCGGCCGGATCCCACACGTCGCGCCTGCCGTCGCCGTTGCCGTCGATCCCGTGCGCGGCCCAGGTCCCCGGGATGAACTGCGCTATCCCCTGCGCCTCGGCCGGCGACCGCGCCTTCGGATTCCAGCCGCTCTCCTGGTACAACTGCGCGGCCAGCAGCGCCGGGTTGAGCGAGGGGCAGAGGTTCCCCCACCGCGACACCAGCGACTGGTACGCGGCCGGCACCGCCCCCTTGGCCAGATCGACCGTCCGCCCCCCGGGCCCGGCGTTCCCGGCGGCGAGGAAGGTCCCCACGAGCAGCAGCCCGAGAAACCCGAACAGCGCCCCGGAGCTGAGTCCACCGACCAGCCAGAACGTCCCCGCACCACCACGCCGCCCGCCCACGGGGCCATCATTCCCCAACTTGGCCGCGCGGTAGAGGGGTTGGGCCCATCATCCGGCGCAGCGCCACAAGCATGGGCTCAGCCCTCGGGCCGGTACTCCGCCCACGTTTTGGGCGTTTCGGACACCTTGACGGCAGTCAGTTCCGGAAACCGGCCAGTCCACTGGTCAAAGATCCACGCCGCCAGATTCTCCACTGACGGGCCCCATCGCCTCTGTCGATCGCCAACTCTCGCAAAAATCATGCCATTTCGCCATACAGCCCAGGCGTCGAACTCGGCAACGCACCTACTCGCCGCCCCCGGCCGACGCTGCGTACAACTCAAGACACCCCGCACCCGGAGGTTGGATACCTAGGTTCACGAGGTCGCCTCATTCGACGCCAGCGGAGGGAGCGGGGCTGCCGTTTCGCCGCCTCGCGGCCGGTATGCGCAGACTTCGGCGACATCGGGGGCCAACTGGTCTCCAGCCCCCCGATATTGAGGGGACAAAAAGGACATCGCCCAGGTCCCACCAGGGGCGGGGTTTCCAGGTCCCGGTGCGCTCGGCACTCTCCCAAGGACCGGCGAAAGGACTACCCACCCACCCACCCCGCACACGCGAACGCGCGCGTTCGCGCGCAAAACCGCTGCTCACCCGTGCGAGTGGTCTGCCTCTACGCGCTTGCAGAGCGCGGGAATCGGGGCATACGGTCGCACCGACCCCAGAAACCAAGTCGGCCCCCGCCAGGACTGAACCTCCGGGCAGGGGCCTGACCAAGTCGGAAGCGAACCCTTCCTCATGGCTACTTACCAGTCTAGTACTGCCCCCGCCCCCTTTCCCAGCAACCTCACAGCAGGCGTGATCCACTTGACCGTCCCGGTCAGGTCGAACTTCGTCATCATCCCCAACCACCTCGCCCAACGCCTGCGCAACGGACTCGCGGTCGCCATCGCGACCTACATGCTCTCCAGCCCTCCCGGCACGCCCGTCAGCATCGACGCCCTCTGCGAGCACTTCGAGGAAGGCGAGATCCGCATCGCCCGGGCGCTGCACAGACTGGAGGAAGAGGGCTATCTCGTACGCCGCCGCGAGCGCCTCCCCAGCGGCCGCTTCCGCACCAGCACCTACATCCGCAACGTCCCCGAGGCGTACGGCGGCCTCCCCACCCCCGACGCCCCGGTCCTCGCGCTCGTGGACACCGAGGAAGCCGACCCACCGCTCGCAAGCCCCCAGCCTGACGAGCCCCCCGCCGCACCCCCGGCCCCTGCCGAGCCCGCCGAGCCTGTCGACCCCCCGGCTCCCACCGAGCCCGACGCCCCCCGCGGCCCTGTCACCCTGGCCGCCGTCGCCACCTCCGCCGAGCCCCCCGGACCGCCGCCCCCCGTCGACCCGGCAGCCCTGGCCTTCCTCACCGCGCTACGCCGCACCGACCCGCGCCTGATCCTCACCGCCGCCGACGCCGCGAGCCTCGCCCCCCAGGTCGCCGCCTGGTTCGCGGCCGGTGTCGACGAACACCACCTCACCGGCCTCCTCGCCAACGGACTCCCCCGACCCCTCCTCCGCCCCGCCCGCCTCCTCGCCTACCGCCTCAAAAACCTGCCCCTCCCCCTCCCCGAACCGCCCCCACGCGCCACGGTCGCCCATGTGCAAACCTGCGGCACCTGCGGCCGCCCCTTCCACAGCCCCCACCCGGGCACCTGCCCGGACTGCACCGCAAGCTCCCCGCACCCGTACGCAGCCCCCGAAGCCGAGACCCCCACCGCTCAGCCGCCGGCGCACCCCGCCAACGACCTCTCCCCCGTAGCCCGCGCGAGCCTCGCCGCCCTCCGCGCAACCACCGCAGCCGCCGACCGCCCCTCCCCCACCGACCGCCGCAAGCCCTACGTCCCCCGCAGGTAAACCCCGTGACACCGACCAGTCGCACCACGGACGGCCCCGCCCCGCCCACCTCGTCAGAGCACTCCTTGAAGATGTGTACACAATCCTTGTACCGTTGCGTGATGGAGCACACCGAGACCGTCCGCGACTTCCGCGCCCACCTCGCGCAGGTCATCCGCGCCGCCGAAGACGAGGGACGCGTCACCGTCGTCACCCGGCACGGCCAGTCCGTAGGCGCCTTCGTCCCCGCCTACATGCTCGAAAAGCTGGAGGAATGGGAGGACGAGCAGCTCGCCCAGCGCGCCCTGGCCGCCGAAGCGGCCGACGACGCCAGCGCCCCCGGCCTGTCCCTGTCCGAGATGTTCGCCGAGATCGTCGGCGAAGCCGCTCCCGACGATCGGCACCACGCGGCGTGAAGTACACCTTCGACTTCCGCCCCGGCGCGCAGAAGGACCTGCGAAGCATCCCGCGACCGGAGGCCCTGCGACTCCTGCAGGCCCTGGCCACGCTCGGAGACGACCCCTACGCGCCGAACCCGGCGGCCAAGCCCCTGAACGGCCATCCCGGCCTCTACCGCATCCGCTCCGGCGACTACCGCGCCGTCTACCGCGTCATCGACGACCGACTCGTCATCTACGTCATCCACGTGGGCGACCGCCGCGACATCTACCGAGACCTCTGACCTCAGCACTTGGCAGCGCAGGATCCCCATCAGGGCGCTACCGAGCAGCCGTTGTCAGAGGTCGAAGACCGCGCGCAGTCCGATCTCGACGGCCTCCATGGCGCGCGGATCGATCTCCCCCAGGTCCGTTCCGGCGGCGAACACCGGGCGCGAGAAGGTCTTGAAGGCGCCCAGTATCACCGTGCCCTGACTCGGCCGCCCGACCGGTACGTCCACGATGCTCGGGCTGATGTCCGTGGCGGGATAGACCATCACGCACGTGGCCGACCCGGTGTGCTCGTTGACGTTGTCACTGGTGACGACCAGCACGTGGGCGGCCGACCCCTTGAAAACGATCTCGTATACGTGCCCGCGCCTCACCTGCGACCCACCTCGACCCAGCGCGCCAGCGCCTCTTCCTCCGACTCGTCCGGCTCGCCGACCAGGGCTTTGGTCACCTCGATCGCCCGGGGATCCCGCTCGGCCAGCGCCTGGCGCAGCATCTCCCGCCGCAGTATCCGCGCCGTGTACGCGGAGGCGTTCCCCTGCTGCCTCACGAACTCGGCCACGTCATCCGGCAGGGACATCGTCATGTTCACTGTCATACCCCGATCATACCCAGGCATGGGAGAGCGCATGCTTGCGCAGGACGCCTCCAACATTGCAGAGAGTCATCAGCGATGATACACACAGTTAGCGCAACTGTGTGACAAGCAGTCCACCGGGAGTGACCATGGCCGAGGCGGCGCGGAAAGGTCTCGACCGCGCCTCGACGTGGACGCGGATAGCGTCAAATCGACATCCCTGACCGGGACTTCGGGGAGGATAGGCTGAGCCACGTCAACCTGACGGAGCTCGCAGAGCACGCCACCAAGGGCGGTGAGTAGACATGGGACCGGCGACCGGCAGCGCCAACATCGCAGCCGAAAAAGGCGACATCAACACCATCATCGGCGGAATCGCCCCCGACTGGGGCCCGTTCGGCAGCCTCGGGCAGGAGGCGCGCGTGATGATCGAGGTCGTCATGGCCGTCGCCATCCTGCTCTGCCTCGCCATCGCGATCTGGGGCGCGGCGAAGCAGCGGATCGGCGCGACGGCCCTGCGCGACACCTTCAGCGCGGAGCAGGGCAAGGGCCTCATCGTCGCGGGCCTGACGGGCGTCTTCATCATCGGTTCGCTCGGCACGGTCTTCACGATCGTGTACGGGATGGCCGTTTGATCCCCGCCGTGCGGCCCCTCCCGGTGGAGACGGCCGGGACGCCGGAGATATCGGAAGGTCCGACAGGGGCCGGGGCGGAAACTTTATGAGTCAGGGCGACGACTACGGCAACCACGACGCCGCGTACGGCGGCGGACGTCAGACGCGCACCCGCCTCCCCGAGGGCGACGCGGGCCGCGGGCCTGTGCGGGGCGGCGGAACGGGCCCCGGCCGCGGGGTCGTCGCGATCGTCGGCGTCGTGGTGCTGCTGATCGCGGCGATAGCGTTCGCGAACCAGGACCGCGACGACTCCGGCCCGAGGACGGACACACCGGGCAAGGGCAACGCGACGGCGCCGTCGGGCGAGCGGCCGGTCACGGGTAGCACGGGGGGTATCCCGTCGGGCTTCCCCAAGACCGAGCAGGGCGCACAGTCCGCCGCCGCGAACTACGCGGTGGCGCTTGGTGGTACAGGCATGTTCAACGCCCCGACCCGGCACAGCATCGTGGATGCCCTCTACACACCGGATGCAGCCGCACAGCTCAAGTCGGCGCAGGACAAGGCTTACTCGGCTGCTTTCCTTCAGCGCATGGGTCTGGACTCGAGCGGTAAGCCGCCTTCCGGCAAGACTTTCATCTCTCGCACCGTCCCCATCGGCACCAAGACGTTGGAGTTCAACGGCGATAAAGCCAAGGTCTCCGTCTGGTACACGGGCCTCATCGGCATGGCAGGGCGTGGCTCGACCGACCCGGTACGCACGAACTGGATGACGTGGACGTTCGATCTCCGCTACGTCGGATCCGACTGGAAGATCGTGGACGACAATCAGCAGGAAGGACCTGCGCCTGTTCCTGGGGATGTTCCGGCTGCCACCGACACCGAGATCAGCGGGGCTGTGGAAGAGTTCGGAGGCTTCACGTATGCCAGGTAGCCGCCGTCACGTTCTGATCTTCGGATCGGCCCTGACCGGGGTCCATGCCGCCGCTCTCCTGCTCGCAACCCAAGCTGTGGCCGCCCCCAGTCCGAAGCCCAGTGACAATCCCTGCGACCTCCTTATCGGACCGGCGAAGGACTACTGCGAAAACGGCGACGACGCGAAGTCCACCCCCGCCAACCCCACCTCAGACGTAGGCGAAACCCTCGACCCCCTGGCCTCCCTCGCGAAGGGCTGCGCCAAAGCCGCCTCCTGGACCATCGACAAGCTCAGCGACGCCGTGAACTCCACCACCACCGTGGACTTCACCAACGCGACCTTCCTCCGCCAGTACGCCGTCGTCTTCGCCGCCTCCACCATCCTCACCCTCGTCCTGTGGCTCCTCGCGGTGGCCAAACGCGCCGTGCGCGGCGTCCCCCTGACCGAGGCGCTCACGGAAGCCGTCGGCTTCCTCTGGCTGACCGTGCTGGCCTCCGCCTTCACCCCCCTGATCCTCTACACGGTCGTCGCCGCCACCGACGGCGTGACGGAAGTGATCGCCTCCGGCACCGCCGGCGACACCGACACCTTCTTCGGCGGCTTCTCCAAGGCCCTCGACAAGGGCACGGACATCGGCGGCGGCCCCATCATGCTGATCGTCGTCAGCCTGGTCTCCGTCCTCGCCGCCGGCGTGCTCTGGCTGGAGCTGGTCATCCGCGCCGCCCTGCTCTACGTCGGCGCCCTGCTCGGCACCGCCGTCTACGCGGGCCTGGTCGACAAGAACATGTGGCACCACGTCCGCCGCTGGGCGGGCATCATGATCGCGGTCATCCTGGTCAAACCGGTGATCGTGATCGTCCTGGGCCTGGCCGGCGCGCTCTCCGCCGACGACGGCCCGGACTCCTTCTCCGCCGTGGTCAGCGGCCTGGCGATCATCCTGCTCGCCATCTTCGCCTCCGCGATGATCTACCGCTTCGTCCCCGGCTTCGGCGACGAGGTGGCCGCCGCCCGCAAGGGCCGCACCTCCTCCCGTACGAGCCCGGCGGCGGCCGTCATGGCCACGCCGGCGGCGCTGGTCTCCCAGGGCATCAAGACCCACAGCTCCCGGGGCAGCTCCAACGGGTCGAACAGCGGCGGCGGTTCACCGACCGGCGGCTCGGTCTCCGGCGGAGTGGCGGCCCACAGCACCCGCAACCAGCCCGCCGCTCCCCGTACTCCCGCCCCACGGAGCGCCCCCCGCAGCGCCCCCGGCCCCACCCCGCGCGACCAGCCGGCCCGTCCCAGCAACCCCCCGAGGAAGTGACCGGCGATGACCACCGAAGCGCACAGCCCCACGTCCCGGCGCACGTACCTCATCGGCCGCTCCCGGCCCAACGCGATCGTCGGCCGCAACCGCGAGACCGGCGAGATCGCGCTGATCATCGCGGGCGCCTTCCTGGGCATGATGGGCGGCCTGCTGGTGCCGGTGCTCTCCCTGCGCATCGTCACGCTGATGGGCTTCCCGCTGCTGGCGCTGATGGCGGTGTACGTGCCCTACCGGGGCCGCACGTTCTACAAGTGGTTCGAGATCAACCGCAGTTACCGGCGCACCCTGCGCCGGGGCACCACGTACCGCTCCTCCGTGGCCGAGGCCGGCATCAGCCTCGACGGCCGCGAGGTGGCGGTCGGCCCGCCCCCGGGGATCGGCCGGATCACCTGGCTGACAGCGCCCTTCGGCCCGGACGAGGTGGCCGTGCTGCTGCACGCCGACCGCCGTACGGTCACCGCCGCCATCGAGATCGAGGGCCCGGGCGTCGGCCTGCGCGACAGCGAGGACCAGGAGGCCCTGGTCGACCGCTTCGGCACGCTGCTCAAGCACGTGGCCAACGGCGACGGCTTCGTCTCCCGGCTGCAGATGCTGGCCCGTACGCTGCCCGCCGACCCCGACGCGCACGCCAAGGACGTGGCGCAGCGCGGGGACGAGCGCGCGCCGGAGTGGCTGAAGGAGTCCTACGAGCAGTTGCAGTCGATGGTCTCCACCTCCTCCGAGCAGCACCGCGCCTATCTGGTGGCGTGCATGCGCTACGGCCGCGAGCTGGGCGCGGAGGCGCAGGCCATCGCGAAGGCGTCCTCCTCGGGGCGACTCAACCGCGACCAGGGCATCGCCACGGTGATGGTGCGCGAGCTGGGCGACATCTGCGCCCGCCTGGCGGAGGCCGACATCCGGGTGCGCCAGCCGCTGGGCAAGGCGCGCCTGTCCTCGCTCATCCACGCGATGTACGACCCGGACCACCCCATCGACCACATCCAGGCGATGACCGAACGCAACGCCTGGCCGGCGGAGTTGGACGCGATGGAGGCGACGTACCTGCAGGCGAAGACGCGCGAGTCGGTGACGCGGGAGCCCTGGTGCCACGCGACGGCGTGGGTGAAGGAGTGGCCGATGACCCCGGTGGGAGTCAACTTCCTGGCGCCGCTGCTGGTGCACACGCCCGACGTGATCCGCACGGTGTCGGTCTGCATGGACCTGGAGCCGACCGAGCTGGCGATCGAGCGGATGCTGACGGAGAAGACCAACGACGACGCGGAGGCGTCGCGGGCGGCGAAGATGAACCGGGTGGTGGACCCGCGCGACATGGCGCACCACTCGCGCATCGACCAGCGCGGCGACGATCTGGCGAGCGGTGCGGCGGGCATCAACCTGGTCGGCTGGATCACGGTCTCCTCCCGCTCCCCGGAGACGCTGGCCCGTGACAAGCGCACGATCCGGGCGGCGGCGGGGAAGTCGTACCTGAAGCTGGAGTGGTGCGACCGCGAGCACCACCGGGCCTTCGTCAACACGCTCCCCTTCGCGACGGGACTGCGCCGATGATCGGCCCGCAGAGCCCCCTGGAGGCGATCACCCAGGCGTTCACCGGACTGCTCTTCGGCAAGGTGGAGACGGGCAGACTGCCGGTCCGCACCTCGACCAACCAGGCGCAGGCGGTCTACCTCCCCACCGCCGCCCCCGGCCTGGGCGACTCGGGCGTGATCATCGGCCGCGAGGTCTACAGCGGCAAGGGCTACATCTACGACCCCTTCCAGCTCTACGGCCAGCAGCTGCCGGCGCCGCACTGGCTGGTCCTGGGCGAGTCCGGAAACGGCAAGTCGGCCCTGGAGAAGACCTACGTCCTGCGCCAACTGCGCTTCCGCGACCGCCAGGTGGTGGTCCTGGACGCCCAGGGCGAGGACGGCGTGGGCGAATGGGCGCTGATCGCCCACCAGTTGGGCATCACCCCGATCCGCCTGGACCCGATGGCGGCGCTGGACAGCGGCATCAGACTCAACCCCCTGGACCCGTCGATCACGTCGACGGGCCAGCTGGCGCTCCTGCGCACGATCATCGAGGTGGCCACGGGCCACGCACTGGACGAACGGGCGGGCTTCGCCCTGAAGGTGGCGCACGCCTCGGTGGCCGAGGCGGTGGAGCCGGGCGGCCAACCGGTCCTGATGGACATCGTGGAGCAGTTGCGCCATCCCCGCCCGGAGGCGGCCTCGGCGATGAACGTCGAGGCGGACGACGTACGCAACTGGGGCCTGGACGTGGCCCTCGTACTGGACCGCCTGGTGGACGGCGACCTGCGCGGCATGTTCGACGGCCCGACGACGATCGGCATCGACCTGGACGCACCGCTGATCGTCTTCGACCTCTCGCACATCGACCGCAACTCGATCGCGATGCCGATCCTGATGGCGATCGTGGGCGTCTGGCTGGAGCACACCTGGATCCGCCCGGACCGCCGCAAGCGCATCTTCCTGGTGGAGGAGGCGTGGCACATCATCAACTCCCCGTTCGTGGCACAGCTCTTCCAGCGCCTGCTGAAGTTCGGCCGCCGCCTGGGCCTGTCGTTCGTGGCGGTGGTGCACCACCTCTCGGACGTGGTGGACGGCGCGGCGGCGCGGGAGGCGGCGGCGATCCTGAAGATGGCCTCGACACGCACGATCTACGCCCAGAAAGCGGACGAGGCGAGAGCGACGGGCAAGGTCCTGGGCCTACCCCGCTGGGCGGTGGAGATCATCCCCACCCTGACCCCCGGCATCGCGGTCTGGGACGTCAAC
This sequence comes from Streptomyces polyrhachis, assembly GCF_042663125.1. Classification (NCBI taxonomy): domain Bacteria; kingdom Bacillati; phylum Actinomycetota; class Actinomycetes; order Kitasatosporales; family Streptomycetaceae; genus Streptomyces; species Streptomyces polyrhachis. The sequence continues at coordinate 797 of NZ_JBHSZO010000022.1, read as the reverse complement.
GGAAACGTCCAGGTGGTCAAACACCTGGTGACGGAGACGGAACGCCCCCTGGTCTTCACCGACCGGGCGATGACGGAATCCTCCAGCCCGGACACAGCAGACCTGGACCTGGACCTGGAGGAGGAGTACGAGCAGACCCCGGGCCGACGCTCGACGGTGGCCTGAGATGCCGTACGAGAACCCGTCCCGCGAACGGGGCATCCCGGATGCCCTGCTCCTGGGCCTGATCGCGTTCCTCCTGGGCCTGGCGCTGCTGGTGTGGTCCTCAACGGGCCTCTCCGCCCTCCTGGCACACGGCAGTTGGCCCGAAGGCATCTCCTTCGCCCACACCCCCGAGGCGATGAGCGCCCTGATGCGCGAACCCCACGACCTGGCAGGAGCCTGGCCGAACACCCCCCGTCAAGCCCTCTCGGGCTGGGGCCTGTTCTGGGGCGTGTTCATCGGCCAACTGATGGTGCTCCTCACCCTGACGCTGGCAGCGATGACCCGAGTAGCCCGCTGGCGCTCCCACCGCGAGGAAAAACGCCGCACACGCCACCCCACCCCACACTCCCAGCAACACGACGGGACGAACCACCCCCACCCACCCAAAGCACCAAACCATCACCACGAAGCGACACAGCACCCCCCACCCCACGACCCCCAACTCACCACTCACCCCCACCAATACGACGGGATGGACCACCCCCACCCCCCCGAAGCGGAAGCCCACCCCCAACTCCACAAACCAACAGACCAGCGACGCGGAGCGTCGCAGCCCCACCCGACCCCCGCCGAAGCCCCCCACGGGCCCCCGA
>NZ_JBHSZO010000021.1:0-107236 GCF_042663125.1 Streptomyces polyrhachis | reverse complement strand
GTTGACGTCGTCGAGGACGACCAGCGGGTCGCCCGGTGGTGCGGCGTTGGCATTGGCCTCGCTCCGCGAGGCCGGCGGCTCCGCCGCCTGGTGGAGGACTCCGTCCTCCACGCTCTGAAGCTCCGCTTCAGAGCGTGGTCGGGCGCTGGTATCCGCAACTCCGTTGCGGATACGGCGGGCTGGGGGCCGAGGATGGCTCGACTTCCTTGTTCGGGTGCTCTTTCGGATGCTGTTCCATGGTCTGCTGCGGCCGTCTGCTTTCGTGCTTGGTGCCTCCACCGCACCGGGCCGTGGGTGAGGGCGGGAAAGACGACGGCGCTGGTCCGGTGCGGCTGCGCGGCGCCGGTCGGGCGCCGGGGTCCGGGGGTGACCGGGTGCACGGGGCGCGAGGTGGGTGGGACGGGGTGGGGTGGTGCTGGTTGCTACTGTACGAAACCATTTCATGATCACTAACATGACTAGACCAATTGTTGGCATGCTCATGTAATTCGGGAGATCGTGGTGCACTCCGCATGCCACTGACACACCCCCGCATCGCAATAGCACCACTCACGTCACGACGAGCGACACGAGACGCGGGAAGCAGACTCCCGACCCGTTGGCAGCGATGCGAGCGGCCTTCGCGGCCGCCAGCAAGGAGCGGCGTCCTCAGCATGCTGCCGACCAGCCCACGGACCCAGGACGCTCCTCTCGCCACCACTGACAACCACTCCCGCGGTCCACGACAAGGCTGTCGCCGACCCGTCCGGAATCCCAACACTTCGGATCCGTACGTCACCGCTGCGACTTGCTTCACAGGGAAACTGACGCCCGCCGACAGATCTCAACGCGCCAGGGGGGTTGGGGATGTGGGTGATGAAGGACGGGAAGGGGGTGGTTAGCATCCTTCGTAAGGGCTTTGAAGCGGTACCCGAAGCATGTGCTGAAAAGGTAGAAGTAGCCTGGTGCTCCCTGAAGTTGGCAGAAGAAGTGTGCGGCTTGCAGGTAGGGCCAGGCGTGGGGCGGGATCGTGCACCAGACGCGGGGGAGGGTGGGAGGGGTGGCCTTGGTCGTAGGTGCCGCTCGGGGATTCAGGAACGGCCAATCGGCCACCGTCATGCTCCACATCGTTGATAGTGGTCATGACGAGGCGGTCAGTAACGGCTCCGGTGCACAGCAGGACGATCAAAGCGGCGACTTGGGGTGGTGAGACCACGGCCCGGCTGATGCAGTGCCCGACACCAGCGGTGGAGGAAACAAGGAAACAATGCAGATCCCCGGCCCCCGGCTACAGCAAGACCAGCGAGAAGGGCCACGCGCAGACCGGCTCACAGACGCAAGCCGGCTCGGGCAAAGCCCACCTGGACGCCGCCCCGGCACTGGACCCCATGTGGGCCGCCCCCCGCGACCAGCAGATGACCGGGCTCCTCGCACAGGCCGCCGGACTATGCCGGGTGCTGGCGCACGAGCACTTCCACAACTCGCCGCGCGCCGCCGAACTCGCCGAGCGGGTCGAGGACTTCGTCCAGCAGTCCGCTCAGCGCCAGCTCGGTACGGGAGCAGGACTGCTCGCACTGGAGGCATGAGCGTCAGTACCTGACGTTGTCGGGGATTTCCGAGATCAGCGGTCACGAGGTAGGTGAGCGGACAAGACCAGGCCGGGCCTAGACGGGGCACTATGGCCGAGTGGCTGCCGCAGAGATAATGCACCTCGCGATGATCGCCCTCATAGCCCGTCGACCCAGGCCGTCTGCGAATCGGGGGGTCTCCATCGTCCACGGGGTAGTTCAGGGGGAGTGGCCCGCCGGTCGGTCATGCCTTCCCTTGCAGAGGGAGTTCCGCAACGGCTGCATCGGGTACAACGAGCAGCTTGCCGGTGGTACGCCGAGCCTCCAGATCGCTGTGGGCCCGGGCGGCCTCGGCCAGAGGGTAGCGGGCCGTTACTGTGACCTCAAGCGCCTTGGAGCGCACCCACTCGAACACATCGGTGGCGCGTTGGAGCAGTTCGGACCGATCGGCGATGAAGTCCCCGAGGCTGGGCCGGATCAGGGTCAGCGAACCGCCGTGGGCGAGCCGAATCGGATCAAACGGCGGCACGGCACCGCTTGCGGCGCCGAAGAGTACGAGATGGCCGCGAGTTCGCAGGCTGGCGAGGCTCGCGTCGAAGGTGTGTGCGCCGACGCCGTCGAAGACAACCGGTAGTCCCTGACCGCCGTTGAGGCGCCTCACCTCGGCTGCGAGATCGTCGACTGCGGAGTAGAGGATCACCTCAGCGGCCCCGGCACGCTTCGCCAGTTCGGCCTTCGCCGTGGTCGACGTCGTGCCGATCACCCTGCCGCCGAGGTGGGTGATGAGCTGGGTCAGAAGTAGCCCCACGCCGCCAGCAGCCGCATGCACGAGCACCGTGTCGCCCGACTGGACCGGGTAGGCGTCCTTGACGAGATAGTGCGCGGTCATACCTTGCAGGAGCACGGCGGCGGCGGTCTCGAAGCCGATATCGTCGGGCAGCGGCACCAGCCGGGTGGAGTCCACGACGGCCCGCTCGGCATAAGTGCCGGGAATCTCCACCCAACCGACCCGGTCCCCCACTGCGACGTCGGCGACGTCGGGTCCGACTTGGACGACCGTGCCCGCGCCCTCAGTGCCCGGGGTGAAGGGCAGCGGGAGGGTGTACCGGCCCTCGCGGTGGTAGACGTCGAGGAAGTTGACCCCGGATGCGGCGACCTCCACGACCGCCTGGCCCGGACCCGGCTGCGGCTGGTCCACATCGACCTCCTGCAGCACCTCGGGGCCGCCCACTTCGTATACCTGAATCGCTCGCATGACTCTCCAGTTCCGGCTCACATCCCCCACCAACCCCGTGGATGGCGATCCGATTCCCGGCATGCAGATCAACGCCCGCCAGTGCCACGCGCTGGCAGGCTGGCTGGCTGGCGGGCTGGCGGGGGCGCCGCCGTCAAGGTGTCGGTCGGAGTCGTACGCAAGCCGCGGGATCAAAGTGCGGCCACGCACACTGAGCTCCACATCTCCAAGATCCTCGACAGCGTCACATGCTCAGCGGGATGGCAGGCTGTTCGCTCGGCTCGGCGGGCCAGACCGCTGAACGCGAGTCCGGTCTCCTTCGCGAGCTCCGGCAGGCTCATCGCCCCGGACTCGAACAGCCCGCGGAAACCTCGAAGCTCCATCCATCGTTGGGGGTCCAAGACCACGGTCAGCTGCCGGATGCCGCCAGTTCGCGGTCGGCCTCCGCCTGCCGGGGGTGGTTTTGTTCGGCAAGGCCGCGACAGGCCGCCTCCAGCATGGTGCGGGCCTCGGTGGTCCGGCCGAGCCGACGCAGCACGAGGGCGAGGTCGAGGCGGGCCGGTTCGCTCCACGCGGTCATGGCGGCGGCGGTGAAGGCCTCGAGGGCCCGGCGCAGCAGCGGCTCGGCCTGCGCCCAGCGGCCCATCTCGGCCAGGTCCCGGCCGAGGTGCTGCGAGGTGGCGGCCTGGAACACGGTCAGGAGGTGCTGCGAGGGGCCGGGGAAGCTGCCGGCCCGACACAGCTCTTCGCTCTGCCGGTGGACGGCCAGCGCCTCCTCGGGGCGTCCCATCGAACGCAGGTGTCCGCCCAGTGCGTTGAGCGTCGACAGCTCTGCCAGCCTGCCCTGCGGTGTGGGGTTTCGCCGGTGGCAGGCCGCGGCGTTCTCCAGCCACGCCGCCGCCTCCTCACGCTGCCCCAGGTGGTGCAGTGCGCCGGCTCCGTAGCCGTAGGCCCAGCCGGTCTGGAGCAGGTCCCCGGCCTCGCGGGCCGCGACCAGTGCCTCGCGGGCCGCTGCCAGGCCGGCCGGATAGTCGTGGACGCACAGGTTGTTGGCCCAGGCCAGGTAGTTGAGGTGGACGGCCTCCTCGCGGCGGCTGCCCAGCGCCCGTGCCGCGGACACCGAGCAGGCGAAGACCTCCACCCACTGCTCCCAGTGCTGGGTGCGGTCCGAGAACCAGTGCATGGCCTCCGCCAGGTCCAGGGCCTGCTGGTGCTGCCCGGCCGCGAGCGCCTGGCGCAGCGCGTCCAGCCACTGGGCCCGCTCCGCCTCCAGCCACTCCCGCGCCTGCTCGGGTCCGCGGGGCGCGGTGGCCGGATGCGGGTCGCCGGCCGGGGAGCGCTCCGTGTCGAAGTGAAGCGCGGCGGCGCGGGCCCTGGCCCGCGTCCAGTGGGCGGTGCGGTCCTGGGCGCGGGCGAGGTCCGCCGGGTCGTCCTGGGCCAGCTGCTCGGCGGCGAACAGTCGGAGCAGGTCGTGGAAGCGGTAGCGTTCCGCGGCCGGGTCGGGTTGGAGGAGCCCGCGGTCGGCCAGGTCCTGGGTGCACAGCTGGGCCTGGCGCAGCGTGATGCCCGCGAGCAGCGCGGCGGTCTGCGGGGAGAAGTCGCCTCCCGCGGCCAGCGTGGCGCGCCGCAGCACCCGCTGGGCGGTCGGGTCCAGTCGCCGGTAGGACAGTGCGAAGGCGGCCCGGACCTGGAGGTCGCCGGCCTGGAGGGCGTCGAGGCGGCGTCCCTCGTCGGCGAGTTGGGCTGCCAGTTTGGCGAGCCGCTCCTGGGGTCGGGCCGCCAGCCGCTGCGCGGCGATGCGCACCGCGAGGGGCAACTGCCCGCAGAGGTCGGCCAGATCGCGGGCCGCCTGCGGCTCGGCCGCCACCCGGTGGGCGCCGACGACCCGGCTGATCAGGGTGACGGACTCCTCGCGGCGCAGCACTCCGAGCGCGATGCGGTGCACGCCCTCCAGTCCGGTGAGCGCGTTGCGGCTGGTGACCAGGGTCAGCGCGGGTCCGGTGGCGGGCAGCAGCCGGCGGACCTGCTCCTCGTCGGCGGCGTTGTCCAAGACGAGCAGTACCCGCCGGCCGTCGACCATCGCCCGCAGCAGGGCCGCCCGGCTCTCGGTGTCCTGCGGTACGGCGCTCTCGGCGACGCCGAGGGCCCGCAGCAGCCGGCGCAGGACCTCACGCGGTTCGGCCGGCTGCTCCTGCGTACCGTGCAGGTCGACGGAGAACTGCCCGTCGGGGTAGCACTCTGCGAGGCTGTGCGCGGCCCGTACCGCGAAGGTCGTCTTGCCCAGCCCCGGCTGCCCCGTGACCAGCACCACCAGCGGGTAGCCGTCATCGGCCTGCGCCACCAGCGCCCGCAGCCGTGCGAGATCCACCCGGCGGGCGGTGAAGTCCCCTACATCGCGGGGCAGTCCGAGCCCCGCCTGGACCGCCGGGGTCGGGCGCGGGCGGGGCCGGCCGGTGGCGGCGGCCCGCTCCAGGGCCGCGGCGTCGGGGCCGGGCAGTGCGAGCGCTGCGATCAGTGCGGCGACCGTACGGCGTTGCGGGCCGCGGGTGCGCCCGCGTTCCATGTCGGCCAGCGCCCGCACGCTCACCCCGGCCCGGTGGGCGACGTCCTCCTGGCTGAGGCCCGCCCGGGACCGATGGGTGCGCAGCAGCGCGGCGAACTCTCCGCGGGCGAAAGCGGTGGTGCTCATCGTGCGGGTCTCCCATGCGGCGCGCGGCCGGTGCGACGTGTGCGCTGTGGTCCGAGTGAAGTATGCAGGAGTGAACTTCTGCCGGTCCGGCCGCGTCGCCCCGGTGCACACCCGGGGACGCGGCGGTGCCGGCTCCCGGACGCGGCGCTTCCGTATCGCCGTCAGATGCGGGATGGGCAGAAATAAGTCCTGCCGGTGGAACTTCCTGGTCCGCTTACCCCGTCCTCGGCTTGGCTTGTGCCGCCCCAGCAAGCCCTGTCGCGAGAAGGATCCGCCGTGCCCATCTCCTCCGTCCCCCGGCCGACGAGCAGGGGGGTCTGGCTACGCGGCCGGCTCGCCTGGCTCCTCGCCGTCGTCATGGCCGCCGGCGCGCTGAGCGCCGTCTCCGCCGCCGTCGATCCGCTCCCCGCCTCTGCCGCGTCCGCCGCCCCTGCTTCGAACGTGCGCTACTACGTTCAGAGCCTGGCGAACGGCAGCAACATGTCGGGGACGCCGACCTACCCCATCGACGTCCCGCTGGACGACGTGTTGACCACCCGCCCCCCGAAGGGCGACGAGGACAACCAGCAGTGGGAGTTCCAGGCCCTGTCCGGCGGCGGCTACGAGATCGCCCTCGCCGGTGGCGGGCCGTGCGTGAGCCGCGTCCGGGACCTCATCATGCTGGGCGGCTGCGGCGACGCGGACGCCCAGTGGTTCCTGGAGCACATCGGCGGCGACCGGTACGCGATCTACCGCCCCTCGGACGGCCAGCGCCTGAGGGTGGACACCACCACCCTCCACCAGGAGCTCACCGTCACGACCGGAAAGGGCAGTGACACGGTCTGGTACCTCACGCCGACCGAGCCGGCGCGAAGCCCGATGCCGTCGGACTCGGAGCGGACGTTCGATCAGATGACCTATCTGACGACGCACAACTCCATGAGCAACACCGAGCAGGACGCCGGGCACATCATCTTTCCCAACCAGCCGCACAGCATCCTCACCCAGCTGAACGACGGCGTCCGGGGTCTGATGGTCGACGTCTACGACCAGGAGGGCCGGATCGTCCTCTGCCACAAGCCCGACTGCTCGACCGCGACCCGGCAGGCCATGACGGTCCCGATGGGGCAGATCGGCTCGTTCCTGAGGAGCAATCCCCGGGAGATCGTGACGATCTTCATGGAGGACCACGTCAGCGGAGACCAGCTGAGCACGGCGCTCGGCGGCCTGCTCGGTGAGCGCTACTCCGAGGACACCGAAACGAAGAACCCCGACGGCAGCGTCACGAAGCACCCCGCCGGCAGCGTCAAGACGGCCGGAAGCATCTCCGACCTCGTCTTCGACCCCCGCAAGTGGAAGGTGAAGGACAACGGCTGGCCCAAGGTGCAGGACATGATCGACGCGGGCAATCGGCTGGTGATGTTCAGCCAGGGCGACGACAAGGAGTCGCTGGGCATCATGCACGACCAGGACTGGACGGTCGAGAACTACTGGTCCATGGGCCCGACCCTCGGGTCCTCCGACTGGACGTGCCGGACCCGTTGGGGCCCCGTCCCGTTGAGCACCCAGGAGTATGCCGACGGCGTGTCGGGGGCGCCGAAGAACTTCCGGCCCCTGTTCGTCATGAACCACTTCCACGACGTACCGATGGACCCGACCTACAGGCGCGACAACGAGAAGCTGCAGGACCGGGCGGAGCGGTTCTGCATGCCGGCCGCCCGCAAGAAGCCCACCTTCCTGGCCGTCGACCAGTACCGCGACGGCAATCCGATGGCGGCCGTCACCGCCCTCAACGCCTACACCTACCGCGGTGAGCCCGTCGACGCCTCAAGCCCCCCTCCCTCGCCCGGCCCCGCTCCCCTGCCCACCCCGACGCCCGGCGACCCGCAGTGGAAGGTCCCGCGGCTGGCGGTCATGCCGCTGGGCGACTCGATCACCCTGGGCGTCGGCAGCAGCACCGGCGACGGATACCGCCCGGGCCTGTGGAGCAGACTCCAGGGCCACGGGGAGAACGTCGACTTCGTGGGCTCGCTGAGCAGCGGCAACCTCCCGGACACCGACCACGAGGGCCATTCGGGCTGGTTCATCGGCGGCATCCACGACAACATCGGGTCCTGGCTCTACCGGGCCCGGCCCAACGCGGTGACGTTGAAGATCGGCACCAACGACATCAACAAGAACATCGACGTCGCCAACGCACCGGCCCGGCTCAAGCAGCTCATCGACCGGATACGCGCCTCCGCCCCCGCGATCACCGTGGCGGTCGCCACCATCGTCCCCAACGCCGACAACGCCGCGCAGGCCCGCGTCGTGACGTACAACAACGCGGTCCGCACCCTGGTGTCGGCCTACCAGGCCCAGGGCGCGCACGTCGAGTTGGCCGACACCTCCGCGGTGACCACGGCCGACCTGAGCGACGGCCTGCATCCCAACAACGCCGGCTACGCCAAGATCGCGACCGCGTTCTACGACGCCCTCACCCGGGCCGCGGGCAAGGGCTGGATCGCCGAGAACGTCATCGTCAAGCCCGCCCTGCCGGAGTCGACCACCGTGGCCGACTCCGACGTCGACCTCGACGCCGACGGCCGCGCCGACTACCTCGTCGTCGGCGCCAACGGCAGCCTGCGCGCCTTCCTCAACAAGGCGGGCGCGAACGGGGCGGTCACCTGGTCCGACCTCGGCTACATCGCGACCGGTTCGCCCGCCTGGACCGGCAGTCAGATCCGCTTCGCCGACCTCGACGGCGACGGCCGCAGCGACTACCTCGTCGTCGGCGCCAACGGCGCCACCCAGGCGCTGCTCAACCGCGCGGGCGCGAACGGCGCGATCACCTGGTCCGACCTCGGCTACATCGCAACCGGTTCGCCCGCCTGGACCGGCGGCCAGATCCGCTTCGCCGACCTCGACGGCGACGGCCGCAGCGACTACCTCGCCGTCGGCTCCAACGGCAGCGTCCACGCCTACCGCAACTCGGGCACCGGAGCGACCGTGACCTGGGAGGACCTCGGCTTCATCGCCGCCGGCTCGACCGGCTGGACCGACTCCCGGATCCGTTTCGCCGACTACGACGGCGACCGCAAGGCCGACTACCTCGTGATCGGCGACAACGGCAGCGTCCGGGTACTGCTCAACAAGGGCGGCGACGGCAACGGCGGCTGGTCCGACCTCGGGGTCGTCGCGACCGGTTCGTCCTCCTGGACGGCCCCGCAGATCCGGATGTCCGACCTCGACGCCGACGGCCGCGCCGACTACCTCGTCGTCGGCGCCAACGGCAGCCTGCGCGCCTTCCTCAACCAGAACGGCTGGGCCGACCAGGGCGCCATCGCCACCGGCTCCGCCGACTGGACCGCCTCCCAGATCCACATCTGACGCGGAGGCCGAAGCACGCGTACCGTCCCGGGCTCGGGGAAGGGCCCGGGACGGTGCGCGTCGTGCGCGCGGTCTCAGTAGTGGCAGGTCGGGTTGCCGTTGGTGAAGTTGAGGAAGTCCACCAGGTCCTTCTGCCAGTGCGTCCACTCGTGCTTGCCCTGGCCGGCGCACCATCCGTGGGGGACATCGAGTGCCTGGAGCCTTGCGTGGAACCACGTGTTGTAGGCGTAGATCTCCTCCTCGCCCCGGTCCCACCAGTCGTCCGGCATGCCGCCCGTGTACAGGGCGAGCTTGCCGCCGTACTGCGCGTAGCGGGCCGCCATGTCGTACGGGTTGACGGTCGCCCAGCGCGGGTCGCCGGGGGTGTCGGGGGAGGCGCCGAAGACAGTGCGGATGCGGTACTCGCGCTGCTTGTCCTGGTCGGGGTCGGGGAAGAGCTGGCCCGGCTGGTAGAGGTTGACCCTCGTCGTGCCGTCGCCCCAGTTGTCGAGGAAGGAGGCGCCTGCCTGGTACATGTGCCCGCTGAAGGTGTCCTGGGCGCTGTGCCCCTGGGCGTCGCGGTACTTGATGTCCGTGCCCCCGGAGAAGCTGGCGGCGGCGGAGAACAGGTCCGGGTGCTGTCCCGCGTACTTCAGCGCGCCGAAGCCGCCCATGGAGGGGCCGGCGATCATCCGTCCGGAGCGCGAGGCGGTCGTGTTGAAGTTGGCGTCGATCCACGGCAGCAGCTGCCCGATGTGGAAGGTCTCCCACAGGGGGCGGAAGCCGCCGTCGGCGTTGCCCGCCCAGTCGGTGTAGTAGCCGGCCATGCCCGCGTCGGGCATCACGACGATGCCGTTGAAGCGGTCCTTGATCTGCTCCTCGAACCTGCCGTCGTTGGTCCAGTCGTCGTAGTCGCCCGCGCCGCCGTGCAGCAGGTAGAGCGTCTTGTACGGCTGCTGGGGGTTGGTCTGGTAACCGCCCGGGATGCGGATGCGGACCCGTACGTCGTGCTCGGCCCCGTCGCGGTAGATCGCCGCGGTACGCATGGTGACGTCGAGCAGCCGCGGCTCACTCGCGGGCCTGGACGGATCGACCTGGGTGTACCCGGTGACGGTGATGCCGTACGAGGCGGCGTCGGGCAGCGGCGGCGGTGCCGACGTCGCTGAAGCGGTGGGCGCGGTGGCCGCGAGCAGCCCCGCTGACACTGCCAGGGCAGTAAGCACCCCGGCGAGTCTTCTGCGCATGGAAAACCCCTCGTTCGTGCGTGGACGGCACAGGCACATCACCGTACGGGCGCCGCGCAGGCTCCAACCAGCCGTAATCCAGCCATACTTACCCGCCGGTAAGTTCCGGAGGGCTTCGTGCCGCAGCGGTCGCGATCCAGGCTGCGAGCGCACCGAGCCCGCCTTGGCATCAGCACCACATCGGGGCTGAGCCAGCTGACTGTCAATCAGGGGTACAAGGCCCCGGTAAACAGGGCCGTTATAACCCTTCACCCGGTGTCCAGCACCCCGGGCGAACGCCTCGGCAAGGTGCACCCGCCTGCGTGCCCTCGGCTGCCACCGGGGATTGCCCTGCCTCCTCCTTCGCCGCCCAACGGGCGAGCAGCCGGCCGTGCTATCGGGTGGCCTCTCCCTGTGGTGCCTGTCCGCAGGTCAGGTGCCGGATGGGCGGAGAGGTCCACTGAGCAGTCGTGGGGGTACCCCGGGGCAGGGGACGGCCGGTTTTCAACGAGTCCCCTCATCGCGGCCCGCGGCTAAGTTGCTCCTATGGGATCGTCTCAGTCTTCTGATGCGCCGATCGGTCCGCCGTCGCCGCCTGCTTCCGGTGGCGGCAGTGGCGGCACCCTGCACTACGGCACCGGCCGGGGACGGTGGGTGCTGGCGGCGACCGTGCTCGGGTCGGCGCTGGCGTCGATCGACGCCACCGTCGTCGGGATCGCGCTGCCGGCGATCGGGCGGGACTTCGGTGTGGGGGTGTCCGGGCTGCAGTGGGTGGTCACCGCCTACATTCTGACGCTCGCGGGACTGCTGCTGGTCGCCGGTTCGCTGGGAGACCGCTACGGGCGCAAGCGCTGCTTCGTCATCGGCGTGGTCTGGTTCGCCGTCGCGTCCGGGCTGTGCGGGGTGGCCCCCAGCGCGCCCGTGCTCATCGCCGCCCGCGCGCTGCAGGGGGTGGGCGCGGCGCTGCTGACGCCGGGGAGTCTGGCGATCCTGCAGGCGTCTTTCGCCCCGCAGGACCGCGCCAAGGCGATCGGCGCCTGGTCCGGACTGGGCGGCGTGGCCAGCGCGATCGGGCCGTTCCTGGGCGGCTGGCTGGTGCAGGCCCTCTCCTGGCGGCTGATCTTCGCGATCAACCTGCCGCTGGCGGCGCTGGTCGTCGTACTCGCGGTGCGTCACGTCCCGGAGTCCCGCGACCCGGCGACCGTGGGAACCCGCATCGATGTGACCGGCGGGGCGCTGGTCACCCTCGGCCTGGTGGGCTTGACCTACGGCCTGATCGAGGGGCCGCCCAGCCACTGGGGCGCGGGCGCGCTCACGGCGCTGATCACCGGGGCGCTGCTGCTGGTCGGGTTCGTGCTGTGGGAGGGGCGGGTCCGCGCGCCGATGCTGCCGCTGTCGCTGTTCTCCTCGCGGCAGTTCTCGGCGACCAACGCGGTCACCTTCGTGCTGTACGGCGCGCTGGGCGGCGAGCTGTTCCTGCTGCCGATCCAGTTGCAGCAGGTCTGCGGCTACTCCGCGCTGGAGGCGGGCATCGCGCTGCTGCCGCTGACCGTGGTGATGCTCGCGCTGTCGGCCCGCTCCGGCGCGCTGGCCGCGCGCATCGGCCCCCGGTTGCAGATGAGCGTGGGCCCGTGCCTGGTCGGCCTGGGCCTGATGATGCTGGTCCGCATCGACGCCACCGGAACCTACCTGACCGAGGTGCTGCCGGCGGTGCTGGTCTTCGGCCTGGGGCTGGCCACGACGGTGGCGCCGTTGACCGCGACGGCGCTGTCCTCGGCGCCGGCCAGCGAGGCCGGGGTGGCCTCGGCCGTGAACAACGACGTCGCCCGTACAGCCTCACTGATCGCGGTGGCGGTCCTTCCGGCGATCGCCGGCATCACCGGGAGCGCGTACCTGCACCCGGCGCAGTTCTCGGCCGGGTTCCACAAGGCTTCGCTGGTGTCGGGGGTTTTGTGCGTCCTCGGTGGCCTGATGGCCGCGGCGCTGATCCGCGATCCGCGCCGCGCCGCGGGTCCGCAGCCACCGGCAAAGGCGCACCTCAGCCACTGCGCGTTGGACGCGCCACCACAGCGAACCGGCCATTGAGGTGAGGGGTACGGGACTGTGCCTTGCTTCTGGTGATCCGGCTGGGGCCGGCACTGCCAGAGCGCTCTGGTGAGCAACTCGCCCTGCAGCGCAGTATCTCGGCGGAAAAGGCATCAACCGGTGCGGTCGCGTAGTCCTGCGATGAGGAGTTCGACGAGTCGGCGTGCGTGGTAGCGGGGATCGCTGTCCGCGCCGATGCAGAGGTTCCCGACGCCGCGCATGAGCTCGTAGGCGTCGATGGCGGGGCGGATCTCGCCGGAGATCGCCGCGGCTTCGAGCAGGTGGGCGCAGACGGGCACGAGGCGGTCGAGGAAGTAGGTGTGCAAGGTGTCGAAGCCGGCGTTGTCGGACTGCAGCACGGCGGCGAGTCCGTGTTTGGTGACCAGGAAATCGACGAAGAGGTCGATCCATTGCGCTAGTGCGGCGTAAGGGGTCGCGCTGGTCGCCAGCAGGGCTGGACCGGCCTCGGCGCAGGCGTCTACCTGGTGTTGGTAGACGGCGATGATGAGATCCGCCCGGGTGGGGAAGTGGCGGTAGATCGTGCCCAGCCCGACGCCGGCCTTGGTCGCGATGTCGCGTACGGGCGCTTCGACGCCTGACGTGACGAAGACCGCGGCGGCCGCGTCGAGCAGGGTCTCCTTGTTGCGCCGGGCGTCCTTTCGCTTGGACTGGGCCGCGTGCCCCGCTCTCTCGTCGCTGTCCTTCACCGCGCCGTTCCCTTCCGCTACCGGGCTTGCCAAAGCGGAACATCGTTCCGTATCGTTAACGGAACAAGGTTCCGCTTCTTCATGATGCCAGAGCAGGGACCGGCAACCAAGCCACGTATCGCCACCGACGCTCCACCCGCGATGGAGGAACACAGTCATGCAGTACCGCACCATGGGCCGCACCGGTGTGCGGGCCAGCTCCCTCACACTCGGCGCGATGAACTTCGGCAGGATCGGGCGTACCACCCAGGACGAGGTCACCGCCATCGTCGACGCCGCTCTCGAAGGCGGGATCAACGTCATCGACACCGCCGACGTGTACAGCGGCGGTGAGTCGGAGGAGATGGTCGGCAGGGCCATCGCCGGCCGCCGTGACGACATCGTGCTGGCCACGAAGGCGAGCATGCCCGTGAGCGACGAGCGCAACCACCAGGGCAGTTCGCGCCGCTGGCTGGTCACCGCGCTGGACGACAGCCTTCGCCGCCTCGGCGTCGACCACGTAGATCTCTACCAGATCCACCGGTGGGACCCGAGCACCAGCGACGAGGAGACGCTGTCGGCGTTGACCGATCTGCAACGCGCGGGCAAGATCCGCTACTTCGGCTCCTCGACCTTCCCCGCATACCGCATTGTGCAGGCCCAGTGGGCCGCCCGCGAGCACCGCCTGGGCCGCTACACCACCGAACAGCCCAGCTACTCGATCCTGCAGCGGGGAATCGAGACCCACGTCCTGCCCGTGACCGAGGAGTACGGGCTCGGCGTGCTGGTATGGAGCCCGCTGGCCTCGGGCTGGCTGTCCGGTGCGATCCGCGCGGGCCGGGACATCACCACCAGCCGCTCAACGTTCATGCCGCAACGCTTCGACACCACCATCCCCTCCAACCGCGCCAAGCTCGACGCCGTCGAACAACTGGCCAAGGTCGCCGACGAGGCCGGCCTCACGATGATCCAGCTCGCGCTCGGCTTCGCGACCGCGCATCCCGCCGTGACCAGCGCGATCATCGGCCCCCGCACACTGGACCACCTGCACTCGCAACTCGCCGCCGCAGACACCGTGCTCTCCGCCGACGTACTCGACGCGATCGACGCGATCGTCGCCCCCGGCACCGACCTCGCCGCTCACGAGAAGAACGACACACCGCCCGCGCTGCTCGTCCCGTCACTGCGGCGCCGCTGAGGCACGAGCCCGTGAGCGTCACTTCTTCGCCAACCGCAATGCTGCCTGCGTCGATTCGTGGTGGGGGGTAGGTGGCGCGGTGGTCGCACAGGGCAGCGGCGGGGGCTGGGCGGGGGTACTGGGGCAAGCGGGTGGCATGCCTGGTGCGGCAGGCCGCCACGGGGCCGGAAGGCGGTCGCCCAGCACCCCCGCAGAAGGGCCAGGACCTTTCACGCTTCGTTAAACGAGGAGGAAGCCAGGGGCCGGACATGCAGGCGACCGGGGACCTCGGGGCCCCAGCCCAGGGTGCCGCTCGCCTGCTGGAAGGCGTCCCAGTTGCGGGGCGCCGCCGGGCATCCGGTGAACCTGTGCCGCTGGCAGGCGTGTTGCGGGAAAGCAGCTCGCGTGACCCGGTTAGCGCGGATCATTTTTTACAGTCCCGTGCCGGCGGAGAGAGGAGCTCCAGCCGCCGTACGGCACGGTGATGAGTTCCATGGCGTGGCCCGCCGGGTCCATGAAGTACACGCCGCGGCCACCGTCGTTGTGGTTGATCGTGCCGGGCTGCTTCCGTTGGGGGTCGGCGTAGTGCTCGATGCCGCGCTGTCTGATCTGCGCGTACGCCGCGTCGAACTCCTCCTCGGAGATCAGGAAGGCGTAGTGCTGGGGGGTGATGCTGTCCGCGGGGACGGTGGCGAAGTCCAGCGTGACGTCATTGCCCAGGCCGACCGCGATGAACGGGCCCCACTCGGCGGTGATCTCAAGGTTGAGCAGGTTCGCGAAGAACTCCGCGGACTCCCGGTTGTCCCGGGCGTGGACGATCGTGTGGTTCAACTCGACTGACAAGGAATGCCTCCGAAGGCACGGTAGTTGATGAGGGGACAAGGAAGTGCTCGGCCTTACGTCCGTACGGCCCACGCGACGAGCGACTGCGACCAGCACATTCGGTATATGCACTAGTG
The DNA here is from genome assembly GCF_042663125.1 of Streptomyces polyrhachis. Taxonomy (NCBI): domain Bacteria; kingdom Bacillati; phylum Actinomycetota; class Actinomycetes; order Kitasatosporales; family Streptomycetaceae; genus Streptomyces; species Streptomyces polyrhachis. The sequence goes on along the minus strand of NZ_JBHSZO010000021.1, from coordinate 92,309 downwards.
ACCCGTGCCCCAACCTGTGGGCAGAGAGACGCTGATCAGGCCGATTCGAGGACCGGTCGGAGTTCGAGTGCCTCTGGGGTGGGGAAGCTGCGGGCCAGTTCGATGGCTTCGGCATGGTCGGTCACTTCCAACAGGAACCAGCCGCCGAGGGTTTCCTCGCCGGCGTGTACGGGCCCGTCGGTCACCGATACGGTTCCGTCGGTCGCCGTGCGCACGGTGACAGGGCCCTTCTGCTCGGTGTCGAGGGCGTCGCCGCCCGCGAGTTTGCCCGCGGCCGCCAGCTCGCCGATCCACTTCTCATAGGCCGCGCGGTGGGCGTCGCGGTCGGCCTGGATGCGGGCGCGTGACGCGTCGGTCTCGAAGATGACGAGGGCGTACTTCATGACAGGTTCCTCTTCTCGGTGGGTACAGCGGAATTGGTGGTTTCGGTAACGGCGGGGGCCGGGGCGAGGCGTGCCAGTGCACCTGTCTCGAGCGCGGTCCACAGCGCGCCGTCCGGGCCCACGGTGATGCCGTGCGGTTCGGAGGCCGGGGTGGGCAGGTCGTGGATGGTGATGATGCCGTCACCGGTGATCGAGCTGACTCGGTTCCCGCCCCACTCGGTGAACCACGCGCTGCCGTCGGCGTCGGTGGTGATGGCGTGCGGCCGGGCCTTCCGGTCGGGCAGCGGGTACTCGATGATCTGGCCGTCAGGTGTTCTGCGGCCGATCTGGCCTGCCGCGATCTCGGTGAACCAGACGGTGTCGTCCTGGGCCACGGTGATGCCTACCGGTGCGGCCGCATCGGTGGGCAGCTCGTGGACGGTGATGCGGCCGTCCATGGCGATGCGGCCGATGGCGCCCGCCTGGTTCATCGTGAACCACATCGCGTCCTGGGCCGCGGCGATCGCGGAGGGGAACGCGCCGGTGCGTGGCAGCGGGTATTCGGTGACCGAGCCCTGCGTGGTGATCCGGCCGATGCGGTCGGCGGCGGTTTCGGTGAACCACAAGGCCCCGTCCGGCCCGACCGCGATACCGAAGGGACCGCACTCCTCGGTGGGCAGGGGGAACTCGGTCACCTCGCCGGCGGTGGTGATCCGGCCGATCCGGTGCGCACGGTACTGGGTGAACCACAAGGCGCCGTCCGGACCGGTGCAGATGACGGTCGGACCGCTGTCCCGGGCCAGTTGATGATGAATCGGTTCCTGCCCATGGACGAGTCGTCCGATCCGGCCGCTGTGCACCAAGGTGAACCACAAGGCGCTGTCCGGACCGGTGGTGATCGCGTACGGGCCGCTGGCGGGATCGGACACCATGTACTCCACGAAGGTCCGTTCCGTCATTGTTGTCCCAGACCTTCGGTGGCGGCGATGCAGGCGATGTCCTGGGGGGAACCGGCCATGATGGTGCGCGCGTTGGCGCTCACCACGTCGACGGGCCAGTCCCACCAGGCGGCGCGCAGGAGCTGCTCGACGGCCTGATCGTCGAAGCGCCGTCTGATCGCCCTGGCCGGGTTCCCGCCCACGATGGTGTAAGGCGGCACATCCGTCGTGACCACCGCACCCGCCGCAATCACGGCACCGTCGCCGATCCGTACTCCCGGCATCACCGTGGCCCCGTATCCGAACCACACGTCGTTGCCGACTACCGTGTCGCCGCGGCTCGGCATGCCCGTGACGATGTCGAGGGTCTCCTCGGCCCACCGGCCTCCGAACATGGTGAAAGGGAAGGTGGACGTCCCCATCGACGGATGGTCGGCGCCCGCCATCAGAAACCTCGTGCCGGTCGCGATCGCACAGTACTTGCCGATGACCAAGCGCTCTGGACCGTAGGCGTACAGCACATTGCGGGTCACGAAGTCCGTCGCGCCGTCGGGGTCGTCGTAGTAAGTGAAGTCGCCCGCCACGACATGGGTCCCTGCGACCAGCGGCTTGAGGAAAACGACCCGTTCGTGCTCCGGCAATGGATGGAGCGTGTCCGGATCGGGTGTGCGCACAGAATTGCGGTCATACGTCACGCGGGAATCCCTCCCTGTGGGTTCCTAAGGGGCAGGCAGCGCAGGGCGTGGGAGGCCGAAGCCGCCGAACTGGCTCCGTCCCAGCATGCGGAGCGCCAGGCTCGGGAACAACAGCCGATCTTGTTAAGGTTGTTAACTCAGAGGTTCATGATCCGGGGGCATGCGGCGACCGGATCCGGAGCTGCGCGGAGAGATCGGGGCGGGATGGAACTGCGGGACATAGAGATCTTTCTGACGCTCGCGGAGGAGCTCCACTTCGGCCGCAGCGCCGAACGTCTGAAGGTCTCCCCGGCTCGCGTCAGCCAGGCGATCAAGAAGCAGGAACGTCGCATCGGAGCACAGCTTTTCGAGCGGACCAGCCGGCATGTACGCATGACTCCCCTTGGCGAAGAGTTGCACCAGAGGCTGAAGCCGGCCTATGAGGGCATCCAGACGGCCATGGCCGAGGTGACGGCCATCGCCCGTCGGCCTCCCGCCACGCTGACAGTGGGGGTGATGGGTGCACAGATGCATGAGATGCGCTCGGTCCTCGACCACTTCCGATCCCGGCATCCCGCCGTCGAACTCCGGTTCAGGGAGGTGTTCTTCAGCGACCCGTTCGGAGCACTGCGGGCAGGCGAGGTCGACACCGTGGCCGCCTGGCTGCCGGTGCGCGAGCCGGACCTCACCGTCGGCGTGGTGCTGCGCGAGGAACCGCTTCGCCTGATGGTGGCCGCGGACCATCCGCTCGCCGGGCAGTCGACGGTGAGCATGGAAGTGCTCGGCGACCACAAGGTGCCGAGCCTGGCCGGTTCCCTTCCCGCCTACTGGGTGAGCGCCGTCCTGCCGCTCTACACACCGGCGGGACGCCCGATCCGCCGCGGCCCGTCCGTCGCCACCTTCTACGAGGTCCTCGCCCTCGTCGCGACAGGAGATGTGGTGTGCACTGTCCCTGACGAGGGGCGGCGCTACCACTCACAGCCCGACATCGACTTTCTGGCCATCCACGATGCCCCGCCCGTCCAATGGGGCCTGATCTGGCGCACAGACCGCGCGACCCCACTGGTGCACACACTCGCCGAGGCGGCGACGGAACGCGGAGCCCGATGGTGCGGTAGCGGCGGGCCCCTCGGCCCGGCCGGCTCCCCTCACGGCGCCGTCGCTGCGCCGACCAAGGGCGCACCCGGACCTCCCGGGCAATGACCTTATTGTGTCGACATTGTGTCGACGAACTGTGCGGCACACGCGGCAGCGGTCCGCGTGCCCGGGCCAGCACCTCCTCGCCGCTCAGTACGTCAAGCCGCTCGCCCGCCACCTCGCTCTGGCGCCGCCGCCAACCGCGCCGACGCGAACGCGGCCCTGCGCGCCCAGTACGAGGCGTACACGGCCGCGCGGCGCCAGGATCCCTGCCAGGCCGCATGGTGGGCAAGCTCCGCGTGCGGGTCCGGGGCGCCGGGCAGCGGGGCCGGGTCGGCATGGACGAGCGCGGCGGTGAGCTTCGGTACGGGGTGAAGCCGTCGGTGCGGGCGTGCAACCCGTCGGCGACCAGGGCGGCGGAGCCGATCTCGCGGCCGGCACCTCGACCGCCCTGTACGCCACGGTCCTCGCCAACGCCGCCCTCCAGTTGGTCTCCGTCGCCGTGCTGCTCGGAATGCAGCTGCCCGCGGGCGCCGGGCCCCGGGCCACCGCCGCCGAGAGGCCGGGCGGGGTGCTGCGCAGCGCCGCGCTGGAAGGACCTGGGAGAGATGATCGGCCTGATGGCCCAATCCCTGGAGTCCAGCGCCCCTATGCCGTACTCGCGCATGTACTCGCGCGTTCCCCAACTGGACGAAGGACCTCCCCGCCACCTCAACTGGACACTGGAACCGATCCAGGATTAGGAAGGGGCCGGCCGACCTCTCAGAGCTTGAACCGTTCCGGGTTCGGGAGAGATCTCAGTTTGTGGTTGTGGCCTGGGGTTTCGTGGTTGTCGTGTAGAGGTTGGTTTCGTACTCGACGGGTGGGACGTGGCCTGTCTCGCCGTGCAGGCGTCGGTGGCAGTACCGGTCGGCCTGCAAGGGCTCACGTCGGATCGTCGTCGACGGCACGGCCTACCGCTGGCGTCGGTCTCTACGGTGCGGCCACTTTGGTGAGCTTCGGGGTCGGCGGGCCGTCCGGATCGGGACGGAACTCCACCGTGTCCGATCCGCTTGGGTAGAGCTGGATACCGGCGATCATCCCGAGTCCATCGTCTTCGACCGTCAGGTAGATGAAGTCGCCGCCCGCTCCACTGTCGACGTACTCCCACGTGCCATGGAAGTCGGCGGGGTTCTCATCTGTCGTTACGCTGGTGGCGGCGAACGTCCCATCGGACTCCAGCCGCAACTCACTGCCCATCTTGTCGTTGCGGTACACGCCGGGCACCTCGTCGGGGTCGATCGAGCCCATACACCCCGAGATCAGCATCACGGATGCGGCCAGGACGACACCAAGCCACCCCACACTCGTCCTTTTGTGCACCACGGCCCCAGCGCGCATGTTCACAGACCCCTCCCCAGAAGGCTGGACGCCCGGCCCTTCGACCGGGCGCTCTTATTTGAACATGCTCAAAAATCATGTCCGCCCTTGGGGCCCCCCTTTCGGCCATGAAGGCAGTCAACTTGATTCCACGAATGCGGCCGCCCCCGTAGCCGTCAGGGTGCGGCGCAGTCTCCGCGCAGGAACCGGTCGACCTGGGCCGGGGTCGCGTGCGTGAGGTCGGCCGGCGTGAGGGTCAGGACCTCGCGTCGGTAGTTGCGGATCCTCAGCCAGCTGCCGGGCTGCGCCTGTGTCAGCAGCCGCAGCCCCCGCTCCACCATCGTGCGGGGGTAGACCCTGTACTTCTTCTCCCGCACGTCCTGCCGGCCGCCGAGTTCGGCGAAGCCGTTCGGGTCGCGCAGGTCGAAGGTCAGGTCGATGACGGGGAACGGCTCGCGGTCCCAGGTGGTCGAGGGCATGGCGTCGCGTCCCTGGAGCCGCGCCGCGACCAGCACTTCGGTGTCCTCGTCGGCGATCTCGCAGTCGAGGATCGGGAGGGCCTTGCCGAGCCGGCCGCCGTAGCGGTCATGGTTCAGGGAGGGGGCGCAGAACAGTACGTGGTCGAACTGGCCGATGGGGGACGGCAGGGGCACCTTGCGGTGGGACCGGCCGTCGAAGGCCAACTCCAGGCGGGGGCGGACGAAGTCGAGGAAGGCCGCCGTGGCGGCAGGGTCGTGTCCGGGCTTCTTGACGACGAAGCCCAGACCCCGTCGCTCGTCCTCGCTCAGGACGAGGTAGTCGTAGAAGGGGCCGGGCCCGCCCTGGAGGTTGTGGAACTTGACGTACGTTCCCGCGTGCCCCCCGACCGGCTCGTAGCCGCCCCAGTAGAAGTCCCAGGCGCCTGCGTAGCGCTTGTCCTCCTGCGCCCGCATCACGTCGAGCAGCGTCGCGTCCGCCGTGCCGTCGGTGGCCGCCGCAGACTCAGCGCCCGAGGCGACCTCGACGTACCCCTGCCGCTTCTTCTCGCGGATCTTCCTGTCGAAGTGGCGCGCGGCGTGCTCCTCGTCGTCGAGAGTCATGGTCAGCCCCTGGGTGCGGCCTCCGGCTCGTCCCCAGGCCAGGTGGCAGCGGATGCCGTCGCGGCGGATCTGCCAGCGCCGCACGCCGCCGCCGCTTTCCTTCTCGAAATACCGCGTCTGCGACACGATGCCCCCACTCTCCGCGCTCCCTACCGGCATCCGAATGCTGCCACGGCCGAGCAGCGTGTCCGCCCAGTGGGGGTACGTCCCGCAGCTGTTCGAGGACAACGTGAGCAGTCAGCTCCAGCAGAGGTACGTCGGGTAGTCACGGGTCCGCGTGGGGAGCCGGGGCCGGCTGTCGTTGTTCGAACTGCGTGCTGTCCGTCTCCTCAGGCGATCGCCAGGACGATGGCCGGTGCCGAGTCGTACTGGCCGCCGCCGGGGGCAGGCCCAGGGTGCTTGCGCACCGCTCCAGGAAGCCCTGCTCGTCGGTGACCGCGGCGAGGTCGAGGGCGAGGGCCTTCCAGCCGGCGGACTGCACCGCCTGGGCGAGGGTGGCGTGCGACATGGGAGCACCGCTTTCGAGGTACGGAACGGGGTCGGGCGCCCGTACGGGACGGGGCGGTCCGTTCGTCCACGATGCCCCAGCGGCCGTGATCCCTCACGCCGAGCGCGGGCGGGCAGCGCCCCGATCCGCCGGCGGCCGACGTCGAAGAGCAGACCTCCGCCGGGCACCCGGTGAACCCCCGCCGTCGAAAGGTGCGTTGCGGGAAAGCAGCTCGTGTGACCCGGTTAGCGCAGATCATCTTTTCGTGCCAGGGTTGGTTCCCGGCCGTCCCGGAACCGAGAGGAACCAGGGACTCAACGATGCGGAAGGTACCGGCTCGTTGACGCCGCCCCGTCGCTGAAACCCCGCTCGCCACCCCGCCACGCGACCTCGGAGGTCCCCCCATGCGAAAGATCACCATCGTCGGAGCCGGTCAGGCCGGTCTGCAGCTCGGCCTCGGTCTGCTCGGTCACGGTTACGACGTCACCGTCGTGTCCAACCGCACCGCGGAGGAGATCCGCGAGGGCCGGGTCATGTCCAGCCAGGCCATGTTCGCCACCGCGCTGGCCCACGAGCGCGGTCTCGGCCTCGACTTCTGGGGCGAGGACTGCCCGCCCATCGCCGGGCTCGGCGTGAACATCGCCGACGGGCAGGGCGGCCTGGCGCTCGCCTTCGGTGCGCGCCTGGACGCCGCCGCCCGCTCGGTCGACCAGCGGGTCAAAATGCCGCTCTGGATGGCCGAGTTCACGCGCCGCGGTGGCCGGCTGGTCATCCACGAGGCCGGCGTCGAGGACCTGGAGCGCTACGCCGCCGAGTCCGATCTGGTGATCGTCGCGGCCGGCAAGGGCGAGATCGCCGGGCTGTTCGAGCGTGACGCCGCGCGTTCCCCGTACGACGCCCCGCAGCGCGCGCTGGCCATGGCCTACGTCACCGGTATGGCGCCGCTGCCCGACCGGCCCGGCGTCAGCTTCAACGTCGTCCCGGGTGTGGGTGAGTACTTCACCATGCCCAGCCTCACCACCAGCGGCCCCTGCGACATCATGTTCTTCGAGGGCGTCCCGGGCGGCCCGCTCGACTGCTTCGACAAGCTCACCCCCGACGAGCAGCTGGCGAAGTCGCAGGAGCTGCTGGGGGCGTACGTGCCGTGGGAGGCCGAGCGCTGCACCGATGTCGCGCTGACCGACGCGGGCGCCACCCTTACGGGCCGTTTCGCGCCGGTCGTCCGCAAGCCCGTCGCCGTGCTGCCCTCCGGCGCGCCGGTGCTGGGCCTCGCCGACGTCGTCGTCCTCAACGACCCGATCACCGGCCAGGGTTCCAACAGCGCCTCGAAGTGCGCGGCCTCCTACCTCGCCACCATCCTGGACCACGGCGAGCGCCCGTACGACGCCGCGTTCATGGAGCTGGCCTTCGGCCGCTTCTGGGACACCGCGCAGTGCGCGACGACCTGGACCAACGCGATGCTCGGCGCCCCGCCGCAGCACGTCCTGGAGCTCTTCGGCGCCGCGAGCACCAACGCCCGTATCGCCGCCCGCTTCGTCAACGGCTTCGACGACCCGCGCGACTACTTCCACTGGTTCATGGACCCGGCCGCCGCGACGGACTACCTCGGTGAGGTCAGCGCCTGAGGGGCTGGAGGGATCTGCCGGCGCCACCGTCGCCGGGGGCGGTGGCGGGGTGCGGTCGGGGGAGGGGTGGTCGGCGGTGGAGGAGTTTGGTCAGGAGGCCGTGGCGGGGGGACAGGCACCAGGTCAGGGCGAAGAGCGCGGTGAGGACCACCACGACGGAGCCGCCGGCGGCCAGGTTGTGGTGGTAGGAGACGTACAGGCCCGCCACGCCGCCCGCGGCGCCGATGAGTGAGGCCAGCAGGGTCATCGTCCACAGGCGTTCGGTGAGCAGTCGCGCGGTGGCCGCGGGGGTGATCAGCAAGGCCAGGACGAGGATGTTGCCGACGGCCTCCAGGGACATCACGATCGTGGCGGTCACGATGACGTACAGCGTCACGTCGAGGCGCAGGACCGGCAGTCCCGCCGCGCGCGCCGCCTCGCGGTCCAGGCTGACGGCGAGGAGTTCCTTGCCCAGGGCCAGGACGGCGAGGACCAGGGCGGAACCGATGGCGGCCACGGTCCACACGTCGCCCGCGCTGACCGCGAGGATCTGGCCGAACAGGAACGACGACAGGTCGGTCGTCCAGCTGTCGCGGGTGGAGACCAGCACGATGCCCAGGCCGAAGGCGAAGGCGAAGAAGACGCCGATGACGGTGTCCTCCTTCAGTCGGCGGTTCTGCGAGACGAACGCGATGAGTACGGCGGTGGTGACGCCGGCCGTGGCGCCGCCCAGGAGGAGGTTGCCCTCGAAGGCGTAGGCCAGGGCCACGCCCGGAAAGGCCGAGTGCGCCACCGCGTCGCCGATGAACGCCATGCCGCGCAGCACCACGTACACGCCGATCACCCCGCATACCAGGCCGATGACGGCGGATACGGCGAACGCCCGCTGCATGAAGGGCAGTTGCCAGGGTTCGGTGAGGAAGGCGAGGAGGTCGGTCATGACGCGCCCACCGCGCCCACCGCGCCCGCCGCCCTCGCCGCGCCGACCGCACCGACCGCGCCGGTCGCCCGGTCCAGGCCGAACGCCCGCAGCATCTGCTCCGCGTCGGCCAGGAGCGCGGGGCCGCCTTCGGCGACCACCGTGCGGTTGATCAGGACCACCCGGTCGCAGGTGCGGGCGGCCGCCGCCAGGTCGTGCGTGGTCATCAGCAGTCCTCTGCCCTCCCGGGCCAACCGTCCGAACAGGTCGTTGAGCAGTTCCTGGGTGGGTACGTCGACCCCCGCGAACGGCTCGTCCAGCAGCAGGACGCGCGGCTGGGCCGCCAGTGCCCGGGCCACCAGGACCCGCTGGCGCTGCCCGCCCGACAGCTCCCCCACCGGGCGCCGGCGCAGGTCCGCCAGCCCGGTCAGCTCCAGCGCCTCCTGGGCCGCGTCCCGATCCGCCCGGCGCGGCCGGCGCAGCCAGCCGATCTGGCGGGTGCGGCCCGCGAGGACGGCGCCGGCGATGTCGATGGGGAAGTCCCAGGCGAACTCGTGCCGTTGGGGTACGTAGCCGATGCCGCGCCCCGGGCGCCGTCCGTCGGGACCTGCGACGAACACCTCGCCCGCGGTCAGGGGCACCAGGTCGAGTACGGCCCGCAGCAGCGTGGTCTTCCCCGCCCCGTTGGGTCCGATGAGGCCGACCAGTTCGCCCGCCCCGACGCTCAGATCCGCCCGCTCCACAGCGGTGCGGCCACCGAGGACGACGGTCGCGCCGCTCACCCGCAGCAGTGGCTCTCCCCCGCGCGAAGGGGCCGGTGCAGGGGCCGGTACAGAGCCCGGTGCAGGGCCGGTCCTGTCAGTCACGGGCGCGCCTCCTGCGTCGGGCCGCCAGGACGAAGCCGAGGCCCGCGGCGGTCAGCGCGGCAGCCGCCGCACCCAGGGCCGGGCCCGCTCCGGCGCCGGTGGACGCCATCGATCCGCCGGGTGGGGTGTCGTCCTGGGCGTCCGACCCGCCCTGCGAGCCCCGGTCCGCGGAGCCTGCGGGGTCCGAGCCGCCGTCGCCGCCCGCCGGCCCCGTACCCGAGCCGTCGCCCGGCGCGGCCGGGCCCGCGTCGGCCGCGCCCACCGCGAACGCCACCGTTTCGGTGTCGGAGACCCTGGTGCCGTCCGCCAGTGTGGCGCTCATCCGGAAGGTCAGCCGGTAGGTGCCCTCCCTGGTGAACGCCCAGCCGCCGTGCGCGTGCGTGTTCTGCGCCACCGTGAGGGAGTCGGGCAGGCCGTCGCCGCTGTTGAAGAGGACCGCGGCGCCCGACAGTCCGTCGTAGGTGAACAGTGCGCACCTGCCGGGGCCCGCCACCTTGGTGAGGGAGAACTCCACACCGCCCCTGGTCTGTCCGGCCGGGATGTTCTCCGTGGACCAGCCCGGCCACAGCAGGCCATCCTGCTGGACCTGGTCCAGCAGCCAGAGCGGATCGCCGCTCTTACCCAGGAACGCGAAGTCCGCGTTGGCGGGGATCTTCCGCTTCGCCGCCGGCTTGACGTGCAGCACCACGGACGACGGCTCGCGCCACGTCGTCCTCCCGGCGACCGTGCCGTCCTTGAGGTGGATCTGCATCCGCCCGTCGACGACCCGGGCCGCGAGGTCGAGGTGCCCCTCGTCGAGTACCGTCCGGTCCGTTTCCACCGCGGTGGAGCGTGTCGCGGGTGCGATCAGGGTGCGCGGTCGGGCGGTTGGACGGGAGGACGCGGGTGCGGGCGATGCGGGCGTAGCGCTCGTGTTCCCGGGTGCCGAGGGCAGCGCGCCAGGTGCGGCGGAGGGCTGCGGCGGCAGGGTCGCACCGGCCGCGGCGGCGATGGCTTCGTCACCGACGAGCACCGTGTACGACGTCTGCGTGCCCGAGGTGGCGTCCTGGACCTGCCCGGCTTCCTCCGAGACGGTGAGCGTGTACGTGCCGGGGGCGCCGAACGCCCAACGGGTGCCGTCTCCTTGGCCGCCCGCGGGCAGTTCGTAGCCCTGCGCCTGTCCGTCGGCGCTGGTGAAGCGCACCGCCGGTACGCCGTCGGCGTCCACGTCGTACACCGTGAGCACGCCCGGCCCCTCCACGGCGGTCAGCGACCGGCGTACGCCGCCGCCGTCCGCCGGGGCGTCCGGCGCCGTGCCCGTGTCCCACGGGGCGTGCGCCACCACCCACACCTGCGCGCCGGCTTCGCCGAGGAAGCGCAGCGCCTCCTCGTCGGGGACGGCGATGCGGTGCGTGTCGTCGATCTCGACAGGCGCCCCGGCCGCCCTCGGGACGCCGGCCCACTCCCCCGGGCCGGCCTGCGCCGTCGTCGGTGCTGGTGGCGCCGTCGGTGGCGCCGCCCCCACGGCCAGCACCCCGGCTGCCGCGAGCGCCGCCGCCGCGGCGATCCTGTACGTACGCGGTGTGTCCCTCATCGGGCTCAACTCCCCTCCCCGCCCAGGCAGCGGGCGAGTTCGTTCGCGTTGTGGCGCATCATCGCCACGTAGTCGTGGACCTTCTCGTCGAAGGAGTCGCCGTAGACGGTGCACACCCGCACCCCCTCGTCCTGCGCCACGCGGCGCAGCACGTCCGCCCGCGCGGCCAGGTTCGGCTCCAGGAACACCGCGGGCACCCCGGTCTCGCGGATGGTCCTGCCGAGGTGCTCGACCTCGGCGGCGCTGGGCTCCTGGTTAGGTACGGGCACGACGAATCCGGCGACCTCCATGCCGTACGCCTTCGCCAGGTAGCCGAAGGCGTCGTGGGTGGTGATCAGCTTGCGGTGGCCCTGGGGGATCGTCGCGAGGGTGCGGGCGACCTCCGCGTCGAGTGCGTGGAGCGTGGCGAGGTACGCGGCGGCGTTCTTCTCGTACACCGCCCGGCCCTGGGGGTCCGCCCGGGTCAACTCGGCCGTGATCCGGCGGATATACGCCTCGGCGTTGGCTACGTCCTCCCAGGCGTGCGGGTCCGTCTCGCCGTGCACGTGCTTGCCGAGCACGGCCTGCGGGAGCACCCAGATGTCCGCGCCGGCGTCGCCGAGGAAGCGGTACGCCTCCTCCTTGGGCACGGTCTTGCGCGCCTTGTCCGGTACGGACAGCGCGACCGAGCCGGGCGGGTGGCGGACGCTCTCGCCGGTCGCCGCCTCCTCGGCCCGTACGAAGACCTCGCCCTTCTCGGCGTCCAGGGCGATGTCGGCGTGCCCGGTGGCGAGCAGTTCGCGGCCCCGGCCGCCCTGGTCGCCCCGGCCGCCGACGGCGAAGGTGACGGTGCCCCTCGCCACTTCCCTGCGCTTGCCGGCCAGCGTCTCGCTCTCGCCCGTGACGGTCAGTTCGTAGGTGCCGGGCTCGGTGAACACCCAGTTGACGTGGGTGTGCGCCTCGGGCGGCAGGGTGAAGGAGTCCGCGGCGTCCAGGCCGTCCGTGGAGTCGAGGTAGCTGTGCGGGGTGCCCAGGGTGTCCGTCAGGTAGACGTGCAGGTCGCCCGGTCCGCTCAGTTCGCGGGCGGTGATACGGATCTGCGAGCCCTCGCCGGGGACGGCGCCCTCCACCGCCCAGCCCAGCCACAGCACGTCGAGCCCGAGGTCCTCCTGGAGCTTGATGACCGTGCCGCCGAACTCCTCCAGCTTCTCGCTGACGGCGATCTTCGGGGTGCCCTTGCGGGCGTTGCTGTGGATCATCTTCATGATCCCGGGCTCTTCGAGCAGCAGTCCGTTGCTGAAGACGAGGTCGGCCCGGGCGACCTCGGCCGTGTCACCGGGGCTCGGTTCGTAGGAGTGCGGATCGCCGTGGTGCGGCACGATCGCGGTGACCTCCGCGCGCTCGCCGGCGACCTGGCGGACCAGGTCGGCCAGGATCCCGGTGGTCGTGGACACCCGCAGCCCGGCCTCGCCGGCGCCGGTGTCGCCGCCGCATCCGGTGAGCAGGGCCGCCGCGCACAGGGCGGCCGTGGTGCGTATCGGGGTGGGCATGGGGGCTCCTTGCGCGAATCGGGGGGTGGTGCGCCGCGCCCGGCGCCTCACCGGGGCGTCCGGCGGTGCCGTACGAGAAGGACGGCGGCGCCGCCCGCGAGGACTGCCGCCAGGGCGATCCCCGCGACGGCCGCGAGCTGCGCGCCGGTGGAGGCGAGGGCGCCGGAGGGGGTGGCCGCCCGGGGGGCTGGGCCTTCGTCCGTGGCGGTGGGGTCGGGCGGGGTGGGGGCGGCCGGTGCGGATGGGGGCGGCGTGGGGCTCGACGCGGTGGGCGACGTGGCAGGGGACGAGGTGCCTGCGCTGGGGGTGGCCGTCGGCTCACCGCCCGCGCCCGGCCGCACCGTCGCCGGGTCGACGTCGCCCACCGCCCAGGCCAGGGTCTCGGTGTCGCTGACCTTCGTGCCGTCGGTGAGCGTGGCGCTCACGGTGAAGGTCAGGCGGTAGACGCCCTCCTTGGTGAAGGCCCAGTCGGCGTGCGAGTGCGCCCCGGAGTTGTGGTCGTAGGTGTCGGGCAGGCCGTCGCCGCTGTTGAACCAGGCGTCCACGCCGCCCAGTCCGTCCGTGCTGAACACCGCCACGGTGCCGGGACCGCGGACCTCGTCGAGGCGGTACGCGACGTCCCCGTCGATCTGCGCCTTCCCGTACTGCTCCGTGCTGAAGCCGGGCCACACCAGGCCCGCCGTCTGCTGGACGGGCAGCCACCACACGGGCTCCCCCACCGCCCCCAGGAAGTCGTACGGCTGGGTGATCCTGCGCTTGGCGCCGGGCCTGACCTGGAGGACGACCTCGTCGGGCTCGTACCACCGGTGGTCGAGCAGTGAGCCCTCCTTGACCTGGAACTGCCAGCGGCCGTCGACGGGGCGCGGGGCGAGGTCGAGGTGCCCTTCGCCGATGACGTGCGCGGCCGGAGCGGTGGCGGTGGGCGCGGGCGTCGGGGTGGGCGCCGGCGGGCTGGTCGGCGTGTCGGTCGCGGTGGGCTCGGCGGGCGGCGTGGAGCCGTCGCCGGGCAGCACGGTGGCCGGGTCGACGTCGTCTCCGACCACGACGGCGAGGACCTCGGTGTCGGTGCGGGCGCCGGCGGTGACGGTGAAGGTGAGCCGGTAGACGCCCTCGGCGCTGAACAGCCAGGTGGGCGTGTGCCGTTGGCCGCCGCCGTCGAGGGTGAAGGCCCGCGGGGCCCCCTCGCCGCTGCCCAGGTACACGGCCGGCGGCTCGTCCGCCATCTCCATGTCGCGGGTGAAGGCGGCCATGCCGAAGACCCCCGGCCCCGTGAAGTCGGACAGCGCCACCTCGCCGCCGCCCGCCAGGGAGTCCTTCCACCCCGGCTCGGGGGCGAAGATCTCCGCGGCCCGCTGCCCGCCCAGCTGCCACATGTCCTGGGAGACCAGCCCGAACGCCTCGGCGAGCGGGGAGGAGGTGTGCTGCAGCGTGGTCGCGTCCGCGTGCAGGACGACCTCGCCGGGCTCGCGTACGACCGGGTCACCCGCGCCGCGGTCGTCGATCTGCAACTCCGGCTTTCCGTCGACCAGTCGGGGGACGAGGTCCAGCTCGCCCCCGTCCAGGACGACGGCGCCGGCGGCGCGGGCACTGCCGCCGCCGGCGACGGCGGTGAGCCCTGCCGCGCCCAGGAGCACCGCGGTCACAGCGGTCAGGGCCGCGGCGGTGAAGGCGCGCCTGCCGCGCGTCAGGGCCCGCGTCATGCGACGACGACGGTGTACACCGCGGTGTCGGACACGAGGGTGCTGTTCGCCGTGCCCTCGACCCGGAAGGTCAGCTTGTAGGTGCCGGCCTCCTCGAAGGCCCAGTTGGCGTGGTTGTGCGTACCGACGCCGAAGGTCCGGGACTTGTAGCCGGTGAGGGCGGTGTTGCTGTCGAACCAGCGGCTGCCGGCGCCCGCGTAGACGCTGAAGTCCTCGGTGGCCGCGCCGTTGCGGGTGGCGTGGAGGAGGGTGTACTTCACCGAGTTGTTCGCGAAGACGCCGCTGGTCAGGTGTTCGGTGGAGATGCCCGGGTACAGGATGCCCTTCGCGTTCGCGGTGGCCTCGCTCTCGGGAAGCAGCCAGATCTGACTGCCGCTGCCCAGGAAGCCGTAGCCGGGGTTGGCGGTCTTCGCCGCCGCCGGCACCGACAGGGTCACCTCGGCGGGGTCGTACTCGGTGCCGGTCTCCTCGTCGTGGGCGTGCAGGTGCAGGTTGCCGCCGTCCCAGTCGGCGTCCAGGACGTCGACGTGTCCCCGGCTCAGGGTGGTGGCGGCGAAGGCCGCCGAGTTGAGGCCGGCGGTCGTCAGCGCGGCGGCGGTGATGGCGGTAGCGGTCAGCAGTCGTTTGCGGGTACGCAAAACGAACCCCCTCAGGTCATGTTCATGTCCCCACGGACACAAAACGATACGATAATCGTTTTCATTGTCAGCTGGCAACCCTCGCTCACGCGGGGCACCTTCGGGTGGGGGCGCCGCTCGGGCCCGGTTTCCGCAGCCGGCCGGGCACCACTCCCGCCGGGGGCGGTCCATGAGGCAGGAGAGGGCGCAGCCCGGTACGCGGCAGGCGCGCAGCTGCTTGAGCTCGCTGCCTTCGAAGAGGTCGACCGCTTGCTGGGCGATTCGATCGGAAGGGGCTCGCCCGGAGAGGGTGTTGGAGCAGCGTCAGTTCGACCGCAGAGGGATCGACCGCAGAGGGATCGGCCGGCGCGTCAATGACGCACGAGGGGCGACCGGGAGGGCCGCAGCGAGACAGCGCGGCCCCTTGCCGCCCCTCCGGAGCGCGGAGTGCGCCCACGTGCCCCGGGCCGTCGCCAGTGCCCGGCCCCCGCAGCCGCGCAGGTGCGTACGGGACAGTCGGCCGCGCTGGCCGCCGCCCGCGATCAGGGCGTTCACCGACGCCATCGGGTCGCCGCCGGCGCTGCGCGCCACGAGCGCGCCGACCACGAGCGGCAGCAGCACGACCGCGAGGGCCGAACCGGTGGCCGTAGCGGTGGCGGTGGCGGTGCGCAGGGGGCGCGGGATCTGCGTGTCCATGACGGCAGTCCACCAGCAGCGCGGGGCAGCGCGCGCCGTACGGGGTACTCAGGTGGACGGGCGCCGGTACTCATTCGCCGAGGGTCGCGCGGTCCTGGGCGCGAACGCACCAAGGTGTTCCTCCGGGGCCTCATGCTGATGATCAACACGGCCCTTCTTCCAGTGGAAGGTCGCCATCGCCAGGATCTCGTGCGGGATGACCGTGCGGGTGGCGCCCGCCTCGATGAGCGGGTTGATGTGGACGATCTTCTTGCCGTCGCGGTAGAGCTGCGCCAGCCGGCCCTGCGCCTCCGGATCGTGGTCGTTCCACTCGAACAGCTCGCTGGCCGAGTGCGTGGCGAAGAACTCGCGGGTGGTGCGCTTGGGCGTCATCTCCCACATGGTGTGCGTGATGCCGTTCTCGCAGAGGTCCAGCTCCAGGTCCTTGACCAGCACCTCGGCGACCGCCTTCGCCGCCCCCCAGCCCGCCGCGGCGCATCATCCGAACGGTGTCCCGGGAAGGGCGCTGGAATGCCGTTCCATGCCTCCGGTGTGAAGGTGGGGGGTACGGGCAGCGGGAGCGGTTCCTTCCCTGCCGCCTTTCCTGTTTCCGCCATCGCCTAGGAGAGTCGCTGTGACCGTGACCAGTAGCGACCGACGACGTGATCTGGGGCTACTGCTGCTCCGCCTGGGGGTCGGCGGCACGCTGGCCGCGCACGGCGCGCACAAGCTGTTCGGCTGGGGCGGCGGGGGCGGTATCAAGAGCACGGCCACGTTCATGGACTCCGTCGGCTTCGAGCCGGGCAAGCTGAGCGCGATCGCCGCCGGACTCGCCGAAGGCGGCGGCGGCACCCTGCTGACCCTCGGCCTCGCCACGCCCGCCGCCGGTGCGCTGGCCACCGGCTCCATGGCAGGCGCGACCGCGACGACCTGGCCCAACGGCTTCTTCGCCCAGAACGGCGGCTTCGAACTCTCGGCCGTCCTGGGAACCGCGGCCGCGGCCCTCGCCATCTCGGGCCCCGGCCGCTACTCCCTCGACCACGTCTTCCACAACGTGCTCAACCGCCCGTGGATGGCCCCCGTGGCACTGGCCGCGGTGGGCACGGGAACCGCACTCGTGGTGCGCAGGCGCGACAGGCACGTACAGAAGCTGAAGGAGCACAAGGCGGCGACGGAGGCCACGGCGCGATAGCCGCCCTCCCGAAGGAGCCGTTCCCATCGTCACGGCGATCCGTGCGGCCCAGGCGCGAGGTGGGGAAGGCCGCGGCAGTTCGATGACAGCACCTCGCAGGCCACCGCCGGCGGACCGGGGCTGACGACCGGAGCGGACGATCGAAGGAGACACCCCATGTCCACTTCTTCCACGACACCCCCCATGACCTTCGGACTCGACTCCTTCGGGGACCTGCCCCTCGGGCCGGACGGAAAGCTCCTCAGTCACGCCGAGGCGATCCGCCAGGTGGTGCGCGAGGCGATCGCCGCCGACGAACGAGGCGTCGACGTCATCGCCCTGGGCGAACACCACCGGGCCGACTTCGCGGTCTCCAGCCCCGAAACCGTCCTGGCCGGCATCGCCACCCGCACCGAACGCATCAAGCTGGCCTCCGGCGTGACCGTGCTCAGCTCCGATGACCCGGTGCGCGTGTTCGAACGCTTCGCGACTGTCGACGCGCTGTCCAACGGCCGCGCCCAGGTGATCCTCGGTCGTGGATCGTTCACCGAGTCGTTCCCGCTGTTCGGATACGAACTCACCGACTACGACGAGCTGTTCGAGGAGAAGGTGGGCCTGTTCGCCGAACTCCTCAAGGAAGAGCCGGTGACGTGGGAGGGGCGCACCCGGGCGGCCCTGCGCGACGCCGACGTCTACCCCAAGACCGCATCGGGCCGCATCCACACGAGCATCGGCGTGGGGGGCTCGCCCGAGTCGGTGATCCGGGCGGCGCGCTACGGATTCCCGCTGATGATCGCCGTCATCGGCGGCCCGCCCGAGCGGTTCGCGCCGTTCGTCGAGCTCTACCGGCGCGCCGCGGCCGAGTTCGGCACGGACCCCAGCGAGGTCGGCATCCACTCACCGGGGCATATCGCCGAGACCGACGAGGAGGCGTTCGAAACCTACTGGCCGGCGCTCAAGGTCCACCGTGACCGTGTCGGCCGGGACCGCGGCTGGGCGCCGATGACGCGCGAGCAGTTCGATCAGGAGGTCGCCCACGGCTCGCTGTACGTCGGCTCGCCCGAAACCGTCGCCCGTAAGATCGCCTCCACCGTCCGCGAGCTCGACGTCAACCGGTTCGATCTCGTCTACGGCTTCGGTCCGCTCCCGGCCGACGCCCGGCTGAAGAGCGTCGAGCTCTACGGCGAGCGCGTGGTGCCGCGCGTCAGGGAACTCCTCGCCCAAGCCTGAGGGCGCGAAGGGATCCCCGGCGTCGGGTACGGGCCATCCGGTCTTCCGCTACGGGGGAGTCGGCAGCACCCGGCCGATGCGGTCGCCGCCCCGCCGGCGCCCACCGACCGCCCGATGCCCGTCCACCCGCAGGGCTGCCCATCAGTTGGTCGCAGCGACGCGCACGGGGAGGGGTCAACTGCGCTCGCCCCGCTGCCAGTCGCTCCAGCGGATGCGCGGCTTGTCCAGCACCCCGCCGAGGGTTCCCCACTCGTTGCGGCCCAGCCGCGTCAGGGGCCGCAGCAGCCCGATGCCGGGGAGTCCGTCCTCCGCCAGCACCCCATCGCTCACCACCGCATGCACCACCCGGCCGAACACCACCGTGGAGTCGCCCAGTGTCAGCAGGCTGTGCAGTACGCATTCCAGCGCTGCCGGCGAGGCCGCGACCCGAGGGGGTTTCACCTGCTGGGAGGGCTCGGGCTCCAGGCCCACCGCGTCGAACTCGCTCACCTCGGCCGGGAAGTCGGTGGCGGTGTCGTTGATCTCCCGGAACAGCCCCTCCGGTGCGAAATTGACCACGAACTGCCCGGTCTCCTCCACGTTGCGCAGTGAGTCCTTGCGCGTCACCGAGGTGAACTGCACGATCGGCGGCTCCACGCAGGCGACGGAGAAGAAGGAGTGCGGTGCCAGATTCGGCCGGTCGGGGTGTTCCTTGGAGACGGTGGAGACCCAGGCGATCGGCCGTGGGACCACCACCGCGGTGAGGAGCCGGTAGAAGGCGTCGCGTCCCATGGCCGATGGATCGAAGTCGATACGCATGATCGCCAGTATCAGGGGGTGCGGAGCCCTAAGACCGGCCGACGGGCCCCCAGCGTCCGGAGCCGACCCTTACAGCCCAGGTCCGAGCAGGATCCGCGGGTCGACGCGTACGCGGCTGGTGTGCGGGCGGCGCGGCGCGACCGGCTGCCGTAGGAGCCTGCCGGCGACGGCGTTTGATCGCGCACCGTCGCGCCTGAGCGGCGCCGGCCGGCAACAGCCTCTTACGAGGGGGAGGATGCCCGGGTGGCCGCTACGCGGAAGCCGATGTTGCCCGTGGAGCTGTCGGGGGTGTTGGAACTGCGGGCGGCCACCCGGTAGCGGTTGCAGTACGAGTCGTGGCACATGTGCGACCCGCCGCGCATGACCCGTCTGCCCTCCCGGGGTGCCTTGGTGTGATCGGCGCCGAAGTGGTCCTCGCACCACTCCCACACGTTGCCCACCGCCTGGTAGAGGCCGTACCCGTTGGGGCGGTAGGACCGGGCGGGCGCGGTTCCGGTCCGCGCGTGCGCTCCGGTGTTGCGATGGGGGAAGTCGCCCTGCCAGATGTTGCACATGTCCCGCCCGTGCGGGCGCAGTTCGTCCCCCCAGGGGTAGCGGCGCTGCTCCAGCCCGCCGCGCGCGGCGTACTCCCACTCGGCCTCGGTGGGCAGGCGGGTGCCCGACCAGGCGCAGTAGGCGCGCGCGTCCTTCCAGGAGACGTGCACGACGGGGTGGTCCTGCCGGGAGGCGAAGTGCGAGCCGGGCCCGGCAGGGTGGCGCCAGCTCGCTCCCGCCACCGCACGCCACCACGGCGTTCCCGCCACCGGCGGCGAGACGCGCGCGAGGTCGGCGGGAAGGAACGCCTCCGCGACGTAGGAGAAGCCGAACTCCTCGGCCTGGGTGCGGTATCCGGTGGCTTTGACGAAGGAGGCGAAGCGGGCGTTGGTCACGGTGGTGGCGGCGATGGAGAACGCCCCGACCTCGACCTGCCGTACCGGGCCCTCCCCGTCGGCGGGAAAGCCCTCGGGGTCGTCGCTCCCCATCAGGAAGCGCCCTGCGGGGAGGGGGACGAGGTCACGCGCGGCGCGTACGGCGGCGGGGGCGGTGAGTGCCACGGCGGTGGTGGCGCCGTCCGTGCCGCGGCCCGGGGCGCAGCAGTCGCGGAAGTGCATCGGTTGCTCTCCTTCACGGCGGCCGGGCGCCCGCGAAGGGGGCGCCCGGCCGCGGACGGTCAGGCGGTCACGTGCTCGGGAAGCGCGGCCGGCGTGCCCCTCAGGCGGTGCGGTCCGCCGCCAGCGCGGCGGCCAGCGCCGAAACGCCCAGGGCGGCCTCGTCGGCGGGCGTCGCCTGGTAGAGCCGGTTGGTGAGCTGGTAGGGGTCGCCGGCCAGGTCGTAGTACTCCCGGAACTTCACCTGTCCGCTGCCGGAGACGGCCCCCGCGGCGTCGGTGGTGAGGTCGTAGTACTCCGTGTACTGGCGGTCCTTTGCCACGTACGACGACCAGGTGGGCGGCCCGCCCACCGCGCTGCCCTGCTTCCACCACTCCACCAGCAGGTGATCGCGGCTGTACGGGCCCAGCAGCGAGTGGCCGTCCTGCGGGGTGTCCGGCGTGATGCCCGCCGCGTCCAGGATGGTCGGTGCGATGTCGATGTTCGCGACGAGGCGGTTGTCGTTGACGCCCGCGCCCAGACCGCCGGCCGGCCAGGAGAGGTAGAACGGCACCTCGTGGGCGGGGGAATAGGGCACGGACTTCGCCGTCCACCCGTGGTCGGCCCAACCGAAACCGTTGTCCCCGATGTAGATGACCAGGGTGTTCTCCAACTGCCCGAGCGCCTGCAGTCTGTCCTTGAACGCCTGCACCGCGTCGTCCACCGACCGCAGCGTCCGCAACTGCTCGGCACGGATGCGCTTGCCGTCGGCCAGCGTGCCGGTGGCGTTCTTGACGTAGCCGGGCTTGTCGCTGCGGTCGGCCTCCGGCACGGAGGGGCGACCGTTCCACTCCGGCACCGCGGTGCCGGCGTACGCGGCCTCGGGGGTGCGGGGCCCGTGGGAGGCGTACGGGGCGACGTAGGCGAACCACGGCCGCGTGTCGGTGGCCGCCTTGTCCAGGAACTTCAGCGTCCGGTTCTTGATGACGGTGGTGGAGTAGCCGTTGATCGTCTGGACGGTCCCGTTGACGTTGTACGTGCTGTCGACGTACCCGGGCTGCAGCAGCGCCCACTCCTCGAAGTGCGGCGGACTGTCCGCGAGCGCCCAGGAGTTGAGGTACTTCCCGAACAGGCCGGTACGGTAGCCGGCCTGGCGGAGATAGCGCTGCACAGTGGTGTGCTGGTCGAGTCCGCGCGAGGAGCCGTTGTTGCGCACCCCGTGGTTGTGGGCGTAGCGCCCGGAGAAGACCGAGGAGCGCGACGGGGCGCACAGCGGCGTGGTGACGTGCCCGTGGGTGAAGCGCACGCCCTGGTCCGCGATCCACCCCACGGTCTTCTGCAGGGCCCACTCGGTGTGCTTGGGCTGGTCGTCGGTGACGATCAGCAGGATGTTGGGCCGCGTGCCGGCGCCCGTATCCGCGACTGCTCGCCCGACGCCGACGGCGGGCACCGCGGCCGCGGCGGCGACCGCGGCAGCACCGGCGAGCACACCACGCCGTCCGATGGAGGGCTGGCTGGGATCACTCATGAACTGTCTCCTGTTTTCAGGTACGCGGACATCCCGAATAAGCCATGGACGCCGCAAGGGAACGAGAAAGGCGGGCCGTTCGGAAACGCGGGCGCGCACGCGCCGCTTATGCAGCCGAGGACCCGCGCGCAGAGAAACGGGAAACTCGGCCCGCAGCCACTCACCACACGAAAACGGCAGCTCAGAAGCAGAGCCGCCGTTCCGAGGCGGAGAAGGGGGATCCCACAGGAAAACGGCGTGGAAGCGCGGGGAGAACCCGCGTCCATCACGCGCGATCAGCTATTACAGAGCCCGCTGGCGAGCCGACCGAAATCGACATGCCGCCGGGCAGTCAGATCAATTCCAGCTGCCATGCCCGAGACGTTAGCGCCCACCGGGTCAAGCACGCAACGAAACCAATGTGAAATCCATATGGCGATCTCCAGAGCCACGACGGCCACCTCGCCGGAATCACCCGGCGAACCCTGCCCGGCGGCCGACGCGGCGTCGTAGGGGCGCCGGCGGATCGGGGCGCTGCCCGCCCGCGCTCGGCGTGAGGGATCACGGCCGCTGGGGCATGGTGGACGAACGAACCGCCCCGTCCCGTACGGGCGCCCGACCCCGTTCCGTACCTTGAAAGCGGTGCTCCCATGTCGCACGCCACCCTCGCCCAGGCGGTGCAGTCCGCCGGCTGGAAGGTCCTCGCCCTCGACCTCGCCGCGGTCACCGACGAGCAGGGCTTCCTGGAGCGGTGCGCAAGCACCCTGGGCCTGCCCCCGGCGGCGGCCCGCAACTGGGACGCCTTCCAGCAGGCGAGCGGCACCCTGGGCTGGGGCCCCGAGGTCCCCGGCCGGCTGCTCGTGGTCGTCGGCTGGCCGGCCTTCGCCGCCGCGCAGCCCCAGCAGTGGCAGCACGCCCTCCAGCAGCTGGAATCCCTCGCGGGCCGCCAGCGCCAGTACGACTCGACACTGGCCATCGTCCTGGCGATCGCCTGAGGGGTCGGGGAGAACGACGGCGGACACACGCCGCTCCCCTTCAAGGCCACCGCCGAGCTGGAGTACCGCACCCGCCGGCACGGTTCACGATGCGGAGGCGCGGCGGGCGCGCGGGAGCGGACGCGCTGTCGGGCAGCGGGCGCCGCGTGCGGTCGGCGGGAGGCGGCGGCGCGTGCGGTCGCCGACTTCGTAGGCGCGTGTGACGCTGGGCGGCAGAGCCAGGCCGCCGTTTTGTGCCGAGGAGCGAGCACCATGCCGAAGATGATCGAGAGCGCGATCGAACGCATCGCCGACGCCGACGCGCTCGATCGCTTGTGCCACCTGGCCGCCGGCCGGGTGCACAAGGTCACGGCCCGTACCGCTGTGAAGAACGCGCTGTCGGGTACGTGGCTGGGGCACCCCGTGCACCCCATCGCGACCACCCTGCCGATCGGCGCCTGGGCGATGGCCTGCGCGCTGGATGCCACAGCGGGCCGCTCGGGTGCCCCGGCGGCCCGCCGCCTGGTGGGCCTGGGCGTCCTCGCCGCGCTGCCGGCGGCGGCCACCGGCGCCAGCGACTGGTCCGACACCATCGGCGCCACCCAGCGGGTCGGCCTGGTCCACGCGTGGGGCAACCTGACGGCGACCGCTCTGCAGGCGGCCTCCTGGCTGGTACGCCGCAGGGGCTGCCGCCGGTCCGGCATCGCGCTGAGCGCGGCGGCCCTGGGCAGCGCCGCGTGCGCGGCCTATCTGGGCGGCCACCTGTCGCTCGTACGGGGCATCGGCGTCAACCACACCGCCTTCCAGGAGCCGGTCACCGACTGGACGGACGTAGCCGCGCTGTCGGATCTGACCGAGGGCAAGCCGACGCGGGTCACGCCGGGCGGCGTACCGGTGGTGCTGGTGCGGTACCAGGGCACCGTCTACGCGCTCTCGGCGACCTGCACCCACGAGGGCGGCCCCCTGGACAAGGGCGAGATCGTCGGCGACGGGTGCATCAAGTGCCCGTGGCACGGCAGCGAGTTCCGCCTGACGGACGGCCAGCCGGTCCGGGGCCCGGCCTCGGTGACCGAGCCGTCCTGGGAAGTGAAGCTCACCGACGACCGCGTCGCGGTCCGCTCCACCCCGTCCTGAGCGCGCCGCCGCGAGCACCCGGGCCGGGGCCGTCCCCGTCCGGCGTGGGCGCCGCGGCACGGGGCTCTCGTAACGCACCGCACGACCGCGCGGGAGAACCCCAGTGCCGGCTTCATCGGCCCGCTGCAGCCCCGACAGCGACGGCGTGCGGCGGAAGGCGGGCCTGCTCGGCGAGCCGGCGGGCTTCTGGCACGGCTCGGGCTTCGACCTCATCGCACGCCCCGACTTCGCCGGCAAGGAACGTGGCATGCACGACGGCGATCACCCCGTGCCGGACGCGCACGCCTTCCCCGCCGCGACCGCATCGCGGACGGGTTCCCTGCGCGGGCTGGACCAGGCGCTGATCACGTGCCGGGCCTGCCCGCGCCTGGTGGCCTGGTGGCCTGGCGGGAGGAGGCGGCCCGGGCGCCGCGGGCCGAGGTGATCGGGGGCTGTACGGGGGTCGGTCCCGGGCGTGGTTCAGCCGCTGGACGGGCACGGCGGCCTCGCTGCGGGCCGCGTCCTTGCTCGTTGCGAACTCTGGTGTCACCATTGGTCCGAAATTATGGTCGGCGGGATGCTGGAGGTCGCGATGGGCACGGGCACGAGACGAGCGGGCGGCGCCCTGGCGCTCGGGGCGGCGGTCGCCGGCCTGGGCGCCGGGGCCGGCTGGCTGTGGCGCCACCAGGCCGACCTCGCGTTCTCCCGGCCGCTGAACGAGTGGACGTTCACGCACATGTCCGCCGTACTGCCGACCCGGCCGGTGGCCCGGGCGGCAGTGCCCCGGCCGCTGCCGTACGGGCCGGCGCTGCGCGCGTTCACGTACGAGCACGACGGCGAGCGGCGCACCCTCGCCCAGCTGCACGCGCGCACCCACACCACGGGCTTCGCCGTGCTGCACCGCGGGGCGCTGGTGCGTGAGGAGTACCCGGGGCGGTTCGCCTCGCCGCGGGCCAGGTTCCAGCTGTTCTCCCTGACCAAGTCGGTCACGTCGATGCTCGTCGGGATCGCCCTGGAGGAGGGCGCCCTGGGATCGCTGGACGACAAGGCGGCCGGCTACCTGCCGGACCTGGCGGGCAGCGCGTACGACGGGCCGACGGTCGGGGACCTGCTGCACATGAGCAGCGGTGTGGAGTTCACGGAGGACTACGCGGACCCCGCCTCGTCGTTCGCGCGCTTCGAACGGGCGGTGTCGGGCGGCGGATCGCTGCTGGAGGTGGTGCGCTCGCTGCCGCGCGCGGCGCGGCCGGGCACCACGTTCACCTACTCGACCGTGGACTCCCAGGTCCTCGGCTGGGTCCTGGAGGCCGCGACGGGCACGGCGCTCGCGCAGTACGCGCACAGCCGCCTGTGGAGCCGCGTCGGGGCGGAGCGCGACGCGTACTACTTCCTCACCCGCGGCCGGCCGCGCACCGCGCTGGGCGGCGGTTCGTTCAACGCGGCCGTACGGGATCTGGCGCGCCTGGGCCTGGTGATGGCGCGCGGCGGGCAGCTCGACGGGCGGCAGATCGTGCCCGCGCGGTGGGTCGAGCGCAGCCGCGGCGCGGATCTGGCGCACCTGGCGGTGGGCGCGCTCGGCGCGGACGCCCCCAGGCACTACGGGTACGCGAACCAGTGGTGGACGCTGGGCGGCGCGCGGCGTGCGTTCACCGGGATCGGTATCCACGGGCAGTACCTCTGGGTCGATCCGCAGGCGGACGTGGTGGTGGTCAAGACGAGCGCCTGGGACACGGCGGAGGACGAGGGCCGCGACGCCGAGACGGTGGCCGCGCTGACGGCCCTCGTCACGTACCTGGAGACGGGCGGCTGAGGCCGGATTCTCCGCCCCCGGGAGATGCGGCGGCCCTCGATAGGATGACGGGCATGACCGCACCCCGGGCGAAGGCGGCGCCGCGGAGCAGGCCGCGGCGCGGTCGTCCGCCGTCCACCTCGCTCAACCCCGACCTGATCCTGGACACGGCGCTGGCCCTGGTGGACCGGGAGGGCGCCGACGCCCTCACGCTGCGCCGCCTGGGCTCGGAGCTGGGCGTCAACCACACGGCGGTGCTGCGGCACTTCGCGGGCAAGGACGAGATCCTGCTCGGGCTCGCCGAGCGGCTGCTCCAGAAGGCGATGGACGGCTTCGCCCCGTCCAAGGAGTGGCGCCCCACGCTGGAGGCGCTGGCCCGCCGGGTGCGCGCGGTCTGCGTCGCCCACCCGCAGGTCGCGGTCCTCGTCGCCACCCGTGTCGCGCGCCGCGAGGCGGAGTTCCACGGGGCGGACGTGGTCATCGCGGCCCTGCGCGGGGCCGGGTTCGCCGACCGCGACGCGGCCCGCTACTACCGGTCCCTGGTCGACACCGCCCTGGCCGTGTCCTCCTACGAGGCCTCGGTCGTCGCGCTGGGCAGCGCCTCGCGGGAGGGTGATCGCAGGGCCTGGCGGCGCGAGTACCTGGCGGTCTCCCCGAGCCGCTATCCGGATCTGGCCGCGGTGGCGCCGTACCTGGCCGAGGCCGACGAGGACGACCAGTTCGAGACGACGCTCGGGCTGCTCCTGGACGCGATCGCCCTGCGGGCCCGCGCGGTCTGAGCGCCTGACGCGCTCAACCCGGCTGGTGCGCCTCGCTCGCAGCCTCCTCCACCCCGGCCTCCACTCGCCGCGCGGTGGCCACCAGCGGCACCGCGGCCGCCGCGGTGGCCGCCGCCAGGAACACGCCGAGCGCAGGCTCACCGCTCACGTCCAGCAGCCATCCGCACACGGCCGGACCCACGCCCGCGCCGATCGCCAGCGCGCCGCCGGCCGCCGCCGCCCACCGGCCGCTGCGGTCCGCGCAGGTCACCATCGCCAGCATCTGCACCAGCAGACCCAGGTAGCACACCTGCCAGACGATCGTCGCCGCCGTGTACACCGGTGCGTACGGGCAGGACGCGACCAGGAACTTGGCCGCCCCCGCCAGGCACAGGAGGAGCAGCAACGTCGCCGCCCGCCCCACCCGCCGGGCCGCCACCGCGCTCGCACCCACCCCGGCCAGCGCCGCGACACCGGCGAGCGCGAGCACCACGGAGACCGCGCCGGCGGACAGCCCCGCATGGTCCTCGCCCAGGACCCCGGCGTAGGACCAGGCGCCCTGGTCGGTGACGGCGAGCAGGGCGATCGCCGCCAGGAACCACCGCGGCGGCGCGCTGCGGGCCTCGGACTCCAACGGTGTCGCGCCGCCCTCGGGCAGGGCCCGTACCAGCCACCACGCAGGCGCGCAGCACGCGGCGACCACCGCGAACCCGGCGGCGCCGCCCCACAGCGCGTTCGCCTGCGGGACCGCGATCAGCAGCAGCGCGATGACCACGGCGCTGCCGAACACGGCCACCACCGCGGCCCGTTCGCTGTCACGTGCCCCGGCCAGCGCGGCCGCCGCCACCGCGAACGTGGCCCCCAGCCCCGCGCCGGCGACCACGTTCGCTACGAGCAGGGCCGCCATGCTGTCCGCCAGCGCGGCACCGCCCAGGCCCGCGGCGGCGGCGATCAGGCCCCAGCGGGCCATCCGCACCCGTCCCGCCCGCATCGCCCGCCGCGACAGGAGCAGCGCGGCCGCGGCCGTGGCCAGCAGCTGGGCGGCGGCGACCACGCCCGACGCGGTGTCGGACAGGTCGAACCGCTGCCCGAACCCGGCGAGGAGCACCGGCATCACGTTGCTGCCGACGTTGCCCATGGTGCAGCCGGCTATGAGCGCGCCGCCCACCCCGGCCGTCAGCACGGCACGTGCGTCGCGGCTCATCCGGGTCCTCCGGTCTCAGCAGTGGAAACAATTTACGCACCATAGCTGTCACCATCGGTTCGGAATAGGGGTGGCCCGGATCGGCGTCGACCTCGGTGCCGAGGCGCCGTACGGCCGCGGCAGGACCGCGCGGCGATACAGCAGGAGGGGCGGCACAGCGGGAGGGAGGCAGGGGCCGGGTACGGGGGCGCGGCCGGCACCCGGGATCGGCGGTCGTGAGAGTGTGGCGTGATGAAGACCATCGGGTTGCTCGGGGGCATGAGTTGGGAGTCCACGGCCGAGTACTACCGGCTGCTCAACGAGTTGACGCGTGAGCGGCGGGGCGGGCTGCACTCCGCGCCGTGCGTGCTGTACTCCGTGGATTTCGCGCGGATCGAGCAGCTCCAGGTGGCGGGCCGCTGGGAGGAGGCCGGCACGGTGCTGGCCGAGGCGGCGGTCGCGGTCCAGGCGGCCGGCGCGGACCTGCTGCTGATCTGCACCAACACCATGCACAAGGTCGCCGACCAGGTGGCAGCCGCGGTGCGGATCCCGCTCGTGCACCTGGCCGACACCACCGCGGCGGCCGTACGGGCGCAGGGCCTGCGGCGCGTCGGACTGCTGGGCACCGCCTTCACGATGGAGCAGGACTTCTACCGCGGCCGCCTCGCCGCCCATGGACTCCAGGTGCTCACTCCCGGCGCCGACGGGCGCCGGCGGGTCCATGAGGTCATCTACGAGGAGTTGTGCCTCGGCGTCGTACGGGAGGAGTCCCGGCGGTACTTCCGGGACGTCATCGCCGACCTCGTCGCGGCGGGCGCCGAGGGCGTCGTGCTGGGCTGCACCGAGATCGAGCTGCTCATCGGTGGTGACGACAGCCCGGTCCCGGTGTTCGCGACCACCCTCCTGCACTGCGAGGCGGCCGTGACCCTCGCGCTCACGCCCGCCGAGCCCGGCTGCGCGGGGCCGTAGGGCAGGACAAGCGGCCGTACGACCGCAGGCCGTGGGTTCAACCGCCGGTCCGCTCCACCGCAATCCACACCTCCGCGTCCGCGTGCGTACCGTCCTGGGACACCCGCGTGCGCGAGAGCGACGGACCCGGCCGGCTCCGGTAGGGGTTGGACGGGAACCACTGCGTGTACACATCCCGCCAGAGGTGCTGGACAGCCAGCGGAAACTCCCCCGAGGACTCGAACACCGCCCACGTCCCCGGCTCGACGTCGAGGCTCTCCGAGGCCCCGGGCACCTCCGCGTCGCTCACCACTCCGTGGAAGTAGTCGATCTCGGTGCCTTCCGCATCGTCGGCAAAGTGGTTGCTCACCGCGGCCACGACACCGCCGGGCTCCCCGTCCGCGTACTCCTCCCACCGCCCCAGCGTCTGCCTGCCGATGCCCTTGACGAACTCCACGATGGCCGGATTCATCCCCTCGTAGACCAGCGGGACCCGCGTCCCCCTGCCCACGATCCGGAACGCGTCCTTCTCCACCAACCGGTACCGCATGCTGCTGCTCCCTTCGACGATCAACCGGAAGGACATCCGCGGCTGGGATCGCAGCGCCGCGCCCGTGCGCCGCGCCTCGCCGGGGCCGACCCCGTGCACGGCGCGGAAAGCACGCGCGAAGGCCTCGCCCGAGCTGTATCCGTACCGCACCGCGACCTCGAGCAGCGTCCGCTCCCCGGCGAGCACCTCGGCTCCGGAGAGCGTCAGCCGCCGGCGGCGGACGTACTCGGAGAGCGGGATGCCCGCCAGTGCGGAGAACATCCGCCGGAAGTGGTACTCCGACGTCATGGCGATACGGGCCAGCTCGGCTACGTCGATGGGCTCGTCGAGATGCTCCTCGATGTGGCCCATGGCCTGGTTCAGCCGTTCCAGCATTCCTGGCCGTCCTTCCCTCACTGGGCTTCACGCTATGGGCGTCCCACTGTGCCGGACCCGACATCCTGTGCCCGGTGCGGTCGGGTGGTCGGGGGTTCGTGGAGCCGCGCGCCGTGGAAATGCCGGGTCTGTTCAGTGGTTCGGGTAAGACTCTTCGTCGTATCGGACTGTCGTCGGCCGCTGCGAGGCCGGGCGATATTCCAGCGGTGTGCAGTTCGTTTCTCGAAGGGAATGCCGTGTCCTCCCAATCCGCAGATGGTTGTCCCGTCAACGCCGGTCGAATCAATCGCCCCGAGGCTGTCGGCGGGGTGCGCGACTGGTGGCCCGATCAGCTGAATCTGAAGCTGCTGCAGCAGAATCCTCCGGCCATCGATCCGATGGATGAGGATTTCGACTACGGCGCCGCGTTCGACACCCTCGACCTGGACGAGGTGCGGCGCGACCTCGAGGCCCTCATGCTCGACTCCCAGGACTGGTGGCCCGCCGACTTCGGCAACTACGGCCCCTTCTTCATCCGCATGGCCTGGCACGCCGCCGGCACCTACCGCACCGAGGACGGGCGCGGGGGCGCCGGCCACGCCATGCAGCGCTTCGCCCCCATCAACAGCTGGCCCGACAACGCCAACCTCGACAAGGCGCGGCGGCTGCTGTGGCCGGTGAAGAAGAAGTACGGCAGGAAGCTGTCGTGGGCGGACCTGATGGAGTTCGCCGGCAACTGCGCGCTGGAGTCGATGGGCTTCAAGACGATGGGCTTCGGCGGGGGGCGTATCGACTGGTGGCAGGGCGACGAGACGTACTGGGGTCCCGAGCACACCTGGATGGCGCCGGAGAGCGAGCGCTTCTCGTCCACGCACGTGCTCGAACAGCCGCTCGCCGCCGCGCAGATGGGCCTCATCTACGTCAACCCCGAAGGCCCGGACGGCAATCCCGACCCGCTCGCCTCCGCGGCCGACATCCGTGAGACGTTCAAGCGGATGGCGATGAACGACATCGAGACCGCCGCGCTGATCGTCGGCGGCCACACCATCGGCAAGACCCACGGCGCCGGCCCGCAGGACATGGTGGGGCCGCCCCCGGCCGCGGCGCCGCTTCAGGAGCAGGACCTGGGCTGGAAGAACTCCTACGGCACCGGGGTCGGCGCCGACGCGACGAGCAGCGGCCTCGAGGTGACCTGGACCCCGACCCCGACCACCTTCGACAACACCTTCCTGGAGAACCTCTACGGCTACGAGTGGGAGAAGTGGCGCGGCCCCGGCGGGCTGTGGCAGTGGCGGCCCAAGGACAACGCGGGCGCCGACACCACCCCCTCTCCCGACGACCCGGCCAAGAAGCACCAGCCGGGCATGCTCACCTCCGACATCGCGCTGCGCGTCGACCCGATCTACGAGCAGATCACCCGGCGCTGGCTGGAGAACCCGCAGGAGATGCAGGAGGAGTTCCGCAAGGCGTGGTTCAAGCTCATCCACCGCGACCTGGGTCCGCTCGTGCGCTACCGGGGCTCCATGGTGCCCACCACCCCGCAGCTGTTCCAGGACCCGATCGAGCCGGTGGTGCACGCGCTGGTCGGCGAGGAGGACATCGCCTCGCTCAAGGCCGACCTGCTCGCCTGCGGCCTCACCCCCCGGCAGCTGATCTACACCGCCTGGTCGGCGGCGTCGACGTATCGCTGCAGCGACATGCGCGGCGGGGCCAACGGCGGCCGGATCCGCCTGGAGCCGCAACGCGACTGGGCCCCCAACGAACCCGGCGACCTGGCGCACGTCATCCAGGCGATCGAGGCTGTCGGGGAGCGGTTCAACGCCGCGCAGAGCGGGGATGTGCGGGTGTCGTTCGCCGACCTGGTCGTGCTCGGCGGCTGCGCGGCGATCGAGGCGGCGGCGCGCGCGGCGGGCCACGAGGTGAGCGTGCCCTTCACGCCGGGGCGCGGTGACGCACTCCAGGAGTGGACCGACCCCGAGGCCTTCGACGTACTGGAGCCCAAGGCCGACGGGTTCCGGCACTACGCCGCCAAGAGCGCCCCGCTGGCGCCCGAGTACATGCTGCTCGACCGGGCCAACCAACTCGGCCTCAGCGCCCCCGAGATGACCGTGCTCCTCGGCGGCATGCGGGTGCTCGACGTGAACTACCAGCACTCGCCGCTGGGCGTACTCACCGACAAGCCGGGGCAGTTGACGAACGACTTCTTCGTCAACCTGCTGGACATGCGTACGTCGTGGGAGCCGTCATCGGCCGATGACGGCACCTATGTCGGCACCGACCGCGCCACCGGGAAGCAGCGCTGGACGGCCGGGCGCGTCGATCTCGCCTTCGGCTGGAACGCCCAACTGCGCGCCGTCGCCG
This sequence comes from Streptomyces polyrhachis, assembly GCF_042663125.1. Classification (NCBI taxonomy): domain Bacteria; kingdom Bacillati; phylum Actinomycetota; class Actinomycetes; order Kitasatosporales; family Streptomycetaceae; genus Streptomyces; species Streptomyces polyrhachis. The sequence continues at coordinate 60,927 of NZ_JBHSZO010000021.1, read as the reverse complement.
AGGTGTACGCGGCCGACGACGCGACGCCGAAGTTCCTGCGCGACTTCGTCCGCACCTGGAACAAGGTGATGGACGCCGACCGCTTCGACCTGCGCCGCTGACCCCCAGCCGGGTGCAGCGGACAGCCCCCACGTCCACGGGTCCCCGACCGGCCGCCTCGCGTGGCCGGTCGGGGACCCGTGGCCGTGCCCGCGTCAGTACGCGAAGCAGGCCGCGCTCCCCACGCCCGGGGGTCCCCGTCAGGCGGCCTTCCGCTGTGTGATCTTCATCTCCGGTTGGGGGCCGGGTAGATGATCTGTCACCCGGGTGCGGTACAAACGTTCCGCGAGCCGACCAGGGCTCGTTGCGGCGGGGGCTCCTGTACGGGGTGACGTGCCGTGCTGGTCCGCGACGTCCACCAGGGGATCCGACCGTGAGCTATCCGCCGCCGACTCCCGTACTGGGGGCGCCCGTTCGGCGCCGCCGAGCGCGGTGGGAGCGATACCGGGTGACGGGCCCGTTCTCCCCCGCCGACCTCGCGAAGCTCTGGGGTCTGATCGGCGCGCTCGTGGGCTTCGCGCTGCTGTGCGGCTGGGTGCTGGACGTGAAGGGCGGCACCGTTCTCGTGGTGGCCGCACCGTACGTCTTCCTGTGGTTCGACGCGCGGCGCGTCCTCTTCCAGTTCGACCCCTCCGGTGTGCGCATCGGCAACGTCCGGCTGCCGTGGGCCGACGTCACCGCCCTCGTCGTCGCCGACTCCCCCGCGCTCGGCCCGCAGGTCCTCCTCGGTACGCGGCTGCGCGACGGCGCGCTCATCCCCGCGGGCGCCGAGGCGCTGCCCGCCGATCCGGCGATGCCCGCGCAGCTCCATGTGGCGGTCGAGCGGCGGAAGTTCCACCTGGCCAAGCTGACCGCGAAGGCCCGGCGGTACGCGCCGGGGCACGTGCAGATCGTCAACGCGGCGGACAGCGCCGGGCAGCCGCTCGCCGGCAACCCCTACGCGGCGACCGGGCACCCCGGCGCGGGCCCACGGATGGTGCCGACCGCGCCGCCCGCCGGACCGGGCCCGCGCTGGGGCATCGTGCTGGGCGCCGGGCTGGCATGCCTCGCGGTCGGGGCGGTGCTCGCCGCCGCACTGCCGCACATCGCCATGGTCTTCCCCTACGAGGGCGAGGGCGCGACAGGCGGCATCGCCCTGAGGACGGAGGACGTCCTCGCGCTGTCCGACCTCCCGCCCGGCGGCCCCCCGGGCGGCCTGGTGACCTGGCCGTCGCTGCTCTTCCTCCTGGCCGCACTCACCGTCGGCTACCGCGCCCTCACGCCGTACGCGCCCTCGCGCGCGCCGCGGGTCGTGGGCCTGCTGTGCGCCGGCTCCTTCCCGCTGGTGCTCCTGGGCAACGACGCCTTCGACGGCCAGCCCCTGGGCACCTACGAAAGCGGCTGGTGGCTGCTGCACCTGGGCGCGTTCGCGGGGCTGGCGGCGTTCGCCGCCATGGACCTGACGCTCGCCCGCGGCGCGGCCCGTACAGCCGAGGCCGGCCGGTCCCACCCGCTCCACCAGCCCGGCAGCGGCCCGTACTGACCGCCGGCCGATCCTTACGACCACCATCTCCAGGGGGAACCTTGACCACCCGTACCGCACTCGCCGCCCTCACCGCCGCTGCCGCCGCGCTCGCGCTCACCGGCTGCTCCGGCGACACCCAGGAGCTGTCCTACGGCGACCCGGCGAAGAAGGACAACCTGGAGGTCAGCGTGCTGCGCGTGGACGCCGGCACCTCCGCTGACCTGTCCGGCCTCAAGGACGCCGACCAGTACCAGGGCCGTACGCCGTACTACGTCCACTACCGGGTGACCAAGACCGAGGCCGGGAGCGTGCGGGGGCCCTCCTTCGACCTCACGGCGGACAGCGGCCTGCTGACCCGGCTGAACATCATGAGCGCCTTCCCGGAGCCGGTCGTGGGCGAGGACGGGCAGCTCACCTACAAGGACGCGCCCACGTTCGACAAGTGCCTCGACAAGCACGACTCCAGCACGTTCGACAAGGCCCCGGCGGGCGAGAGCTACGAGGCCTGCTCCATCTACCTCTCCGACGCGGGCTCCAGCGCGGCCCCCGAGAAGGTCGAGTGGGTCAAGGGCGGCCTGCTGCGAAGCAGCGACGACGAGGCGTTCGCCGTCTGGAAGTAGACACGCGCCCCCGCACGCCCTTGGATGCTCTGCTTTTCGGGCCAGAATCCGCTGGATACGGCTCCGCTGCGGCTGATCGTCGAGCGGCGGCCCGTACCCGACACCTTTGGACCGCAGGAGAGCACCTCATGAGGATTCGTCTGACCAGCGTCTTCGTCGATGACCAGGCCAAGGCCCTGGATTTCTACACCCGCGTTCTCGGCTTCGTGAAGAAGCACGACGTCCCGGTGGGCGGGCAGGACCGGTGGCTGACCGTCGTGGCGCCCGAGGAGGCGGGGGGTGCGGAGCTGCTGCTGGAGCCCGCCGGGCATCCCGCCGTCAGGCCCTATCGTGACGCGCTCGTCCAGGACGGGATTCCGATCGCCCAGTTCGCCGTGGAGGACGTGGAGGCGGAGTACGAGCGGCTGCGCGGCCTGGGGGTGCGCTTCACCCAGGAGCCGGTGGTGACGGGGCCCGTGACCACCGCCGTCTTCGATGACACCTGCGGCAATCTCATCCAGATCGCGACGCAGCCGTAGGGACGGCCCGTAGCAGGCGCGCGGCGGCCCCCGGATCACCCCTTCTACGGGGTGGGCCGGGGGCCTCCGCGTAGGTCAGCGCGCCGGGCGGTAGGTGGCGATGATGACGCCGCTGCTGGTGGGCTGGGCGCTCACCAGCTCCAGCTTCTTCAGGGGGGTGTCGTCGGTGAAGAGCTTCGCGCGGCCCTCGCCGGCCACCACCGGGTGGATCAGCAGCACCAGTTCGTCCAGCAGGTCCGCCTCCAGCAGCGAGCGCACCAGGGTCGGGCTGCCCGCGACCGTGATGTCCTTGCCCTCGCCGGCCTTGAGCTCCTCCACCGCCTCGGCCAGGTCGCCCGTGACCAGGGTGCTGTTCGACCAGTCGTCGACGCTGTCCAGCGTCGAGGAGACGACGTACTTGGGCGACTCGTTGATCCACGTCGCGAAGCCGGCGTCCTCGCCCTCGGTGACCGTCGGCCAGTACCCGGCCCACTCGGTGAACGTCACCCGGCCCAGCAGGATCGTGTCCGCCGCCTCCAGGGTCGCGGCCATCGCGGCGCCCATCTCCTCGTCGAAGGCGAACTGCCACTCGTTGGGCGCCTGTGCGACACCGTCGAGCGAGACGAACAGACCCGCGACAACCTTGCGCATGATTCCTCCGTGATGTGTCGGTCCGGGGGCTTCGCCCCGGGCCCGTCGGCTATGACGTGAACTCTAAGTGGGCGGCGGGAGCGCGGTCTTGTACAGAAGCGGCAGGGGCGCGCCGGGTCCGGGGCGGCCAGCTGCGTGGCGGTGCGGCCGGCGTAGCGCTTCAGGGAGCGGGCCAGGTGGGGCTGGTCGAAGTAGCCCAGGCGGTACGCGGCCTCCTGGGGCGGCGTCCCCTCCTGGATCAGGGCCGCGGCCATGGGGTATCCCCCGACAGGTCCATCCGGTCCGCTCCTTTCCCCGTCGGCTCGCGTACGGCTCGCGTACGGCTCGCGTACGGCTGCGTACGGCTGCGTACGGCTGCGTACGGCTGCGTACGGCTGCGTACGGCCGTGTAGGGCTGCGTAGGTCTGTGGACGGTCGCTTGGGTCGCTGCTGTCGGCTCGCCCGCCGGCGTCAGTGGGCGGGACGGATGGTGAACTGCCGCAGGGCGTCGCGGGTTTGGGGGCGGGGGCCGGTGGTGAGTTCGAGGAGGGCCGTTTCGGCGACCATGGCGACCCACAGGCGGGCGCCGTCCGCGGGGTGGCGCCAGCCCATCGCACGGAAGTCCGCCTCCGCGAGGGTGGCGCTGCGGGCGTTGCGGGACTGGACCTCCTCGACGATGGCCGGTTCGGCGCGGGCTTCCAGGAGGAGGGCTTTGACGCCGCGGTCGCGCAGGCAGGCGTCGAGGTAGGCGTACGAGCCGGCGAGGAGGCGGTCGGGGCCGGGCCGGTGGTCGGCGATCGCCGCCTCGAGCGCCGTTTCGAGGCGGTCGTGGAACTCGCGGTGGAGGGCCAGGAGGTAGCCGGCGCGGGTGCCGAAGTGGTGGAAGAACACCCCTTTGGAGACGCCGAGTTCGGCTACGAGGGCGTTGACGCTCAGGGCCGCCAGGCCGACCCGCTCGGTCAGGCGCAGACCGGTGTCGATCAGGGCCGCGCGGGTACGGGCCGCGGCCTGCTGCCTGAGGTTCAACCGGGGGCTCCCCTCCTGCGTGTGCTTGCCGTCGCCAACTGGGCTAGTTTACCGTACTAGTTGACCGACCGGACGGTCAGTGAACGCTCCGGTCGCCCGTCGAGCAGGGAGTCCCGCATGCGTACGGTGCAAACCGCGGCCGGCACGGTGGCCTGGCGCGAGGTGGGCGAGGGGCCGCCGCTCGTGCTGCTCCACGCCAACCTGCACGACCACCGCGACTTCGATCCGGTCCTGGGCGCCCTCGCCCGCGAGCACCGGGTGCTCGCCGTCGACTGGCCGGGGCACGGGGCCTCCGGGACGGACACCACGGTCGGCGCCGATCGCCTGGCACGCGCGCTCGGCGAGTTCGTCGACCAACTCGGGCTGGGGCCGGCCGTGTTCATCGGCAACTCCGTCGGCGGCTATGCGGCGGCCCGTCTCGCCGTGGAGCGGCCCGAGCACGTGGCCGCCCTGGTCCTGGTCAACTCCGGCGGCTTCGCGCGGCGTAGCGCGCTCACCCGGGCCTACTACCGGATGTGCGCCTCCTCGCCGGCCGCCGGGCGGCTGCTGCCGTACGTCGTGCGCGCCTATCTGCGCCCCGCCGGGGAGCACGACCGCGCCGTCGCCGAGCGGGTCCTGCGCACCGGGGCGACGGCGGCCGGGCGGGCCACGTACCGCTCGATGTGGCGCAGCTTCGCCTCCCCCGACTTCGACCTGAGCGGGCGCGCGGACGCGATCGCGGCGCCGACGCTGGTCGTGTGGGGGCGGCGCGATCTGGTCTCCCCCCTGCACTACGGGAGGGTCGCGCACCGTCTCGTCCCGGGGGCGCGGCTCGCGGTGCTGGACACCGGGCACCTGCCGTTCTCCTCCGCGCCGGGCGCGTTCCTCGACGTGGTCGGGCCCTTCCTGCGCGAGGTGCGGGCCGGCGTGCGGTGAGGGGGGAGATCATCCACCCCTTGCAGGACGGGGAATGGGGCGTGCGGCCGTTCTTCGTCCGCGATCCCAGCGGACGGGTGGTCAACGTGCTGGGCCACCGCTGACGGCTGCGACCAGGACGGTCGCTTCGCGGCGGAGGGCGAGTTCCTCGTAGCGTGCGGCCACGGCCGTGATCGTTTCGCCGTCGAGATCCGCTTAGGCAGCGGGCCCGGGTACGTCACAAATCGATGGCCGGGCGGGTGAGTGGGCGTCAGAATCACCGCCCATGGAACCTGTTTCCCTGACGACGCAGCGCCTGCTTGTACGCCCGCATGATCCCGGTGACGAGGACGCGGTCCTCGCGGCCTGCCAGGATCCCGACATTCGGCGGTGGACGGACCTTCCCGCGCCGTACGAACGCCAGCACGCCGCCTTCTACCTGCGCGAGGTGGTGCCGCGCGGCTGGCGCGACGACACGATGTACCACTTCGCGGTGGAGGGCCGGGACAGCAAAGTGCTGGTGGCGTCGGTCAATGTGCACCGTCATGCCGACACCTGGGGAGTCGGGTACTGGACCGTGGCGGAGCACCGGGGCCGGGGTTATGCGACGGAGGCGGTACTCGCCCTGGCCGCCTGGTCGTTCAGCGAGCGGGGAGTCCAGCGCCTGGAGTGGCGGGCGGAGGCCGGGAACAGTGCCTCCTGGGCCGTGGCGGAGAAGGTCGGCTTCGTCCGGGAGGGCACCCTGCGTGCGGCGCAGACCAACGGGGGCAGCCTGAGGGACGCCTGGGTCGGCGCCCTCCTGCCCGCCGACCTCGGGCTGCCCTTCGCGCTCCCCTACCACCCCGCGCAGAGCGATCCTCTGGGGTGACACGCACCGGGACGGCGCAGAGGCCGCCCCCTCCCGCAGCGGTGCGGCGCCTCTGCGGGGCGCCGCACCGCCGGCGGTCAGGGCTGCGCCAGCCTCTGGAAGAGCGCGGCGATCTCGGTCTTGTCGGCGATCAGCGGGAGTGTGTCAAAGGACAGCTCCCACTCGCCGCCGGGGCCGAAGCGCTCGACGATCCCGAACGGTACGTCCGTCCCCTTCGCGCTGGTTGCCGTGCCGTGCCACTCCACGTAGGTGGTGGTCTCGCCGAACGCGACCTGGCCCGCCGTGAGTTGGACGTCGGCGTGGTCGAAGAGGCGCTGGAGGTAGGCGGTCTTGCCCGCGGCGGTGGCCAGCGGCCGGGGCAGGCCGGGGGCCGTCAGTCGGGCGCCGCCCATCCGCTCGGTCAGCGCGGCGGTGTCCTCGTTGTTCCACGCCGCGAGGCGGGCCGTGATCTCGTCGGCGCGGAAGCGCTCCGGGGCGCCGCCTGTCGCCGAGCCCGCGTCGGTGATGCCCTCGAACAGGTTGCGCAGCTCGGGGGCGGCGGAGCGGAACACGGTGTAGCGGTCGTAGTAGCGCCGTGCCTGGATGCTCTTGCCGTCGTCGGACAGTACGTTGCGCGCGATCTGGGGGTAGGCCACCTGCTGCCCCTTGATCGTGACCTCGTTCCACTGCCCGAACATCGCCACCGCACCGTCGGCGACCACCTCCGTCCCCCGGTAGCGCAGGTCGGGGACCAGGCGCAGGGAGCCGATGATGGAGTTGCCGATCGTGGTGTGCCCGCGCTGCGGGGCACCGCCCGCCTCCCACAGCGTCGCCTCCGGGTCGAAGATGTCCAGGTACGCCCGGACCCGGGGGTGGCTGGACTCGCCCGGCTCCGGCGGCGTCCCGGTCGGCGTCTCACCGAAGGCGATCTGCCGCTTGATGAACGCGCAGGCGTTCGGGGTGATGCGGCCCTCCAGGCGCTCGACCTTCTCCCGTACGTCGGCGCACTCGCTCCCCTGCGTCTCCGCGTCCGGCACCGTCGCGGCCGCCGCACGCGCGGCGCCCTGCGCGCCCGGTCCGGCTGTCGCCGTGGCGTTCGCCATCGCCGTGGCGCTCACCGTCGCGGTGGCGAGCGCTGCCATGACCAGAGTGCTCCGCCCGAGCACCGTGGTGGCGCGCCGTATGTGCTGACCTGCCGTCATGCCGACTCCTCATCGTGATCCCTGCGTTGGCGTGATCACCCTGCCGGGCGGCGTGCGAAAGATCGATTACCTCAGAGGTAATCAACACCGCTGCGTTCACCGATGTGGGCGGGAGGCAAGCCCCTTCCCCATGGCCGTGATTTCGGTGCGGGGGGTGCAGCTCTGGGCGGTGGCGGGGTGTTCGCCGGCGTTCGGGGCGTACGTGCTGTGGCTCTTCGGGCGCCTCGGCGCGGACGGAGGACTCCGTACCGGGCCTACAGGGCCCGTACGGCCGGCAGTACCTCGCGTTCGTAGAAGTCGAAGAAGCCCTTCTGGTCGGGGCCGATCTGCGCGATGTGGATCTCGTCGAACCCCGCGTCCAGGTATCGCTTGATCGCGTCGATGTGCTGCTGCGGATCCGGGCCGCAGGCGTTCTTGATGTCCTCCGGCCGCACCATGCGGGAGACCTCCTCGAAGTGCACGGGCAGCGGCAGGAGCCGCGGGCTCTGGCCCGGGATGACCTCGTTGCGCCACAGGTCGTACGCCAGCTCGCGCGCCGCCGCCTCGTCGGGGCCCCAGCAGACCTTGAGGCCGGCCTGGGTCGGCTTGCCCGCGCCGCCGGTCGCGCGGAAGCGCTCGACGAGGGCGGCGTCGGGCATCGTGGAGATGTACCCCTCGCCGATCCGGCCGGCGAGGGCGGCGGACTTGTGGCCCAGGCCGGAGACGTAGATCGGCGGCAGCTCGTCGGGCAGCGAGTACAGCTTGGCCGTCTCGACCGTGTAGTACTCGCCGTGGTGGGTGACCAGCTCGCCGGTGAACAGCTCGCGGATGACGCCGACGGCCTCCTCCAGCATGTCCAGGCGCTCCTGCGCGGCGGGCCAGTCGTCGCCCAGGATGTGCTCGTTGAGGTTCTCGCCGCTGCCCACCCCGAGGCGGAAGCGCCCCTTCGCCAGGATCTGCGCCGTGGCGGCGGCCTGCGCGATGATCGCCGGATGGATGCGGACCGTGGGGCAGGTGACGGCGGTGGTGATCGGCAGCTCGCAGACGCGGGTGAGGGCGCCGATGACGGCCCAGACGAAGCTGGCCTCTCCCTGGGAGTCCAGCCAGGGGTGGTAGTGGTCGGAGATCCACAACGACTCGAACCCCGCCTGCTCGGCGAGTGCGGCCTGCTCCACGAGGGCGTTCGGCGGGTGCTCCTCGGAGGAAAGAAAGTAACCAAATGTAGCCATAATGACCATGCTATGTACGGTGCGGACGACCGCACCGCGAGCGACACCGCGGGCCGCACGGAATATCCGGGCACCCCGCACGCTTGACGTCGGCCTGGTGGGCGCCACGCGTGCTCCTTCGCGTGACGCGACGATTTCGGCGAGGCCGTCCCGGCGGGGGCCTCGGCCAGCACCGCGTCCACCAGCGCGAAATCCGCGATCCGCGCCAACCCGCCCAGAGACCCCGGAGCGAACACACCCCCGACTCCCTCCATCGTGCGCGTGATGGCAGGCCCCTCCCGTAACGGGACCGCACCTTCCCCTGCGATCACGTCTCTGCGCTACGAGGGAAGACTCAGCCGGGATCGGGGGCGGGAGGCGTCGCCGGTACGGGCGCGAAGGCGCCGATGACGAGATCGATCAGCGTGTGGAGTTGTTCGCGCGAGTACATGCCGAGGTTGAGGAGCAGCCGGTAGTAGACGGGGCCGTAGAGCAGGTCGACCGCCAGCTCCACGTCTGCGTCGGGGGCGAGTTGGCCTTTCTCGCGGGCCAGGCGCAAGCGGTCGCGCGCGGCCTCGATGCGGGGTTGGAGCAGGTGGGCGAGCAGGTTGTGCGCCAGCGTTTCGTCGTGCTGGGCCTCGGCGATGACCCCGGCGTAGACGGCGGCGTGCGGGCCTGTCATGACGTTGTCGAGTACGGCCGTCATCTGGGTCCGCATGTCGGCGGCGACATCGCCGGTGTCGGGGAACTGGGTCGCCTTGCCGACCAGCGCGATCAGCGCCTCCAGGACGACGGCGCCCTTGGTGGGCCACCACCGGTAGATCGTCTTCTTGCTCACTCCGGCGCGGGCGGCGATGGCCTCGACCGTCACCTTGCCGTAGCCCTGCTCGACGCACAGGTCCATCGCGGCCGCCAGGGTCGCCTGGTGGCTCTTCTCGCTGCGTCGTTGCGCGTTGGGTGGCCTGTTCATGGCCCCAGCCTATCAAGGACACGGCACGTGTCGTGTTGACAGATGGCCGGGGCCGCTCCCACACTCACCAAGACACGACACGTTCCGTTTCTCGTGTCGGCAATCCATGGAAGTGAGAAGCGACCCGTGAACCCGACCGCAGCACGCACACCGGCCGACCGGCCCGCCCCCACCGGCGCCGCGCGATGAACACGCACCCCACCAGCAGGTCCACCGGAAGGAACACCCCCATGGCAGACACCATCCGGGTCGGAGTCGTCGGCGCGCACGCCGTACGGGGCTGGGGCCGGGCCGTCCACCTGCCCGCACTGTCCGCGCTGCCCGACTACACGGTCGAGGCCGTCGCCGGCACGAGCCCGGAGTCGGCCCGCGCCGCGGCCGACGTGTGGGGCGCACGGCGCGCCTTCGACGACCCGTACGCACTCATGGACGACCCCGACGTCGACCTGGTGGTCATCGCGGTGCAGCTGCCCAAGCGCGACGGGCTCGTCGAGGCGGCCGTCGCCGCGGGCAAACACGTCTACTGCGAATGGCCGTTGGCGCTCTCGGCCACCTCCGCCGAAGGGCTCCGCGCCCGGGCGGACGCGGCGGGCGTACGCCACGCGGTCGGACTGCAGAGCAGGAACCACCCCTCGATCGGCTACCTGCGCGACCTGCTCGCGGCGGGGCGGATCGGCGACGTGCTGTCCACGTCGCTCACGTACTCGCTGGCCGCTCCCGAGGTGTGGTCGCGGCGGTACGCGGCGCTGTTCGACGCCACGAAGGGCGTGAACCACCTCGCCGTGGTGGCGGGGCACTCCCTCGACATGTTCCGGGCGGCGGTGGGGGACTTCGCCGAACTCTCGGCGACGCTGGCGACACGTATCCCCCACGTCACCCTTGAGGAGACGGGTGAGCGCCTCGACGTGACCTCGCCCGACCAGATCGTGATCGGGGGCCTCCTCGACTCCGGTGCGGCGGCCTGCGCGCACTTCATGACCGGCGGCCCCCGCGGCGACGGCTTCCGTATCGAGGTCCACGGACGGGCCGGGCGCCTGGTGCTGACCGCGGCGGACGACTCGCTGGTCGCCCCCGACTTCACGCTGTACGCCTCCGACGGGGCTGCCCCACTGACCGAACTCCCCGTCCCCGCCGCCTACTTCCGTACGCTGCCGGACGCCCCGCCCGCCCTGCGCAACGTCGCCCAGGTCTACGCGGACCTCGCCCACGGCATACGCACCGGGGAAGCGGTCACCCCCGACTTCTCCACCGCGGTCGCCACCCACCGGCTCCTCGACGCCGTCAAGCGGGCCGCCGCAACCGGCGAACGGCAGCGGATGGCCTGACCCGCGAAAGGGCCGACTGCCCCTCTGATACGGACCCGCGCCCCGTATCAGAGGGGCGCGGCGAAGCGCCGGCAGACGTGCACGCGCGTGAACTCACCGCGCATCCGCGCCTCCTCGTCGAGACTCGCGTGCAGGAAGGCGGAGACGGGCCGCAGCCCCGGCGCGGGGGTGGGGATCGCGCGGGCGGGCTCGGCGGGGTCGGTGTAGCGGTTCGCGTAGACGTGCAGGTAGTGCCGGCTCTCGGTGAAGCCCATGGCCCGGTACCAGTCCAGGGTGGCGGGGTGGTCCCTGGTCCAGGCGTCCAGCATGTCCGCGCGGAGGGTACGGGCACGGTGGCGGGCCTCGCCGAGCAGGGCGCGGCCGAGCCCGCGGCGCTGGTGGTCGGGGTGGACGGCGACGGTGTCGATGGTCGCGAGGGCGCCCTCCAGGCACACGTCCATGATCGCGGCGACGGCCCCGGTGGCGTCGACGGCGACGAGTTCGAAGCCGGGCCGCGGGATGCGGGCCCTGGTGCGGTGGACGTCGTCGAAGTAGGGCGTGTCCAGAAAGGACAGCACGCGGCAGCGCAGCCAGGAGGGCTCGTCAGCGGGGCGGTACTCGCGGATGGTGTAGCTCATGGGGGTGATCCTCAGAGGTCGTGGCAATGTCCGGGCACGGGAGGTTGCTGCTCTTCGGGATCACTACTGGATTCTGGGGTTGGCGGCCACCTGCGGGCAAGCGGATTTCCGCACCACTCGCCGGTCGGGGAAGTCCCGGTCTCCTCAGGGGTGTTGCCATACGAGCGGGTAGCGCCGGAAAAGCCGCCGCCACGACCGTGCGCCGGGGAGAACGGCTCCGGCTTTGCGGGCGATGGCGTCGGGGGCCATGTCCGCCGGGTGTGTACGGGCCGTCATGGAGAGGGGGCGGGGTGTGGGGCAGTCCTTGCTCCTCAGTCAGCCCATGGCGGCGTTGGCCCGGGACGGCGAGGGTGCCAAGCAGGTGTCCACGGGGCCCTCTGGGCGCGACAGGGCGACGATCACCAGAGTCCCTCCCGGCGCCAGCCGGCTGCGGAGGCGGGTGAGTGTCCGGGCGAACGGAAGATGATGGATCGTGGCGACGCAGGAAGTGACGTCGTAGGAGCCGGCGGGGAGCCCGGCCACCGCGTCCGCGACGGTGAAAAAGTCACCGGAAGGGCGGCCGGAGACGTGGCGCCGAGGGAGAAGCCCGCGTAGAGCACCTCGTCACTGGGCTCGCCGCGGTCAAACGGCCGAAGAGCACCGTCGCGCACCACGTCGGGGTCCTGGCCAAGGCCGGTCTGCTGCGCGTGGTGCGCACGCGCCGGGTCCGCGCCGTCGAGGAGCGCTACTACGGCCGCACCGCGCGGATGTTCTTCGTCGGACTGGGCCGGCCGGCGGCCGGCGGGTTGATGAGGGGGATGAGTCCGTACGGCTTCTCGTCGTGCTTCAGGACGGCTGTTTCCGCAGCTTGATGCTGGTGCAGAAGGTGGGAGATCACGTGTATGCCGCCGGGCAGATCGTCTCTGATCAGCACGTCGAGGCGGTCGGAGTGGCGGACGAGACCGCCGTGCCCGTCCGGCATCCATGTGCCCCCGCCTGTCTCCGCTCGCCCCAGGCCGACTGCCTGGAGTGCGCCGGTAAGTTCTCCGGCGAATTCCTGCGCGAAGCGCCACGGGCGCCCGGCAGCGGGCAGCGTGAGCGACAGTTGCCATGATCTGCTGTCGGTCAGAGAACTGACGCCGGACCAGGCGGCTATCAGTTCGCCCTGGTCCAGCCCTGCCAGGGTCTCCACAGCCCAGGCGGCCTCCGCCAACGCGACCGGCTGGGACAGCGCCCGGAGTAGCGCGGTGCGGTCGAAGCCCGCCTGGGACAGCGCGGATGCGAGGGAGTCGATGTGCTGGTGGCCGTCCGGCTCCGCACAGCGATCGAGGCAGGCCCGCACCTCAAGGGTGTGGAGGGCGGGGTCTGTTCGTACCGAGCCCAGCAGGTCCGTCGCGCGTGCGAGCAGCCCGGACCATGCGGTGAACGGGAACTCGTCCGATTCGGGCTCCCGCAGGGAGTACAGCGGCATTCCGTCGTCATCATGCTGCGTCACGGTCCGGCAGCCGTCGGCCCGGGTCGCCCACTCGATCCCGGTGCCGCGCAGATCCCGCAGGTCGAACCAGTCGCGGGTCTCCGTCCGCACGTCCGCGGCTCCGAGGTGCCGTCTCGTTCGCCGCCAAGGGCCGGACCGTGGTGAAGGCCGCGTCCACCAGCGGGGTGATGGAGTCCAGGTCGTCGTCCTCGGTGAGAAAGGCGAAGCGCAACAGCAGTGCCAGCATCGGACCGGGATGCCGCAGCGCCGGGTCCTGCAGGGCCGCTGCGCGGCACAGTAGGTCCAGTTCGGACCAGGGCATGACATGGGGGTGGAAGTGGGCCGTGTCGTCCCACCCCCCGGTCTCGGCCCTGTCGGACTCCGGCGAACGGACCGCCAAGTGAACGTACTCGGCGCCCGGTTCGAACCCGAGCTCCAGCCCCAGGCCACGATCCAGCCAGAACTCCGCCCGGAGGGCGTCTTCCTCCGCCTCCTGCTCCTCTCGACCCTCCGCGTAGGCCGCTATCGCGTGGTCGTCGAAGAAGTAGAGAGGCCAGAAGTCCGGCTCCGCCACACGGGCAGTCAGATCATCGTCACGAGACATGCGGGCACGCTATCGACATGGTCCGACATCCCCTCCCTGCCGGTGCCTGCGGGGCCTCAGCACGCTCCGCCTGCCACCCAGGTCTGCCAAACACGACGGTTGTTCGGCAGGTCAGGGCGGTCCAGAAGCCAGAGCACGTACCCGGCATGGCACCGAGCCCACGGACTGTCCGAATCGGCTGCCCGATCGAGCCTGTCCCGTAGGTCGGAGCTGTCGACAGCACGGGCAACCCGCACGTACTCGCGATCCTTGCAGCGATACGCCCGGCGAACGACGATCTCGACCAGGTCGGTGAGCTTCGCCTTGATCGCCTCATCCTGGCGAGTGCGGGCCACCTTCCGGATCAGGCTCTCCTTCGTGCCCCATGCCTTCGCATGCCGCGTCCATTCCAGCGGGTACCTCGCCTCCCACTCCAGGAAGAGCAACACATAGGGCAGCCCCGGCCACGTCGCCAGATCCCCGTCCCCAGGGCTCCCCCACACTCCGTCGGGCAGCGAACGCCTCTGGGCTTGCTGATGCCTCCGGAGCGCCTGCAGAAAGGCCGGCTCCCGATAGCGCGCGTCCATTCCCAGGGGCCGCGTCAGCTGCCACATCTCGTTGAGCCGGGCGCCCGTGTCCGCGGCCTTCCTCTGGGCCTCTGCCAGATGAATGAGCGCCGCGCCTCTTGCAACGGGATCCTCCGCTATGAGCCCGAACGCCCAGCCCAGTCGCTCCGCCCATGCGCAAGCGTCGTCCGCATCTGTATCCGCCTCTTCAGCCACACACGGGATCATCTCCCGGCGCAGCCGGTTCGCTCCACCCACCGGCGCGAGAAAGACGCGAGGGCTCCGAGGCGCAACGGACATGAGCGGGAACCGCCCTCTCGCCCTCTCTTCGCCTCAAGTGATCACGAAACGGACGACCCCCGACCACGTCGAAGTGCCGCCCTGGACTGCGGGGTTGCTGTCAGTGGCCTCTGTCAGGATGTCCCGGCCACCATCACGATCGGGGAAAACCATGGGAACTTGGGACGTCGGCCCCTTCGACAACGACACCGCGGCGGACTTCTGCGGCGACCTTGACGAGGCAGCCGCAGGCGAACGCGAGGGCCTCGTCCGAGGCATGCTCATACGTGTGGTCGACACTGCGGGCTACCTCGAAGCACACCACTCCGATAAAGCCGTAGCCGCGGCCGCGCTTGTTGCTGCGCAGTGTCCCGGGGGTGAGCGTGCCGATCCCGTGTACGGGCCGAAAGAGCCCCTTCCTGATCTCGCCGGTCTGCGCGGTCTCGCCCTTCAAGCCCTAGACCGCGTCATGACCGAACCGTCCGAACTGATGGACCTGTGGGCCGGGTCGGATGGCGCCCCCTGGCGTGCCAACATCCGCCGCCTGCAGAACGTGCTCCTGCCACCACCTCCGGGAGAGCAACTCAGCCTGATTTGATCCACCGCAACCGCTACTCAGCCCTACCCGAAAGGTCACCATGAGCTGGGACGTGCTCCTCCTCCGTCTGCCCGACGACGTCACCTCGGTGCACGAGATCCCCACCGACTACACCCCGGACCCGCTCGGTCAGCGGCGCGACGTACTGGCGGCGGTCGCCCGGGCCTGTCCCGATGTCGATCTCTCAGACCCTGACCGGGGTGAGCTTTCCGGCCGTACCTGGTCCGCCGGACTCAACATCGGCGCAAAGGACCCGGTGGACTCGATCATGCTCCACATTCGGGGCTCCGGTGACGACGTGCTGCCGCCCGTCTTCCGGCTTGCCGAGGCTCTGGAATGCCGGGTGATCGACTGTGCGGAAGGGGACTTGATAACTCCTGGGCACACGGCCGGCTGGCACGGCTTCCAGCAGTTCCGCGATCGCGTGGTCTGAACCGCTCTCGTCGGACCGCGGCAAGGACCTCCATACGGCTGCGGGGTCCGTGACCTGCTCCTCACCAGCGGGTATCGCGGTGGAAACAGACAGGCGGCAGGGTCGGGGGATGTTGTTGTACCGGGATGTGCACGGGTATCGGCGTGCGTACCGTGTTGAGGGGGACGGGGCGCCGCTGCTTTTGCTGCACGGGGTTGCCGACTCCTCGTTGACCTGGGAGCAGGTTGTGCCGACGCTTGCCGAGCGGCATACCGTTATCGCGCCTGATCTGCTCGGGCACGGGGACTCCGCGCGGCCTCGTGCCGACTACGCCATCGCCGCCTATGCCTGCGGGGTGCGCGATCTGCTCACCGTGCTGGGGGTGGAGCGCGTCAGTGTGGTAGGGCATTCGCTGGGGGGCGGGGTGGCGATGCAGTTCGCGTACCAGTTCCCCGAGCGGTGTGAGCGGGTGGTGCTGGTGAGCAGTGCGGGGCTCGGGCCGCAGGTGCATCCGATGCTGCGGCTGGCCGCCGGGCCGGGGGCCTTCCCCGGGATGCGGCTGTTCACCTCGGCGCCCGTGCAGTGGCTGGCGCCCGCGCTGCTGCGGTGGACGGGGGGTGCGGGGCTGGGGCCGGATCTGCCGTATGTGCTGCGCCGCTACCGGCAGTTCGCGGACGCCGACGCGCGGCACGCCTTCCTGCGGACCATTCGCGCGGCCGTGGATCTGCGCGGTCAGCACATCACGATGCTGGATCGCGGCTATCTGGCCCGCCGGCTGCCCACGATGGTGGTGTGGGGGGCGCGGGACGGCATCATTCCGCTCTCGCACGCGCATGCGGCGGTGCAGGCGCTGCCCGGCAGCCGGTTGGAGGTCTTCGAGGAGGCGGGGCACTTCCCGCACCATCAGGATCCGGATCGTTTCGCCAAGGTGGTGCTGGACTTCCTCGATACCACCGCGCCGGCCGTCTACGACCGGGCCGAGTGGCGGGCGGATCTGTGCGCGGGGCCGCGGCCGTCCGAGGCGGAGGCGTCGAGCGGGAGTTGAGGCCGGGGCGGCGCAGGGCAGGGGCGGCGGTCAGATCCGCCAGCCGCGGAGTCGGTCCGCCGCGGTGAAGACGTCCGCGCCGCCGGTGCGTACCTCGCGGCACAGATCGATGAGGGCGCCGTAGGGGGCGTCGATGCCCTCGCCGCACTGCTCCAGGTAGGACAGGGCGCAGTAGCAGCCGTAGAGCTCGTTGTGGGCGGGGAGGGGGCGTTCGTTGACGAGGGTGGTGAGCAGGGCGGCGGCGCGCCAGGCGGGGTCGGGGTCGTAGCCGAAGCGCGGTGGGTCGACGCGGTGGCGGGCGACGGCGGCGACGAGCGCGGAGTAGTCGGCCACTTC
The DNA here is from genome assembly GCF_042663125.1 of Streptomyces polyrhachis. Lineage (NCBI taxonomy): Bacteria > Bacillati > Actinomycetota > Actinomycetes > Kitasatosporales > Streptomycetaceae > Streptomyces > Streptomyces polyrhachis. The sequence goes on along the minus strand of NZ_JBHSZO010000021.1, from coordinate 44,297 downwards.
GCCCTTGCCCTCGGGGACGACGGCGGCCTGGCGTTCCAGGAGCCAGCGGATGTCGATGTGCAGGGCGGGGTTCACGCAGCGCGCCCGCTCCGGTAGGAGTCGCCGTGGGAGGGGTCGCTGCGGGAGGGGTCGGGGAACGCCTCGGTGAACGCCTCGTGCGCGCCCGCGAGGAAGCGGTCGGCGTGCGGGGTGGGGAGGTTCAGGCGGGTGTCGCGCAGGGCCGCGCTGGTGATCAGCTCGGTGACGGTGGTGCCTTCGGCGTCCGCGCGGCCCTTCAGCTCGGCGTAGACGTCGTCGGGGACGCGGATGGTGACGCTCTTCGACATGGCAGTAGCGTAAAGCGGTCGCTGTACGTCGCGCAAGCGGGTCGCCTTCGCCGGCGGTGGGGGCGTTCCGGTGCCGGGCGTCTGACGTGCGAAGTGATCGATTTTCGGCCCGGACCGGTCGGGAAGTTGCAGCCCCGCAGGCCTCCAGCGTGCGGGGCTGTGGATAACCCGAAGGGGACTCAGGGTAGTTGCGTAGTATCTCCCCGTAGTCGATCCCCTGGTCGGGCGAGGGGCGCGTGGTACGGGGAGGTTCGCAGATGGCGGTGGAGGCCGGGGCGCGGCGGGAAGAGCTGGTCGCGGGGCGGGTGTGGACGGTGCGGCTGGATCCGGACGGGCGGCCGGCCGCCGGGGCGGTGCGGGTGTCCTGCTCCCGGCCGGTCTGCGCCGACCAGCGTTTCACCGAGGGGGCGGTCGCGGGGCGCCGAGCCGCGATCGGGCACGTCAACACGCATCTGGGGCGGATCCGGGCCGGGGGCGGGCCGCGCGATGGGGCGGGGTGTGCCTGCCGGGGCGCGGAGTGCTCCTGGCATCTGTCCGAGGACGATGTCGCGCGGGGGCGGGTGGCGCGGTGCGGGGGGCCCGTGGTGCTGGCGGTGTGTACGGACCGGGCGGGGCGGTGGTGGCGGATCGCGGAGATGTGCGCGCGGTGCGCGGCCGCCACGTCCGACTGCCGGGTGCTGGACAGCGCGGGGGCGGGCAGTGCGGGGGCGGGCAGCGCGGCGGGAGGCAATACGCGGGCCGACAGCGCGGCGGGAGGCAATACGCGGGCCGACAGCGCGGCGGCGGGCAGTGCGGTGCCGGCGCCGCGTTCCGCTCCCGGGGCCGGCGCGCAGGTGTCGCGGGGAGGCGCGGGCAGCGCGGCGGCGGTCTTCTCCGACGCCGGCTCCCCCACTCCCCCGACCGCCGCCGCCCCCTCCGGCGGCGCCTCCCCGCCCGCCGCGCCCCGGCGGGTGAAGCGGCAGCGGGAAACGCTGGGGACGGTCGCGCGGCTGCGCATTCCGTACGACCTGCGGCCCGACGCGCTGCGACGGGAACTCCTCGACCTGGGGGACGCGTTCCGCGCCTACCAGAAGCTCCCCGAGCCCGACCTCACCCTCCTCGCCGGGCTGCACGAGCGCAAGGCCCGCGCCTTCCAGCAGTGGGCCGCGGTCAGCGACGACGCCTACCTGCGCCAGGAGGCGCGGCGCGCCGACGCGGCCGCCCGCGCCACCCTGGCCATGCGCGACAACCGCCGGGGCGTCGAGGTCGGCACCACCGCGGACGGCGAGCCGCTGGTGGTGGAGCACGTGCTGAGCCCCACGCAGGCCGGGCAGGCCCGCGCCACGCTGGACCACGTCCGCCGCCACGCCCCGCCCGGCGACGCCTGCGTGCGCCTCACGGCGCTCCTGCTCGCCCTGCGCGCCGCCCGGTCCGGCACCGCGCACCTCACCGGGCAGGACCTGAGCGGCTGGCTGGGCGAGGAGGCCGGACGGGTGCTGGAGGACCTGGTGGCGTCCGGCTGGCTGGAGATGTCCGGGGCCGGCAGTACGGCCGATGTGCTGGCCTCCCGTCCCGAGTCCCCCACCCCCTTCGCCCTCCCCGACCTGCTGCCCGACGGGCCCGCCCCGCTCGTCCTGGGCAAGCTCGCCCGTACGAGGATCTCCGGCTGGGCGCAGAAGGCGGCGAACGACCGCAAGCTGCGCAAGAAGAAGGCCCCGGCGGGGGCGCGGCTGCTCGCCCTGTACTGCGCCGCCCACGCCCGCCTCGACGGGCGGCTGGGGGCTGATCCCGGTGAGGGGCTGGGGCTTGAGGGGGTCGCGGCGGTGTGCGCCGTGCCGGTCGAAGAGGTCGCCGGGCAGGCCGAGTTGCTGGTCGCGGGCGGTTGGCTGGCGGAGGCCGAGGTCGCCGGGGGGCGGTTGCGCGGGCGGCTCGGGGAGCGGGTGCTGGCGCTGTCGGGGCGGGTGGACGTTCCCGTCCCCGTTCCCGTTCCCGTCCCTGTTTCTGCGGGTGGGGAGGGCGCTGCGGCGGGCGGGGGGTGACCTCGCTGGTGGGAGGGGCCCGCCGGATCCTCCCCGCCGCCGGTGATCCCCTCACCCCCGTCGAGGGGATCACCGACCAGCCCGCACCCGGCCGCGAACAGCCAGTAGCCGACCACGACCAGCAGCGCGAACGAGAAGACCACCGCCGGAAAGGCAAGCGCCGCGTCCAGCAACACCCCCATAACCGCCCCCCGTTGCCCGGTCCTCGACCCCTGCCCTCCCGGCACCCCGATCGTGGCATGACAACCCACGCGCTTTCATTGCCGTATCCCGGCAACGTCGGAGGCGCCTTCCCTACCGGGCCCGGTCGGCGGCGGGTCTGCGGCTGCGGCCCCCGACGGGGCACGCTCCCGGGTGACGGGGCACGCTCCCGGGTGACGGGGCACGCTCCCGGGTGACGGGGCACGTTCCCGGGTCCGGCGGGGTCCGCCCCCGATAGGCCGGGGGCCGGCGGCGGCGCTCTTCGTTACGGCAGGGCAGCGCCACGGTCACCCCGGCTTGATGTACCCCGACTCGTACGCCGCGATCACCGCCTGCGTGCGGTCCCTCGCTCCCGTCTTCGCCAGGACCGCGGCCACGTGGGTCTTCACCGTCGCCGCCCCCACCGTCAGTTTCGCGGCGATCTCCGCGTTGGTCAGCCCCACCGCCATCAGCCGCAGCACCTCGCCCTCCCGCTCGGTGAGCCGGGCCACCCACGGCGGCGCGGCGGACGGCTGGCGCCTGCCGTGCTCGGCGGCGAGGCCGCGTACCGCCGCGGGGAAGAGGAGCGAGTCGCTGCGGGCGACCAGCCGCACCGCCTGGACCAGTTCCTCCGCCCCCGAGCGCTTCAGCACGAACCCGGAGGCGCCGGCGCGCAGCGCGTCGTACACGTAGGAGTCGTTCTCGAAGGTCGTGACGACGACGATCCTGGGCGGGTCCGCCAGGGTGGCGAGGATCTGCTCGGTGGCGCGGATGCCGTCGATCTCGGGCATCCGGACGTCCATCAGCACCACGTCCGGGCGCAGTTCGCGCACCACGGAGACCGCCTCCGCGCCCGTGGCCGCCTCTCCGATGACCGCCAGGTCGGGCTCGGCGTCGAGGATGACGCGCAGTGCGGTGCGGACCATGCGCTCGTCGTCGGCGAGGACGACCCTGATGGTGCCGCCGTGGCCGCCCGCCCCGCTCATCGCGCACCGCCCAGCGGGAGGCGTGCGGTGAACCGCCAGAGGCCGTCCTTCGCGCCCGCCTCGGCGACACCGCCGAGCAGTGTCGCCCGTTCCGCTATGCCGCGCAGGCCCCGGCCGCCGCCCGGGCGTACCACCGGCGCCCGCCCTGACAGGGGGTTCTCCATCCTGATCTCCAACTCCTCGCTGTGCACGGTGATCCACAGGGACACCGGTGAACTGCCGTTGTGCCGAAGGGCGTTGCTCAGCCCCTCCTGGACGATGCGGTACGCCTCCCGGGAGACCGCCGCGGGGACCCCCGCGGGATCGCCCACCGCCTCGTAGGCCACCGGCACCCCGCTGCGGGCCAGGAGGTCGTCCAGCAGGTCCAGGGCCGGGCCCGGCAGCTCTTCGGTGCCGTGGGCGTCCTCGTCCTGCCGCAACAGGCCGAGTACGGCGTCCAGTTCGCCGACCGTGCGCCGTGTGGTCTCCTCGATCGCGGTGAGGGCTTCGCGTACGAACTCCGGATCGGAGTCCAGCACCCTGCGCGCCGCGCTCGCCTGCAGGGTGACGGCGCTGAGCGCGTGGCCCACCGAGTCGTGCAGCTCCCGGGCGAGGCGGTTGCGCACCGCGAGGTCGGCGGCCCGGCGTTCGGCGGCGGCCAGCCGGTCGGCGGGCGTCGGCCCCAGGAGCGGCGGCGCCTGCCGGGCGAGGAGCGCGCCCGCGCCCGCCGAGGCGGCGGCGAGGCCGACGAGCACCGCCAGCCCCGCGACCGGGCCCAGGAGCGCGGGCCAGGGCCCGGTGCCGGTGAGGACCTCGTACGTCTCGTAGCGCTCGCCGGTGAGGCGGGAGAGGGGCGGCAGCACGATCAGCACTGCCGCGAGCGGCGGCAGGGCGAGGCTCGCCCCGCTGATCAGGCCGCCGAGCGCGAGATGGAGGGTGAACCAGGCCGAGGCCCGCAGCCTGGCCGGCCTGGTCCGGGCCGGCCCCTCGGCGAACCGCTCGGCGGGCACCCCGAGGAGGGGCCGGGCCGCCGATACGCACAGGGACCGGGTCAGCGGGGTGTACCCGCTGGCCGCCGCGATCGGCAGCGCCAGCGCGTACGCCCCGAACTGGACCGCGAGCGAGCCGGTGAACAGCCTCCCGCCCCCGCCGAGCACCCCGACGAGCACGGAGCTCAGCAGCCAGTACGGCATCAACAGGGCGCCGCCCAGGATCAGATGGACCCAGCGCCGCCTGGCCTGCGGGCCGAAGAGCGTACTCACGAGGCGCACCGTCGCAGGAAGGAGGCGACGGCGCCGAACAGCAGGAACCCGGCGATCATCGACACAGAGTAGGTCAGCAGCATCAGGCCGGTGGCCCCCTGCTCCGGGTCGTCCGCGGGCAGCAGCGCGGCGAGCGTCATCCAGGCGCCCCAGCAGCCCACCGCGCCCGAGCCCGCCCAGGCCGGCGCCAGGGGCGCCTTCAGGGGGAGGGCGGGGGCGATGCGGAAGACGAGCAGCAGGACACCGGCGGCGGCCGCGAGCGCGGTGAGGGAGGTGAGGGCCTCCAGCGCGTAGAAGTCGGGGGTGCGCTCGACGATCCGCTTCGGGGGGAGTCCGCTCGTCGATCCGAAGGCCCAGGTCAGGTGCGTCGTGATGGGCAGCAGGGTGAGGGCGGAGCCGGCGATGGCCGCCGTCCGTGCCCCGGTCCCGGTGGCGGGGCGCGGCAGATCCCGGATCCTGCCCTGCCACAGGTGGCCCCAGCGGTCCTTCGCGTACAGCACGAAGAGCGTGCCCAGGGTGAGGCCCTGCACGATGAAGCCGCTGTAGACGACGCCGAAGACCCAGTCGTCGAGGAAGGGTTCGCCGCCGGGCTCCACCGGCTCGGAGCCGGCGAACAGCTTGACCACCAGCTGGACCGGGAAGCCGGTCATGATCGGCACGAGCAGCCCGGTCGCCGCCCACATGGGGAGGGCGAGCAACCAGGCCGGAGCGCGCCGGCCCCAGTCCTGGGTGAGGAGCAGGGCCAGGACGATGACCGCGCTGTCCATCAGGACGGTCACGCTGTTCCCGACAGCCATCAGCGCGCGGTTGTCGAGGAGCGGGCTGCCGTCCGGGATGCCCACGCGACTGCCCGCGATCCAGGCGAACTTGAGGGAGAGGTACGGCACGCAGGCGGCAACGGCCCCGGCCCGCAGCCACCGCCGGGGCGGGGTGGGGCGGGTGGCCGGGGGTGTGGGGGCGAGCGGTGTCTGCGTCATGGCCTTCACCCTCCCGGACGGGCGCTCCCCCGCACATCCCACCCTGCGGCGAACCGCCTCCCCCGCGCGGCGGAGGGGGCGCAGTCCGCCAGGGTGAGGGCCGGTCGACAAAGCCCCGGTGTCCGCTGCGGCAGCAACGGGCACGGCGATGGCGGGAGTTCACCTGGTGTTGGGCTAAAAGCCGTTCGCCGGCAGGAGGGTAGGGTCGACTTGAAGATCCACAGTGTCTACCGCCTCGCAGCGGACGGGAGTCCGGCCGCGGGGCAGCGGGGGAAGTCATGGCTCAGGCAAGTGCCGGTACGTTCGGCGGGCAGGTTCAGGAAGCGGCGCAGCGGGCGCGGTTGGGGGCGTATCGCGGGGGCTACCAGGGAGGAGCGGGGGGCATCCGGGTCCGGCTGTGGCTGGGCACGGTCCTGTGCGCGCTGTTCGGGGTCGCGGCGTTGGCGGCCCTGGTCTCGGGCTATCCGGAACTGGCGGTTGCGGCAGGGATTCCGTTCCTGGTCTTCGCGGTACGGATGGCGCTCTCCTGGAGGGTGGGCACCAACGCCGGGGAGCTGCACCTCTACGAGGGCGGTGTCGTCGTCGTGCACAAGGACCGGGTGCGCACGGTCCGTTACGCCGACAGCACGGTGCTGGACAACACCAAGCGCGAAACCCAGTACGGCTCGACCCTGGCCACCGTCTACTCCTTCGGGCTCACCGACACCGAGGGCCGCAACCTGGTCATCGGCAGCGCCTACCCCGGCGGCGAGGTGTGGGGCCCCTGGGTGCAGCAGGACTCCGCCGCCGCCCAGCTCCCCGGCGCCCTGGCGCGGCTGCGCGCCGGGGAGAAGATCGAGTTCGGGCTGCTGTGGGTCACCGCCGGGGAGATCGGGACCGGGAAGAACTCGGCGCCCTGGCAGCAGGTCGAGATAGACATCAAGGACGGCTCGATCACCGTCCGCGCAGCCGGCCGACGCGGCTCCCTGGCCAACTCCTGGGTGCGCCTGACCCCGAACTTCTCCCTCTTCCACGCCCTCACCGACGTCCTGCGACAGGGCCGCCTCAACGCCTGAGCCCGGGCGCGACGACGAGCGGAGGCGTGAAGCATGCGTAAGAGGCATCCCACCGAGGACGAGTTGCGACTGGCCTTCGAGGTCGAGCTCGCCTCGGCGGCGGCTGGTGGCGGCGTACGCACCGAAACCGGCCTCGACACCCGGACCGAGAACGCGCTGCTCGATATCGTCATGGCGTTCCCGGTCGTGTCCCAGCAGTTGATCGATGCCGCACGCGCGGCGTTCGCCGGCCAGCTGGACGGCACCAACGCCGAGCAGTCGCGTGCGCTGCTGGCCCGCTTGATCGAGGAGCACAACCGCCGGGCAGCGGGCGAGGGAGGGCAGAAAGCGCCCCGTAATTGATCTCGTGGTGGGGAGGGGCGGGATGACGGGTGCGGCGTACTCGCGGATAGAGCCGTTGCGTTCGCAGAGCGATGCCGGGTCGTGTCCCGGGTAGTGGTGCAGCCGGGTCGGCGAGCGGCTGCGGGTGGGCGGAAACCGTCCGGCGCCTCCGCACGAACGGCCACCCGGCCCCGCTCAACTCCTCCGCTCAGCTCCTCCGCTCAGCCAGGACGCAGAATTCGTTGCCCTCCGGGTCGAGGAGGGTCACCCAGTGCTGCTCGTCCTGCACGGTGCCGGCGCGCCGGGCGCCGAGGGAGAGCAGCCGGGCGACCTCGGCCTCCTGGTCGTCGGGGCGGAAGTCGGGGTGGAGGCGGTTCTTCGAGGTCTTGCCCTCGGGGACGGGCACGAAGAGCAGCCCCGGGATCCGGTCCGGCTCGGGCCGGATCTCGATGATCTCCTCGGATTCGTCGACCACCACCCAGCCGAGCGCCTCGGCCCACCAGCGCCCGAGGGCGATGGGGTCGGCGGAGTCGACGATGACCTGTTCCCATTCGAGTGCCATGGGCGTGATCCTAAACAGGGCCGGCCGGCTGCCAGGGCCGGGGGTGACTGCCGTCGACCGCCGGTCCGGTGTGCGCGATGTGGTAGCAGCGGGTCGCGGGCTACACCACTCCGGAGCGACACCGCCCGGAACAGATCCGCCTACGCGAACGCCCACTTCGCGCCGCCTCCACGACTCGCGCGCGTAAGGCACTCGAACTCCGCGGCAGCGCACGGGGTTTCATGCCGGGCACTGCGGGAGGTTTCGCCTCCCCGCCCGAGCCCGGCGCGGCTTCCCCGCGCCCCCTCAGGCCCGGGCGCCGTCCGCCCGTACGACGGTCAGGCCGCAGCGGTACGGCTCGTCCAGCTCGCCGGTGGGGAAGCGGCGCAGCAGTTCGGTGTGCTCGGCGGTGAGGAGTGCGGTTCGTTCGGCCGGGTCCATGGTGACGAAGTGCGAGTGGGTGGCGAGGTTGCGCAGGTGCTCCTCGACGGTGATGCGGCGCGACCAGGTGACCTCGCGGGTGGCCACCCGCACCGGGAAGGGCGCGAGTTGGGCGGCCACCGTCGTCGGGTAGGCGCGCATGAACGGTGCCAGGCGGGCGTCCTGCGCCGCGACCCAGGGGACGTGCACGTCGGCCTGGTTCCACCACAGGGCCAGCACGCCGCGGTGGCGCAGCACGCGCAGCGCCTCGGGGACGGAGCGCGCCGGGTCCGTCCAGTGCCAGGACTGGGCGTACGTGACGAGGTCGAAGCTGGCGTCCGTGAAGGGCAGGCGGTCGCCGTCGGCCCGTACCAGCGGGATGTGCGGCTCGGTGCGGCGCAGTTCGGCGGCCATCGCGGCGCCCGGCTCCAGGGCGGTGACGCGGGCGCCGCGGTGGCGCAGCAGCCGGGTGGCTATGCCGGTGCCGGCGCCGCAGTCCAGGACGTCGGTGCCGGTCAGGGGGCGGTCGGCCAGTTCCTCCAGGGCGTCGAAGAGGGCGGGCGGGTAGGTGGGGCGGGCGGTGGCGTACTGCGGGGCGACGGTGTCGAAGGACAGGGCGCGGGCGCGGTTCACGGCGTGGGTCATGGAGTGGATCTTCCCCGGTGCGGTGAGGTCACGCGGGTACGCCGTCGCGTTCTGCGTCGGCGTCCGCCGCCGGGAGTGCCTGGCGGGTGCGCGCTCCCCACCGTTCGAGTGGTGGGCCCGCGGCGCCCACCAGCGCGAAGAACACGCCGAGGAGCAGCCAGCCGGCCGTGCCCAGGCCGAGGACCGCCGTGAGGAGGATGACGGGGGCCAGCGCCTGGCCCGCGCCGAAGCCGAGGCCGAGGAGCCCCTGGTACTGCCCCTGGGCGTGGTCGGGCGCCAGGCCGAAGCCGAGGGCGAAGCCGGCCGAGGACTCCCAGATCTCCCCGAGGCTGTGGACGAGGATCGCCGCCACGACGAGGCCGGCGGCCGCCCACACCGGGACGTGTGCGGCCAGGGCCATCATCGGGCAGCTGACGAGGAAGAGCAGCCCCGCCAGGCGGAACGCCCTGCCTCCGTCGCGCAGGGTCTCCACGCGCGATCCGATGCGGGTCTGCAGCAGGACGCACACCCCGGCGTTGATCGCGAACGCCGCGGCCACGGTCCAGCGCGGTGCGTCCGTGTGCAGGGAGATCCACAGCGGTAGGAGCGCGGACACCACCGGGTACTGCAGTCCCATCGCGCCGAAGAGGGCGGCGAAGGTCAGGAACGGGCGGTCGGTGAGAGCGATCCAGCGTCGCTGCTGCGGCGGGGGTGCCAGTGCCGCGTAGGCGGGGAGGAGGAGTAGCAGGAGGGCGCAGAGGGCGAAGCTGGCCGCGTTGCCCAGGATCAGTACGAGGTAGGCGGTGCGGGTGTTCACGGTCACCGCGAGTCCGGCGCCCACCGTGCCCAGGATGACGCCCAGGTTGACGTAGGTGCGCAGCTTTGCCCGAAACAGTGCCGGGCGGTCGGTGCCGACCCGGGCGACGAGGGCTCCCCACGCCGCTCCGCCGGCGGCTGCGGCGAGCTGGTCGATGGCGGCGATGACCGTGAGGGCGGCCCAGCTCTCGACGTACACGAGGGCCGACATCGCCACCGCCTGGACCGCCAGGGCCAGCATCATGACCGTGCGCGGCCCGCGGCGGTCGGCCAGGCGGCCGCCGGGTATGCCGGAGAGGAGGCCGATCAGTGCGGCGATCGTGAGGGCGGCGCCCACCTGCGCTGCCGGCAGCCCTACGACGAGGGTGAAGTAGAACATCGCGGCCGCGTTGAAGAGGCCGTTGCCCACCCGGTTGACGAAGCTGGCGAGGATCAGCACGCGTTCCGGTCGGTTGTCACCCGCTGTGCGGCCGGCCGGTGGTCCCTTGATCATGGGCTCAGGGTCTCATCCGCTCCCGTAGCCATGACTCGACGTCTCGGCTTCGACCCCGGCTCCTGGGTGCCGGCCTTTCCATACGGCCATATACGTCGACATACGTCGAGGTCCGCCGTACAAGCGGACCTGCTGCGCCCGCGGGCGCGAGATACCCCGGGGAGCAGCCCGGTCAGGGAGTGCGTCCGTCAGGGGTGCGAACGGCACGCGGCGTCGCCGCGTGCTGTTCCGTGAGGTGGCTGTCCATGGTGGTGTTCAGGTCGGCCATGAACGCCTGGACCTGTGCCAGGAACCGGGGCGGGTAGTGCGACATCGCCGCGTCGAGGCGGTGCGCAAGCGGGCCGAAGAACTCGTCCGCCCGTTCATGGATGTGTGCTCCGCTGTGCAGGGTGACGATGCGCCGGTCGGAGTGCTCGCGGGACCGGGTGATGTGACCCGCCGCTTCGAGGCGGTTCAGGAGTGCGGTGGTGGCGCCGCTGGACAAGGAGATCCGCTCGCTCAGCCGCGCAGGTGACAGGGGGATGCCGCGCTCATCGGCGGCGGCGATCTCCAGGAGTGCGGTCGCGTCTGTGGAGTGCAGGCCCAGCCGGGCGGCGAAGCGGCGGCCGAGCTCGGCGTAGTGGCCGCCGTAGATCCTCAGCGACTCCATCAGCTGCTCCCGCTGCTCCGCGACGCCGTCGCGCACGGTTTCCTCCATGCCTGCCGCCCTTCTCTCCTGCCCCACGGTCCGTGCGGTCATCCCGCTTTGACAACCTACCGCCACCACTTTACCTTGATGCTGGAATTACTTCACCATGGAGGCATCTGACGTGCGCGACCCGTCCCCCACCCCTGACCGGACGACCCGGCCCTACCGATGGCGCTGGCTGATCCTCGCGGTGATGATCGTCGCGGAGATCATGGATCTCCTGGACGCCTCGATCGTCAACGTCGCCGGACCGGACCTGGAGAAGTCCCTCGGCGCCGGCTCCGTCGGACTGCAGTGGGTGATCGGCGGCTACGCCCTCACCCTGGGCGCCGGGCTCGTCCTCGGCGGCCGACTCGGCGACCGCTACGGCCGACGCAGAATGTTCCTGATCGGACTCGCGGCCTTCACCGCGACCTCCCTGCTGTGCGCGATCGCGCCGAGCATCGAGTTGCTGATCGCCTTCCGCCTGCTGCAGGGCACCGCCGGAGCGATCCTGCTGCCCCAGGGCCTGGGCCTGCTGCGGGAGAACTTCTCCGGCCCCGAGCTCACCAAGGTCTTCGCGATCTTCGGCCCCGTGCTCGGCCTGGGCGGCATCATCGGCCCGGTCCTGGGCGGCTTCCTCATCGAGGGCGACTTCCTCGGCCTGGGCTGGCGCTCGGTGTTCCTGATCAACCTGCCCATCGGCATCGCGGCACTGATCGTCGCCGCGAAGTTCGTGCCCAAGAAGGAAGGCGACCGCACCGTACGGGTCGACATGACCGGCGCCGCCCTGATCGTGGCGTCCTGCGCCCTGCTGGTGCTGCCGCTGAACCAGGGGCAGGAGGAGGGCTGGCCGCTGTGGACGTGGCTGTCCATGGCCGCCTCGGTGATCGGGTTCGCCCTCTTCGCCCTCCAGCAGCGCCGCACGGCCGCCTCGGGCCGCGAGCCGCTGGTGACCCCGGGCTTGCTGCGCAAACCCGCCTTCACCGTCGGGCTCGGCGGCATCACCCTGTTCTTCGGCGGCCTCGTCGGCACCCAGCTCGTCCTGACCCTGTTCCTCCAGATCGGCCACCACTTCACCGCCGGCGAGGCGGGCCTTGGCAACCTGCCCCTCGCGGTGGGAACCGCGATCGGCGGCGCCATCAGCGGCGCGCTCCTCGCCGACCGGATCGGCCGCAGGGTGCTGCAGATCGGACCGCTGGTCCAGCTGGCCGGCGCGGCCCTGCTGTGGTTCGAGCTCGACGGCCTCGACGCCGCCTCGTTCTCCATCTGGGACATCGCCCCCGGCGTGGCGGTGGCGGGTATCGGCGCCGGCATGGTGATCGCAGCCCTGTTCAGCTTCATCCTGGCCGCGGTCGACGACGACGAGATCGGATCCGCCTCCGGTGTCCTGTCGGCGGTCCAGGCGGTCGGCGGCTCCATCGGCGTCGCGGTCTTCGGCTCGGTGTTCTTCGACCAGGCCAAGGCCGGTGACTTCACCGGCGGCTTCCACCGCGCGCTGATCGTCCAGGCGTGCCTGCTGGTGGTCTTCTTCGCGATCACCTTCCTGCTGCCCAAGAAGGGCCGCCCCGAAGACGAGCAGCACGGCATCATCCCCGACACGGCAGCCGACGACTCCAACGCCAAGCAGCACGCCACCGTCTGAGACCGGGCCGGGGACCGTACGCAAAGCGGCCACGGCACTCTCCCGGGCCCCGTCTGCCGGGATACCACATCAATCCGCTGTCCACTTCAGCGGCAGGAGCTGCGGACCGGGCGAGTCCGGGCCCGGGATGGGCGTCGGTTGGTTTCACCCCGTCATGTGGACTGGTCCGGTCGTCACCGGGTCTCCACCCCCGTAGCCAGCGCCAGCATGAGCGACAGGGCCGTGCGCGGGTTCTCCAGTGCGTCGCCGTAGAGGTGGCGTAGTTGCGTCATGCGGTAGCGGACGGTCTGTGGGTGGACGTACAGCTCCTCGGCGACCTTCTCGCGGCGGCCCTGGTGCAGCAGCCAGCAGCGCAGGGTTTCGGCGAGGCGGTGGCGGGTGGCGGGGCTGAGGTCGGCGAGGGGGGCGAGGGCTGCTGTGCGCAGGTCGGCGAGGGCGGCCTCGTCGGCGTGCAGGACCAGTTCGGGCAGGAGGTCCTCGCTGTCCAGCACGTCGGTGGCCGATTCGGGGAGCGCCCGCAGGGACGCGGCGAGGCGCCGGGTGCGCAGCGCCCGCTCGTACGACTCCTGTACGTGCTGCCAGGGCCGGTCCGGGCCCAGGACCGCCGAGCGGCCCGTGAGCAGGCGCGCCAGGCGGGTGCGGCCGGGGCCGGAGGCGTCGGGGACGAGGAGGACCCCGGTGGCGGGCACGGGGCGCCCCCGGCCCGGGGAGCCGCCCGGGGCTTCGGGCAGGGCGCTGTCCAGGTGCAGCACGCGCGGGTCGAGCTGCCCGAGGACGGCGGAGATCTGCCCGAACGGCAGCAGTACGGCGGTGAGACGGGCCGGGGGGCGCCAGTCGCAGCGCTCCGCCGCCGACGCCAGCTCCTCCTGGCCCGCGCCCAGGAGCAGGGCGCGGGCCAGGTCCTCGCGCAGGCGGGCGCGCAGGCGGCCGCCGGCGGCGAGTTCGTCGGTATGGCCGGCGGCGCTCGCGGCGGAGAGGCTGTCGATGAAGGCGAAGACCAGCTCGGCGAAGCGCCCGATGGCGTCGGCCGGCTCGCGGGCCTGGACCGCGACCTCGCACAGGCCCTGCCAGGAGGTCCGCGCCCCGATGCGGTAGGCGGCCAGGAGGGCGTCCATGGAGCGGCCGTTACGGGCCTCGCCGCGGCCCAGTTCGTAGGAGGCGGCGGTGCTGTCGGCCATCGGCGCGGAGCCGTCCCCGGGGCGGGTGGCGCCCAGCCCCAGCTGCGCGGCGGAGCCCTCGCCCCGGCAGAGGTCGAGCAGGTCGTTCAGGGCGGTCTCCACCGCCCGGCGGATCGTACGGCCCATCTTTCCGCTCAACGGCCCCGCGTACGCCGGGACTTGGCCGATGATGGCGTGCACGGTGGCCGCCGAGACCGCGGCGACCTCGGCCCGCAGCCGCTCGTGGGTCTGTGCCGCGAAGTCGATCGTCGCCGGTGATCGCATGGCGCGCCCCCCTTCCCTCCGTATCCGCCCACCACAGCGGCGGGCGCCGCGGTGATCCGTCCAGGGTAATTGTTCGCAGAGAACAGAAAACGACGGGAACTTCACGCCGCAAGGGTTGGATTCCCCGGCTGGAGTCAGCCGAAGCTGGCCCTATGGCCATTCCCCTCGCCACCGGCCCGTCCGCTCCCCCCGCGCCCCGGCCCCCCGGCACGCGCCGCACGCTCGCCCAACGGGCGCTGCGCGTGGCCGGGTTGCTGGCCACCCCGCTGCTGCCGGGCGACTACCTGGACCTGGTACGCCCCCTGGGCGCCGGCGGACGCCTGCACGGCCGCGTCCTGGAGGTGCTGCCCGAGACCCCCGGCGCCGCCTCCCTCGTCATCCGCCCCGGCCGCGACTGGCGTCGGCACCGGCCCGGGCAGTACGTACGACTCGGCGTGGAGATCGACGGGGTGCGCCACTGGCGCGCCTACTCGCTGACCTCCGCCCCCGACCGGGCCGACGGCTGCCTCACCGTCACCGTCAAGGCGGCCGACGACGGCCTCGTCAGCCGCCACCTCGTCCACCGCGCCCGCCCCGGGGAGCTGCTGCTCCTGGAGCAGGCCGCCGGGGACTTCACCCTCCCCGCCCGCCCGCCCGCCAAGGCGCTCCTCCTGGCCGCCGGCAGCGGCATCACCCCCCTCGCCGGCCTCCTGCGCAGCTCCCTGCACCGGCTGCCCGACGTGGTGCTGATCCACACGGCCCGCACCCCGCAAGAGGCGATCTTCGGGGCGGAGTTGCGCGCCCTGCACCACCAGGGGCGGCTGCGCCTGATCGAACGCCACACCGCCACCGAGGGCCGCCTCACCCCCGCCGAGGTCACCGCCCTCGTCCCCGACCACGCCCAGCGCGACGTCTGGGCCTGCGGCCCCGGCCCCCTGCTGGACGCCCTGGAGGAGCACCGCGCCGCCCACGGCCTGGGCGCCGCCTGGCACACCGAGCGCTTCCGCCTGGCCCCGGCCGCCGTCGGCGAGGGCGGCACCGTCACCTTCACCCGCAGCAACACCCGGGCCACCACCGACGGCGCCACCCCCCTGCTCACCGCCGGGGAGGACGCCGGGGTGCTGATGCCCTACGGCTGCCGGATGGGGGTGTGCTTCGGCTGCGTGGCCCCGCTCACCCAGGGCGCCGTACGCGACCTGCGCGACGGCCGGCTGACCAGCGCCGTCCCCGGCGAGCGCGTGCCCGTACAGACCTGCGTCTCGGCCGCGGCCGGGCCCTGCGAAATCGAGCTGTAGAGGAAACGCCCATGACCACGCTCAGCACCGAAACCCCCCAGCCCGAGCAGGCCGCCCCCGCCCCCCGGCGGCTGCACGACGACCTCGGGCTCACCGCCGAGCAGGTGGCGGAGCTCGGCCGCGAGCTCGACGCCATCCGCGACCGCTGCCTGGCCCAGCGCGGCGCCTCGGACGCCGCGTACATCCGCCGGGTCATCGCCGTGCAGCGCTCCCTGGAGGCCGGCAGCCGCGCGCTGCTCCTCTTCTCCCGGCACCGGCCCGCGCGCCTCGCGGGCACGGCGGGTCTGACGCTCGCCAAGATCCTGGAGAACATGGAGATCGGGCACAACGTCATGCACGGCCAGTGGGACTGGATGCGCGACCCGCGGATCCACTCGACCACCTGGGAGTGGGACAACGCCTCGCCGGCCGCGCAGTGGAAGCACTCCCACAACCAGGTCCACCACACGTACACCAACGTCATCGGCCGCGACAACGACCTCGGCTACGGCATCATGCGCGTCTGCGAGGAGCAGCGCTGGAAGCCCTTCCACCTGGGGCAGCCGCTGTGGAACCTCCTCAACGCCATGGTCTTCGAGTACTCCATCGCCGCCTACGACCTGGAGATCGGCCGCTACCTCGCCGGGCGCGCCGACAAGGAGGACTTCCACCGGCGCCGCTCCGAGGTGCTGCGCAAGATCCGCGACCAGGCGACCAAGGACTACGTGGTCCACCCGCTGCTCTCCGGCCGCTCGGCCCCGTACACCCTCGCCGCGAACCTGACCGCGAACCTGCTGCGCAACCTGTGGACCCACTCCGTGATCGTCTGCGGGCACTTCCCCGAGGGGGTGCAGACCTTCCCGCGCAAGGCGATCCGGGGCGAGAGCCGCGGCGAGTGGTACCTGCGGCAGATGATGGGCGCCGCGAACATCTCCGGCGGCCCCCTCACCCACCTCCTGACCGGCAACCTCTCGCACCAGATCGAGCACCACCTCTTCCCCGACCTGCCCAGCAACCGCTACGCCGAGGTCGCCCCGGAGGTCCGCGCCGTCTTCGCGAAGTACGGACTGCGCTACGTCACCGGGCCCTTCCCCCGCCAACTGGCCTCCTCCTGGGGCCAGGTCGTCCGCTACTCCGTCCCCAACGGCACCTGGGAACGCCTCGCGGCGGACCCGGCGGCCACCCTGCGCTCGGGCCTGAAGGCACTGCGGGGCGGGGGGCGCAAGCGGGGGCGGGGTCGGGCTGGGGCGAAGGCCGGTCGGCCGAGCGGGAGTTGAGCGCCCTCCGACAGAAGGTCTTGACCGTTTGCCAGGAGAGTTCGACCGCCTCCCGCTGCGGTGGGATCAGCGAAGGCCGTTGCCGAGGACGTCGTAAGCGTCGCCGAGCGCAGGGGTCTGATCGTTCGGATCGCCTCCGCCGAGGCGCAGCAGCCATCGGAGGAGAGAGGTGACGGAGGTGGCCACCACCGGCATGTCACCCACCAGCCCGAAGGTGTCCCACGCGGTGAGGTAGCAGCGTCCCAACCGTGTCGGATGCAGATCGACCACGACGTACTGGCCGCTGGAGGTCCCCGGTGAGTCCTGTGCGATGACGTAGCAATCGTTCGTCAGGTCCTCGGGAGACTCCGCGGCGACCTGCTCCGCGATCTCCTGCGTGAGCAGGAGTGGCCCTGCCGGCTCCAGGCGGGAGGGTCCAGCGATGTGCCACGGATATTCCGCATCGATGTGGAGGTGCACCCCTCCGCAACGCCGAAACAGGTCGTCAAGGTCACCGGGCAGCCGGTGCGGGACAGGAAGGACTGGCTTCTGATCGCTGGGCGGGTCGATGGCGCATCCCTGCCGCGCGGCAATCTCGGCAAGCAACTGCTGCAGCGACTGGGGCTCTTCGTACTGACGCTTCACCATGCAGAACGTAGCCATACCGAGCGCTCGGGCGTCAAGATCGGCAGTCGAGCATCGGGCGTTGCCGATAGGGACCCGGGACGGGATTCCCGGGTCAGTCGGTCGCCGGGGGCGGCGTCGCCGCGCGGCTCAGGACGCAGAACTCGTTGCCCTCCGGGTCGGCCAGGATCTGCCAGGAGACGTCGCCCTGGCCGACGTCGGCGGGTGTCGCGCCCAGGGTCCGCAGGCGGGCCACCTCCGCTGCCTGGTCGTCGCCCTGGTAGGGCAGTACGTCGAGGTGGACGCGGTTCCACACGGTCCGCTCCTCGGGGGTGCGGACGAACTCCAGGTACGGGCCGACGTCCTTGGGTGAGCGCAGGCGCGCGTGGTCGTCGCTCTCCTCGTGGACGGTCCAGTCCACCGCCTCGCCCCAGAAGCGGGCCAGGGCGCGCGGGTCGTCGCAGTCGACGACCACCCGGGCGATCGGTCCGGTGTCCCGGTAGACCTCGCGGGGGTCCAGCACGTGGAAGGCGTTGCCCTCCGGGTCGGCCAGGACCGTCCACGCGGTGTCGTCCCCGGTCGCGTGGGCGGGGGTCGTCGCGCCGAGGTCCCGCAGCCGCGCGACCAGCTCCGCCTGCTGCTCCGCCGAGGTGGTGGCGAGGTCGATGCGCGCGCGGTACTTCACCGTCCCGGGGTCGGGCACGGTGACGAGGTCGATGCACAGGGCGGTGGGGTCGGGCCAGTCGAAGCCCACGGGTTCGAGGTTGGTCACGCCGGGCCCCTCGCTGGACTGCCCCCAGCCCAGCGCCTGCGCCCAGAAACGGCCGAGCGCCGCGTCGTCGGCCGCCTTGAAGTTCACCTGTACGAGCTGGAGTCCCATGCGGGCGACCCTACGGCGGCGAACACGCCGTGATCAACCGCGTATTCTTCGGCCCGGTTGGCGGCAACGGGCAGGTCAGGGACGCCGCCGAAGGGTCGTAAACCCCCGGGAGCCGGCCCGCCTCCCGGCAGCGCCCCGCCACCGATCCCGGCAGCAACCACCCCTGGCCTCCCCCGCATCGGCCCTGCTACAGTCGTGGACATGTTCCTTTCCCGTGCGTAGACAGCGCCCCGGCCGCACCGACGGTGACCGGCCCCCTCGGCGTCCTGTCCGCACGTCCTTTCCAGGAGCATTCCCATGTCCTCGCCCGCCGGGGCGCCGTCGTACCGTGCCGTGCTGCGCACGCCGTACGCCGCCCGCACCTTCCTCACCTCCCTGACCGGCCGGTTGTCGTACGGCACGGTCTTCCTCTCCCTCATGCTCGCGCTCACCGCGAGCACCGGCTCCTACGCCGCCGCCGGCGCGGTCATCGCCGTCTTCGGACTGGCCGTCTCCCTCCTCGCGCCCCTGCGCGCCGGGCTGATCGACCGCCGCGGGCCGCGCCGTGTCCTGCCTGTGATGGGCCTGGCCTACGCGCTCGCGCTCACCGCCCTGGCCGGGGCGACCTGGCGGCCGGGAGCGGCGCCGCTCTGGCTGCTCGTCGTCCTGGGCGCCGCGGCTGGGGCGTGCGCGCCGCCGCTCGGGCCGGTGATGCGTGCCGTGTGGAGCGACCTGATGCCCCAACCGGCGCTTCGGCAGCGGGCGTTCAGTCTGGACACGGTCAGCGAGGAGCTGCTCTACGTCACCGGTCCACTGCTCGCGGGGCTGACCGCGGCCCTGGCCGATCCCGCGCTGGGCGTGGTGGGCAGCGCGGGGCTGGTGCTCGTCGGCACGCTGGCGTTCGCCGCCTCACCGCCGGTACGGGCCGTCGCCCCGGTCCCTGCCCCCGCGACGCGGCGGCGGCGCGGCGCGCGGGACCTCCCCCGTCGCCCCCTCCCCCGCCAGCCGCTCGCCGCGGCGGCCGGGCTCGGGATGGCGCTCGGCGCGCTGGGGCTGCTGCTGGTGGTCTTCGCCTCCAGCCGGGGCCAACTGGCCTCCGTGGCCTGGCTGGAGGCCGCCCTCGCGGTGGGCAGCCTCCTGGGCGGCCTGGCGTACGGGGCGCGGTCCTGGCGGCGCCCCGCGTGGGTGCGGCTGCCGGTGCTGACCTCGGCGCTGGCGGTGGTGCTGGCCGCGATGGGCTCGGCGCCCGGGCTGCTGGTGCTCGGGGTGTGGACGCTGGCGGCGGGGGCGTTCGTCGCGCCGGCGCTCACCACGGCGTACCTGCTGGCGGAGGAGTCGGCCGCCGACGGGGAGCGCACCCGCCTGGGGACGTGGGTCAACACCGCGTTCAACCTGGGCAGTTCCCTCGGCTACGCGGGGATCGGGCTGCTCAGCGGCCGGCTGCCGCTCCCGGTGTGCTTCGCGGTGGCCGCGCTGCCGCTGCTGGCCTCGGCGTGCTTCGCACGGGGGCGGCGGGTACGTACCGCAGAGGCCGCCCCCGCACGCGAGGCCGACCGCGTGGCCCGCTGAGTGCCCCTCACCCAGCCCCCCGTCATCCCGGCGTCGTCGCGCCCGCGCTGAGGGCGGTGATCGTCATCCGGGTGAGGAGGTCGTAGGAGGTGTCGAGGTCCTCCGGGAGGCCGAAGCCGCCCGCCGCCTCCAGGGCGGCGAAGCCGTGGACGGTGGAGCGCAGGGCGCGGGCGGCGTGGACGGCGTCGGGGCCCTGGAGGCCGTAGCCGCGCAGGGTGGCCAGGATGACGTCCAGGAGGCGCTGCGCCGCCGCCTGCGTCGGTCCGTGGTCGGGGGGCTGCTGGCTCATCGCGCTGTAGCGGGCCGGGTGTTGTCTTACGTACGCGCGGTAGGCGTGCATCAGCGCGCTCAGCGCCTCGTCGCGGGAGCGGCCCAGGACCGCGGCCGTGACGCGGTCGGTGAGGTCGGTCAGCACGCGGCGGGTGATCAGGTCGCGCAGGTCGGCCAGGCCGCGTACGTGCTTGTAGAGGGAGGGGGTGGCCACGCCCGCGCGGGATGCGACCGCCGAGAGGGTGAGGGCGGCGGGGCCCTCCTCGTCGATGAGGGCCAGGGCGAGGTCGACCACCGCTTCGGGCGACAGGCCGGCCCTACCCACGGGCGGCCTTCGCGGTCTGCGCGAGGAAGGCGAGGATCGCGGCGGTGGTCTCGGCCGGGTACTGGGCGTGCGGGTAGTGGCCGGCGCCCTCGATCATGGCGATCCGCGTGGGCCCCGCCAGGTCGCCCGCGAACTGCTCCGCCTCCGCCGCCGGGTCGGGGAAGTCGGTGTCCTTCGTCCCCATGACGACCAGGGCCGGCTGCTCGACCTGCGCGCGCTGGGCGGCGGAGTCCTTGGTGGCGGGGTCGCCCATCGCGACGAGGGCGCGGGTGCCGTGCGGGCGGCGCAGGTTCGCCTTCAGGGCGCTGACGTAGGGCTTGAAGTCGGCGGGCTTGGGGCCCTTGTAGAGCGAGGTGTAGAACATCCCCCACAGCGCGGGGACGCGCGTGACCAGGGCAGAGGCCGCCTTGAGCAGGGGGTTGAGGCGGGGCGGGGCGGCGAAGGGCGCGATCAGGACGAGGCCGGCGACCAGCTCGGGCGCCTCGGCGGCGGCGTGGACGGCCGAGTCGGGGGTGAAGGACTGCCCCACGACGATGGCCGGTCCGCCGCCCAGGTGGCGGATGAGGGCCGCGTAGTCGCCGCCCACCGCGGAGGTGGTGTACGCGTCCCAGTCGGTGGAGGAATCGCCGTGGCCCCGGATGTCGAAGACCGCGACGCGGTAGCCGGCGGCGACCAGTTCGGGCACCACGAAGCGGTAGGCGCCGCGCACGTCGCCCATGCCGGGGGCCATCACCACCAGGGGGCCCTCGCCGGTCACGTCGTAGGCGATGCGGCCGGTGGGGAGGGTGAGGTACTCGGTCATGGCTTCCTCCAGGAGTTAGTGCCCGTAACGAGAAAGCTAATTCTATTAGCCAGTGGGCGTCAAGTCCCTTCCCCGCACGGGTCCGACCCCCTCCCTGTTCCGCTGGAACCGACCCGCACGTACGCTCGCAGCAAGGTCGGGAAGGTCGGGAAGGGCTGGAGGGGGTGTCAGGCCGTGGAGTTGCGCCAACTTCGCTATTTCGTCACGCTGTCCGAGGAGCTGCACTTCGGCCGGGCCGCGGCCCGCGAGCACATCGTGCAGTCGGCGCTCAGCCAGCAGATACAGCGCCTGGAGCGGGCCGTGGGCGTACGCCTGGTGGAACGCACCACCCACCACGTGGAGTTGACCGCCGCCGGGGTGGCGTTCCTGGTCGAGGCGCGGCAGATCCTGGCCCACGTGGAGCGCGCCGCCGCCGTCGCGCGCGGCGCGGGCAACGCCTCCCCCGCGCTGCGGGTGGGGATCATCGACGCCGGGTACGACTCGATGCCGCAGATCCTGCACGAGGTCCAGGCCCGGTTTCCCGACCTGGTGATCCATCAGGTCGAGGCCGGGGTGCCGGAGCAGTACCAGCAGCTCGTCGACGGCCGCCTCGACGTCGGCATCGGACGCGCGGCGCTGGCCCCCACGGGCGTGGCCTCGCACCTGTTCCGCCACGACCCGCTGGGGGTGATGATCCCCAGCGACCACCGGTTCGCCTCGATCGACGGGGTGCCGGTGGCGGTGCTGGCGCAGGAGCCGCTGCTGCTGGCGGAGGACGTACAGGCCCCGGAGTTCAACCAGTTCACGATCGAGATGTGCCGGGCGGCCGGCTTCACACCGACGGTGTACGAGGGCACGGTCGAGAGCATCCGCGCCGCCGCCGACCTGGTCGCCCAGGGCCGCTGCCTGTACTGCGTGCCCGCGTCCTGCATCTCGACCTTCCCCGGCACCCTCTGGCGGCCGCTGATCGAACCGGCCTCCTACTACCCGTGGTCGGTGCTGTGGCGCGCAGGCGACGACTCGCCCTACGTAGCGGCCATCGTCGCCTGCGCACGCACCATGTCGGCCCGGTTGGGCTGGCTGGCCACCAGCGACCGGGCCGCGGGCTGACGGCGCTGACCGGCGCTACCGCTCAGGAGGCCGGGCGTCGCGGCTGCTGCCTCCGGCGGAGGGGGCAGCGGCTCATCTGCGGGAGAAGCGCCGACCGGAGCTGCGTCCGGAACCGCGCCCCCGGCCCCCGTTCCCGCCGCCGCGTCCTGCGAACATGCTGAAGGCGAACAGCAGGATGCCCGCGCCGATGATGGCGGTCACCCAGGTGGTGACGTCGAAGAACCCCTGGTTGCCGTCGATGTCGAACACCTCGGCGGCCAGGAAGCCGCCGAGCAGGGATCCGGCGATGCCGATCACGGTGGTGATGAGCAGTCCGTGACCGTCCCTGCCGGGGATCAGTAGTTTGGCGATCATTCCGGCCAGCAGGCCGAGGACGATCCAGGCGATGATGCCCATGACTGGCTCCAGAGCTGGAGTGGGTGGAACGCCGCGCCGAGTCGGCCCGTACGGACCGCTGGGCGCCGCGGTGCCGGGGCCCGCAGGGGGCGCCGGCGTGGGAGGGACTCGTTCACTGTCCAGCCAAGCCCATCCGCGGTCCGGCGGAAACAGCCGATCGCGGATGGGCCCATCTCGCTCACCGATCAGCGCGGGGACGGCGCGTCGCCGGTGCGGTGCGCGGCCGGCGCGGTGACGGCCGGCGCGGTCGCGGCCAGCACCTGGTCGCGCAGCCGCGCGCAGATGAGGGTGATCAGGCGGGAGATGTGCATCTGGGAGACGCCCAGCTCCTCGGCGATCTGGCTCTGCGTCATCTCGCGGAAGAACCGCAGGTACAGGATGCGCCGCTCGCGCTCCGGCAGCGCCCGCAGCAGCGGGCGCAGCGCCGCCCGGTCCACGACCCGTTCGAAGCCGGGGTCCTCCCGGCCCAGGGTCACCGCCAGCGGGAGGTCGTCCGTACCGCGGTCCAGGGCGGTGTCCAGGGACAGCGTGGCGAAGCACTCCAGCGCGCCCTGGCCCAGGCGCACCTCCCCCTCGCTCAGCCCGGTGTGCGCGACCAGCTCCGGCACCGAGGGGCCGCGGCAGTCGAGCGAGCCGTCGAGTTCGTGGCGGGCGGTACGCACCCGCCGGCGCAGTTCCTGGGCGCGGCGCGGCACGTGGACGGCCCACAGGTGGTCGCGGAAGTGCCGCTTCATCTCGCCGACGATGGTGGGCACCGCGTAGCCGGGGAACGCGATGCCCACCGTCGGGTCGTAGCGTGCGACGGCCTTGACCAGGCCCAGCCTGGCGACCTGTTCGAGGTCGGCGAAGGACTCGCCGCGGTTGCGGTAGCGGCCGGCGAGGCGGGTGGCCATCGGCATCCAGGCGCACACCGCCTGCCGGCGCAGCGCGGAGCGCTCCGGGCCGTCCGGCAGGGCGGCGATACGCACGAAGAGCGCCTCGGTGTCGGGGGTGTCGTGGTGGGAGTGCTTGCGTCCGGTGCTCGTGGTTCGTACGTCCAGCATGGGAAGTGCTCCTCGGAAAGGGGTGGTTGCTCACGGCGGCGGGGCCGGGGCGGTGGTGCGCTCCCGGGCCGGCCGGGGGCGGAGTTTGGCGAGTTCGGCGTTGAACTGGGCGCCGGCGAGCAGGGTGAGGTTGGACACCCAGAGCCAGACGAGGAAGACGATGCTCCCGGCGAGTGAGCCGTAGAGCCGGTTGTAGGTGCCGGCCCAGGAGACGTAGCGGGCGAAGCCCGCGGAGGCCGCCAGCCACAGGACGAGGGCGAGCACGCCGCCCGGCGCGATGTGCCGCGCCCGGCGGGTCGGGGGCGGCCCGGTGTGGAACAGCAGCAGGACGAGCACCACCGCCACGCACAGCAGCATCGGCCACTTGCGGGTGTTCCAGGCGGTCAGGGCGGTGTGGTCCAGACCCAGGGCGGAGCCGATCGCACGGGCCGCCTCGCCGGTGAGCATGAGCAGGATCGTGCCGGCCACCAGCAGGGTCAGCAGCGCCGCGGCCGTCAGCGCGGTGCCCGGTACCGTCCGCCAGAACGGCCGGGGGTCCCCGACCCCGTACATGGTGTGCAGGGAACGGCGGAAGACCGCGAGGTAGCCGCAGGCCGACCACAGCGCGCCCGCCGTGCCGGTGACGGCCAGCAGCCAGGCGGCGGTGCGCTGGTCGGCCATGCCCCGCAGGGTGCGCTCGGTGACGGCCCGCGCGTCGGCCGGCGCCATGGCCGTGGCCTGGCTGATGAGGTCCTGGGTGGCGGCCGGGCCGGCGATGCCGATCAGGGAGACCGTGACGAGCACGGCGGGGACCAGCGCGAGGATCGCGTAGTAGGTGAGGGCCGCGGCCCACTCGTCGGCGTTGTGGTTCCACAGGGACACGGAGGTCCGGCGCAGCGCGGTCACGCAGTCCCGGCAGCCCGGCACGCCGCGCGGCTCAGGCCGCACGCCGGGGCCCGGCGTCGGGGCGGGGCGCTGCCGGCTCAGCACGGAGGGCCCGATCCGCCGGGGCCGGGGCCTGGTCCGTACGGGCCGGCAGCAGGCGGTCCTCCAGCCAGGACAGCCCGATGAGCGTGCCGAGCAGGAGGAAGGGCAGCAGGGCCGGGATGAGCAACACGTACATAACAACCGCCTGTTGCCTGCTGTGCTCGGGGCCGGGTAGGGGTGCGGGTGCGGGCGCGTAAGGGTTCGCCGCCGCGATACGGCAGCGTGCTCTCCTCGGCCATCCGGACCACTTCCTGTCGGTGAACGCTGCGGTGGCGGCGGCCAGTTAGGCCGTCGGCGGCCGGTTCAGACCGCGCGCTGGTGGACGTAGCACCAGCGCGTCCGGGCGCCCGGTTCCAGGGCGCGGACGAGCGGGTGGTCGGTCTCCTCGTAGTGCGCCTTGGCGTGCTGGTTCGGTGAGTCGTCGGAGCAGGCCACCCAGCCGCAGGTCAGGCAGACCAGCAGGGCCACCCAGTCCGCACCCTGCCGCCGGCACTCGTCGCAGCCGTCCGACCGGGGTGGGGCCGGCCTCAGTCCGTCGAGGTGTTCGCAGAGCGGCGCCGAGCCGTTCGGGCTCACCGCGGGCATCACCTGCGAGGTGCGCTGCCCAAAAGCCATGACAGCCTCCAACGAATCCGAGCCACCGGGTCCCGCCCGGCCGATCGGCCTCAGTCAACGCCGCCGCCGCCCGGGCGGAAACCGGCAACTTGAGCACGGCCCATCACCGCAGGCGATGACGGCGGACATACCGGTCGCAGTGGGGCGTCAGCATGACGACGTGCCGCGTCCGGCGTACGGCATCTCAGCCCGACCGGCCCGTTTGGCCGCGCCCGCCGCGGCTACCCGACAGGTGACAGCCCTCTGCGGGCCATCTTTCGGAAGGCACGCCATGTCCACCGGCGTCATCATCACCATCGTTCTCCTCGCCGTCCTCCTGGTCGCCGCCGCAGCCCTGGCCAAGCCCCTCGCGGGCAGCAGTCGCGGGCTGCGCCACCGCTTCGGACCGGAGTACGAGCGGGCCGTGGCCCAGCACGGCGGCGACACGAAGGCGGCCGAGAAGGAGCTCGGCGAACGGGCCGGCCGGCACGGCCACCTCAGGCAGCGACCGCTGACGGCCGAGGCGCGGGCCCAGTACACCAAGGAATGGGCCGGTATCCAGGAGCAGTTCGTGGACGCCCCCGCGGCGGCGGTGGCCGAGGCCGAGCGGCTTCTCGACCGGCTGGCACGCGACCGCGGCTTCTCCGCCGACAGCGCCGACGAGCGCCTCGCCGCGATGTCGGTGCACTACCCCCGGCACGTCGACGGCTATCGGCAGCTGCACGAAACCGCGCGCCGGCCGCACGAGGAGCCGGCCGCGACCGAGCACCTGCGCGAGTCCCTCGTCCACGCCCACGCGCTCTTCGCGGAACTGGTCGGGGAGAAGCCGGAGCGCCCGGACCGGCAGCGCGAAACCGGGCCCGAGCCGCGCCACGCACCGTGGACGGCGATCCGCCGCCGCAGCAGCACGAGAGGAAGCACCTCATGAACGAATCCCGACAGCCCCCGTCCACACCTACGTCCGCGCCCATGTCCACACCTGCGCCTGCACCTGCACCTACCCCTGCGCACGCGAAGCCGGCCATGGCCGTCCCGGCGCAGTTCCGCCCCGCGCAGGCACCCGAGCCCAAGCCCGAGTCCGATCCCAGGTCCGAGCCCATGCCCGATCCCAAGCCCTCATCCGCAGCATCCGCAGCCGGTTCGATCCCCCGCGCCGGACTCCTGGCCGACGAGCACGACAAGCTGCAGTTGCGCCTCCAGCACGCCGTCAGCGGTTTCGTCGATGACCCGCGCTCCGCGGTCGAGGAGGCCGGCGCCCTGCTCGACGACCTCGCCGACCGGATCCACGCGGCCCTCGCCGAGCGCCGCAGCGCCCTTCGCACGTCCTGGCAGGACGCGGACGGGGACTCCGCCACGGAGGACCTGCGCACCGCGCTGCGCAGCTACCGCGACCTCGCGGAACGGCTGCTCCACCTGTGAGCGCGGCGGCCATGAGGCCCCGCCCGTCGGCACCCGCCACCCCGCGAGCACCGGCCGCACCGGCCGGCCCGCCACGCCCAGGTTGGTACAAACCGGTCTTCGGTAGGACACTGGGGACGTACACCGGCCGCACTGCAGGGCGAAGGAGACCAGGGATGATCCAGAGCGCGGACATCCGGGAGTGGCGTACGCGCGACGTCGTCGACGCGAACGGCCACAAGATCGGCACCCTGGAGGCCGTCTACGTGGACACCAGCACCGACGAGCCCTTCATGGCCACCGTCCAGGTCGGACTGCCCACCCGCCACCGCCTGGTGTTCGTCCCGCTGGAGGGCGCCGTCGTCGGTCCGGACCAGGTCAGGGTCGACTACGACAAGTCCCTGGTGAAGCGGTGCCCGTCGATCGGCACGGACGACGTCCTGCCGGCCGAGGACGAGGCCGCGGTCTTCGCCCACTACG
The DNA here is from genome assembly GCF_042663125.1 of Streptomyces polyrhachis. NCBI lineage: Bacteria > Bacillati > Actinomycetota > Actinomycetes > Kitasatosporales > Streptomycetaceae > Streptomyces > Streptomyces polyrhachis. Next base: position 17,621 of record NZ_JBHSZO010000021.1, on the reverse strand, counting down.
ACCTGCCCTACCAGCCCGGCGCGAACGGCGAACGCAAACTCGCCCGCCGCTGATCCACCCCCGAGGAACCCCGAGGAAACAGCGCCATGATCTTCTTCCTGCTCCTCGTCATCGTCGCGATCGTGCTGGGCATCATCGGCGCGGTCGCGAAGGGACTGTTCTACCTCCTCATCATCGGCATCGTGGTGTTCCTCGCGGCGGCGCTGTACCTCGTCCTGCACCTACGAAGGTCAGCCCGCAGCCGCCATCCGTCCCGTTGAGCTGAGGGGCGGGCCAGGGGTACGGGGCCTCCTTGCGCAGAGGCAAGGGGGCCTACGAGCCGCCCGGGCGCGGTGCCATGCCCACGCTCCACGGCTCTCTGGGCCCCACCCGCAAGTCGGCACCCCCCAAGTCCCGTAGGCACAAGCCCCCTTGGAGGCCCGTCCGGCCCTACGGGATAGGGTGCGGGCAGCGTCGCGTGCCGGTGGCAGACCGTGCCAGGCATGGAGGCGCCGAACCGAGGGAGACCGACGATATGCCCGCCGTACCCTTCGCTCTCGCGTGACTGAGCGCGAGACGACCAGGCTCGCTGCCTGGAGCCACGAACTGCGCCGGGTCCACCAGCAGCTACGGGAAGCGCTGGCCGTCACCCGCGCCTCCCTCGCCGACGGCACGCCCGGCGAGGCGGCCACCCGCGAACTGCTGCTGTACTGCCGCGGCTTCTGCACGGCGCTCGACAGCCACCACCGGGGCGAGGACCGCACCCTCTTCCCCGCCATCGCCGCCGCACACCCCCACCTGCGCCCGGTGCTGCGCTCCCTCGAACAGGACCACTCGATGATCGACCACCTGCTCACCGCCCTCGGCGCAGCGGTCGACCGCTCCGCACCACCCGAGGAACTCGACAAGCACCTCGAGGGCATCGCCGCGCTGATGGAGAACCACTTCCGCTACGAGGAACGCCAGTTGCTCACGGTGCTCGAAACCCTGGAACTGACCGCCACCTCCCGGGACGTGCTGGGCCCGCTGTAGCGACCGCGCTGGCCGCGGCCCTCAACGAGCGGCTGCGACCAACTGTTGACCTTCATCCAACGTGAAGGTCAACTCGCTCTTCGGTCAGGTTCCCCGACGGCGCCCCGCCCACCGGCATGTTTCCCGGGGAATCGCGATGGTTTTGGGACGCTGGCCCGGTCTGTCCTGTCACCTACGAGCGAAGGGGACAACCGTGAGCGCACCCGAGGTCCTGATGGAGGGAATCGTGTTCGGCGAGTCGCCGCGGTGGCACGGCGGGCGGCTCTGGTTCTCCGACTGGGGTGCGAACCACGTGATCGCGCTCGGCGTCGACGGGCGCCACGAGGTGGTCGTGAGCGTCCCGTCGTTCCCGATGTGCATCGACTTCCTGCCCGACGGGCGGCTGCTGGTCGTGGACTCGGCGCGGCGCCGGGTGCTGCGCCGGGAGCCCGACGGGTCGATCAGGTGGCCGACGACGTCGCGTTCCCGAACGGCATGGCGATCACACCCGACGGCGAAACGCTGATCGTCGCCGAGTCGTACGCCGAGCAGCTCACGGCGTACGACATCGGGGAGGACGGCGGCCTCGGCAACCGCCGGGTGTGGGCGCCCACGCCCGGCGACCATCCGGACGGGATCTGCCTGGATGCGCAGGGTGCGCTCTGGTACGCGGACGTGGGCAACCGGCACTGCGTGCGGGTGCGCGAGGGCGGTGAGGTGCTGGCCACGGTCGAGCTGGACCGGGGCGCCTTCGCCTGCGCGCTCAGCCGCGGGGAGGATCCCCGGCTGTACGTCGTCGGCCAGCACTACGGCGACCCCGAGTCGACGCAACCCAGCGGCCGGATCGTGTCGTTCCCCGCGCCCGCACCGGGTGCGGGCCATCCGTGACCGCGCCGCCCCCTCCCCGACGGACGCCACCGACCGGGCAGGGCCAACGCCGCGGTCGACGCCATCGGCCGCCGCACCGGCCGGACGGCACCACCTGGCTCCTCAGCCCCGGGTGGTCGACCTCACGACCCCAGCAGCCGGGACGGAAAACCCGTATCGAAGTGCTGGTAGTCCGCCGTGGCGATGTCCTGCCAGATCCAGCCCTCCTCTGTGAACGCGCGCCAGACCGGGCCGTTCTTGAGGATCTTGCCCGGCCCGGGGGTTCGACTGCTGTGCTGGGCGCTGGGCTGCCAGCAGTCGCACCGCGAGTCGATCCAGGGGTTCTCCATCGGGTTGATGTCGACGGCACGTCCGTTCGCGTGCGGGGACTTTGCGGAGGGGGCGTTGGCCTGGCCCTGCGTGCGGCAGTTGAAGGCCGAGGTGTTGTCGGCGCGCATCGACGCGTTGTCGTCCCCGCCGTACGCCTCGATCGGTTCCATCCGCCGAATCGGGAACCGCTCCTCGAACAGCTTGGTGAAGACCCGGACCAGGCTGGCGCTCACATCGTCACGGACGACGAGGGAGCCCCGGTGGACCTTCCCGTCGAAGCCCCAGTAGTTGAGCTCAAGCCGGCGCAGCCCGGCGCGGCCCACCGGGCACTCGGGACGCCAGGCACCGGCGGCTGTGATACGGGCCCACTGGGCGTCACCGATCTTCGTCACGTCGGCGTCGAGAGACGGGCCGGGAGTCGAGGCCGCCGCCGTGGGTCCGTCCGACGGCGTGGGGGAAGGGGCGTCGGAGGAGGGCGGAGGGGTGGTGGGCGGCTGTGACGGGGACGACGTCGCGGTGTTCTGCGCGGTCGGGGCCGTCGCCGAGGTGCGCGAGGGTGGCGGCGACTGAGCCTCCCCCCGAAGGGAGCCGCAGCCGGTGGCGAGCAGCAGGACCAGCGCCCCGGCGCTGAGGCCGCGACAAGTGAGCTTCATTTCCAACCCCCGGGTAATCAAAGCGATGCCCGCACGACGACGGTGCGCGGCGAGTCGATCACGGGAAGTATGCCTCGCTGCCAAGTCGCTTGTTCGAAGATCGGGTTGAGGCCCCCTCACCTTCCGCACGAACACGGGCCGCATGGGTCGACCCTGCGGCCCGCACCCTGGCCGGGGCGAGCGGATCGGCCGAGGTCAGGGCGAACCGCCCTGGGTTCGATGGAGGCATCGAAGACCCGGAAGGATCGAGGTCAAGCGCTATGAGCAATCGTTTCCCCGATGCGGCCCACGTGATGGACAGGATGGAACGGAACCTGGCGGAACACGCCTGTCACCTGCACCGGAGCATGACCGGTGCGACCGTCACAGAGGCTGGTGACCTCCTGATCGCGGACAGCGGCCTGGACGACGACACCTTCAACATCGTTGCCGCGGCCCGCTTCACCGCCGCCGACGCTACGACACGTATCACCGAGACCGCCGGGACACTGGCCCGCACCGGCCGTCGTTTCTCCTGGTGGGTGGGGCCCGCCTCGACACCGGTGGACCTCACCACCCGCCTCGCGGCGGCCGGTCTGCCGGCGTCCGAACAAGAGACGGCGATGTGGGCCGAGTTGGATGGCACCCTGCCACCGCCCGCCGCCCAGGGGCTGGAAATCCAGCGGGTGGCCACGCCCGAGCAGCTCGCCGACTACGCCACGGTCGTCGCCGCGAACTGGGATCCGCCCGCGGACACCGTCCGCCGCTTCTTCGCCCAGGCCGCCCCGCAGGCGCTGGCCGCGCAGTGCCCGGCCCGCTATCTGGTCGGCTACGCGAAGGGCCGTCCGGTCTGCTCCGCCGAAGTGTTCCACCACGCGGACGTCGCTGGCATCTACAGCATTTGCACCCTGGCCGCCCACCGCCGACGGGGCTACGGCGGTGCCATCACGCTCGCGGCACTCCGCGCGGTCCGCGACCGGGACCACCGCATCGCGGTCTTGCAGGCGTCAGCCGACGGCGAACCCGTCTACCGCCGCCTGGGGTTCCGCCCCTGCGGCCGGTTCACCGAACACGCCGTCAACCCGTGACCGCGCCGGTCAGGCGCTCATGAACCGGGCGACGAACCGCCGTTGCCAGGGCGTCTCCACCGCTCGGGCGTCGTAGTGCTCCCGGACGAAGGCGACCGCGTCGCCGGGGGGCACGCCGTCCAGCGCGGCCAGGCAGGCGAGCGCCGTGCCCGTCCTGCCGCGCCCACCGGCGCAGGCGATCTCCACGCGCTCCTGCGCGCTCCGGCGCCAGACTTCACGTAGTACGTCCCGCGCGGCGCCCCGGTCGGCGGGGAGGCGGAAGTCCGGCCAGCGCAGCCAGCGCGCCTCCCACTCCACGGGCGCGGGCGGTCGGCCGAGCAGGTACACCCCGAAGTCGGGAAGCACCCCGCCGGGCGTTGCCCGCCGCAGCCCGCGCCCTCTGACACGTCGCCCGGACGGCAGGCGCAGCACGCCGTCGGCCGTGGCGTCCCAGGTGTGAGTGGTCATCAGGTCAGCCACTCCACACAACGCCGGCTCCGCCGTCAACTCCGAAGGACTTCCGGATGCGACCACGGTGGGGAGGAAGGGGCCGGGCGAGCCCCATGGGCCTCCAGGGGCTGGGGGCGTAGATCCTCAACAGGGCCGATTACGGCGCGAGATGGCTCAGAGTGTTGATATGGTCACTCTTGGCATTCGTTGACAACGAATGTGGCCCCACCTATCCGCCGAGGCGGAGTGGGGCCACGTGATCGCGAACCTGAACAAGTACGCGACCGGTTGACCGGCCCTTTCGCAGAGGGCGGTCGGATGCCGACCAACATCCCCATCGAAAGTGGCCGACATGACAAAGAATACCCGCCCCGCTCCCCTGAGTTACCTCTCTCCCGCATCTGCATGAGCTGCGCTGCGGCGGAGGCCGCGCCCTCGCAGGTAGGAGGGGTGCTCGTACGCAAGCAGCGGGTCAAAGTTCCGCTGCGGCTGGTGGTGTCGGCGCACTACACCGATGCCGCGTTGCCCGTGTACGTGAAGGTGGCGGCGCTCGCGGCGCGTCCGGAAGGGTGCGAGGCGCGGGTGGAGACGATCGCCTCGTACGTGAACGTGTCGAAATCCACGGCGGAGCGCGGGCTGAGTCAGCTGACACAGCCAGATCCGGACGGCGTCGTTGAGTTGATGTCGCGGCGGCGGACGCTGACGGGCGGGCGCGGCCAGTCGGCGCTGCGCCGCCCCCGGCCGCTCGGCGTGCGGGAGGCGTACGTGTGGCTGCCGGTGGCGGCTGCGGAGGACCTCACGCCCCGGCAGTTGCGGGTGTACGCCATGATCGCCTATGCGCAGGTGCAGAAGATCCCCCTCACGGAAGGGGAGTTGGCGTCCGGACTGCGCCACCACTACGGCAAGCGGGCCGGTCAGCCGCTGTCGGTGACGGCGGCGTCGGATGTGGTGGACGAGTTGGAGGCGATGGGCTGGATCACCGTGGATCGGCGCAGTGGGATGCGGGGTCGTAACTGGTACGTGGCCCACGACCTCCCGCCGGAGGAGCGGGAGGTCCCGCAGGAGGCCGTTCCGGATCCCCCCGAAGTTGCCACCCGGGAGGGCGAATTGGGGGCGTCGGCGGCCAGGGTCAGCTCCCAAGTTGGTGACGGATCGGGTTCCCAAGTTGGTGACGGATCCCTCGCGTATAAGGAAAGACCTAAGATTGACTCACCAGATGACGGGCCGCCGCTGTTGTCACCCGCCGTAGGCGAAGCAAAGTTGGGTAAGCTCGCGGCGGTTGCAGAAAACGTCGCGAGCGAGCTTGCGGACGCGGCGCCTCCGGAGGATCTCGCGCTGCGCGCGGGTGGATCGCCCCAGCCCCCACCCACGAAGCCGGACAGCCGCGACCGGCGCAGCCCGGACCGGAGCCCGCCCCCGAGCCCGACCGGCAGCAGAAGCGGCAGCAGGACCGGCAACGGGGCCCCGCCCCGCCCGTCCTACGGCGGCCCCGCGCTGACGATGAGCGCGCTGATCTACGCCGTCCTGGAGCCCGTCCACTACCTGTTGAAGCAGGTCAACCCCTTCATGGCCCGCAGAATCGCCCGCGAAGTCGGCCGCCAGCTACGCGAGGACACCACCCCCGAGCGGCTGCACCACCGCCTCACCTTCCGGTACGCCCAGGTGATGAACTCCGACATCCGCGATCCGGCACGCTGGCTCCTGGGCGTGGCACTCCCCCGCTGGGGCTGCGGCCTGACGGACTGCGAAGCCGGAATCCTCTGGACCAGCGGCGCGACCTGCGAAATCTGCGCGGAAATCGTCCAGGACAAGGCACGCGCCCGACAACGCGAGGAACGCCGCGCCCAGGGCCTATGCCCCGAACACGGCACCCGCCCCAACCCATCGGGACGCTGCAGGGACTGCGAACTGGACCAGCTCCTCGCCGGTCGGGCACCCCTCCCGACCTCGGCCACCCCATGGTCGAACGCGCCCCCAGGCCCCCCACGCGGCACCTGCCACGACTGCGGCGCCCGAATCATGGTCACCGGCCCGGCGGTTGAGGACGGCCTCTGCAAACCCTGCCGCGAAGAACGCGCGGAAACCGGACCCCCCTCTCCGACGTGTACGGCATGATCGAGTAGCGCCCTCGTGGGTGCGCCCTACCCCTAATGAGCCCAGGGCGGCGTGATGGTGCTGCCGTCGGCCATCGTGGCGCTGAGCTCGGCACGTGTGGTGACCCACATGTGCGCGGGCTGGTCGGTGGTGTTGGCGACCGCCAGCTCGGAGGCCGCCGGAGCTACCGCCGCGTCACCGGCGCCGAGTTCTGCGCTCTCACCGCCGATGGTGAGCTGGAGGCGACCGGACAGAACGTAGAACGTTTCCTCGTGGCTGATCGTGTGGGTCAGGCCGACCGTTATCTAGCACTGTCAAGTATTTCTACAGGTCAACGTGTTGAAGGGGCGTAAGGCAAGTTAGGCATGTACGAGTGGGTTCCGCACTGCCGATAACTATGGAGGCATCGATCGTCTATGCGAGGGCGGTGGTTCACGCCGGTCCCGCAGGCCAGGCCCACGCCGACACCGTCGGCGTGGGCACCTCGCACTCCCTACCCCGGTCACGCATCCAGTCTTGGAACTCCGCGATCAGCCGCTCATGCAGGGAACCAGTCCACCATGGCTCGATATTCCGGGGCAGGGCAGCCATCGCCCGCGAACCAGACACAGGGGTCGCCTCGCTCCTCCCAGGCCAAGTGCAGTTCGCCGAGCGAGTTCACCAAATCGGTCGCGAGCGCGGCGGCCTCGAACAGGTCTTGGTCCGGGGATTGTGAGCTGGCCCCGACAATCTGACCGCGGACCCGCGCGGAGTGGCCGTAGCGGAAGGCGCCGTCACCGCACAAGTGCGGGTCGACCAGCACCGCCTCACCGTAGTTGCGGCCCAGTCGGCGGTGTCCAGCCGCCTTGGCGGCTGCGTTGGCCAGGAAGTCGGATCCGTTGTCGCCCACGGTGACTACGCCCAGCACTGCTTCCGCGCTGGGCTTCCACAGCCCGGCAGTCGGGTCCAGCAGGACAAAGGCCATGCAGGGGCGCGGATAGACCTCGCGTGGAGCCCGCTCTGCAGCCACGGTGTGGTTGCGCCAGATGCTGGCCGCCCGACGCAGGCCGAGCCGCACCAGCAGTTCGTCGAGCTGATCGCCTCCGAGCAGGTACCCATACGGGTTGTGCCGGTGCGCGGCGCGTACCACCAGGCCCTCGGGCGAGATAACTTCGTGGAATCCCATTGCGGTGTGCTCTCCGTGATCCCGAGCGGGGCCGCTCACCTCTAGGTCAGACATGGACGCGCTGGGCGGCGTGCGAGAAGTGGCTCCAGGCACTGAGTGTGTCACGCTCGAAGTGCTCCTCTGAGATCTCCGCCGAGATCGCTCCCTGCAGTCCCTTGCCCAGCACTTCCATGCTGGCCGGCTCGAGGTACAGTCGCTCGATCGCGTCAGCCAGGTCCCCGGTGCCGGGCTCAAACCTGTATGAGTCAGGGAAGAAGCGGCGGGCCTCCACCTTCGGTGAGTTGGTTATCAGCGTGCAAACCCCGGCAAGCGCGGCCTCCAAGGGGGTGATGCCCAGTGTCTCGTACCGGGAGGGGCAGACGAAGACGCCGTTGGACCGGACCTGGTCGAACAGGGCCCATAGTTGAGGCTTGCTCAGTTTGCCGATCGCGAGGAAACTGTCGGAGTACTCAGCTGGCAGCCGGCCCCGCAACCGTTGGCGCAGTTCCTCATCCTCGGGACCACCGCCGACCGTCAGGATACGCAGCGGTACTCCGCGCCTTCGGGCTTCGACGGACGCGTCGACCAGTAGATCGACATTCTTGAAGTAATCGAGCCGGGCGACCGCCGTGAACACCAGCAGCTCGGCATCCTCGACGAACTCCCGGAGACGCCCATCCCGGAGAGACTCCGAGGACTTGGGCACCACGATCGGTGGTCGCACTGCGCGGATCCGCCGTTCATCGACCCCTCGGCTTACAAGGTGATCCCGCTGAAGATTCGAGTGCTGCATCACGAACATGCGATCGTTCGACCGCATTCGACTCAGGCCCAGCTCCTGATGCTTAAGCAGGTGCAGTGCCTTGGTTGGGTCGCCGAAGGCTCGCCCGGTGGCATCTGCCGAGAACGTTCCGACGAAGTCCTGCACGAATGGCCCGTGATGGGTGACGCAGCACGCGAACTCATCAGGGTGGAAGCCCAGCAGGGCATCGGTCTGGTAGTAGAGCATGGCCCCGCCGTCCATGCCATGCTCGGCCAAGAGCAGGGTGGCGGCCTCGCCGATGGCGTGGCTCACCGCACCCGCGAGCATGTCGAAGTTGAACCGGAGGATCGCGCAGCTGACGCCGGACCTGCGGACGAACTTGAGCCGGGGCTCGGTCAGTCCTTCGTCACGCTGGTAGAGAATGATTCCACTCGAGAGACCTGCCTGCTGAAGGCAGCGCAGCACGGAGCGAGTGAAAGAGGTCGCGCCGACCTTCGCGGCGGCCAACTCGTTGTCCGGGAAGTAACGTTCGTTGACGACGATGATTCCGGCTAGTCGCGGATCAGGCTGGGGCATGTCACACTCCTCATGATCTAGTAGGGCGGCCGTTTGCGGGTACGGCGAGTGCACGCAGGGAGAGCGCCGGAGATCAGGGTCGGCCCAGGGCTCGGTAGTTCCAGCCGGCGGCCCGCCATGCGATCGGACTGAGGGCATTGCGGCCGTCGACGACGTTGCGGTCCGCGACCACCGAGCCGAACTCCTCGGGGTCGAGTTCTACGAAGTCCGACCACTCAGTGAGCAGCAACGTGACGTGTGCTTCCTGGGCTGCCTCGGTCGGCGAACCGGCATAGCCCAAAGTGGGGTAAGCCTTGCGAGCGTTGTCCAGCGCGACCGGGTCGTAGACGGAGACCAGGCCGCCCTCCTCCTGAATAGCGTTGGCGATAGCGAGCGCGGGGGAGTCACGGATGTCGTCAGAGTCGGGCTTGAAGGCTGCGCCCAGGACGGCCACAGCGCGGCCTGCTAGTGATCCCCCCACGAGTTCGCGGGCCAACTCCACGGCGCGGGACCGGCGGCGAATGTTGATCTCATCGACCTCGCGCAGGAAGGATAGCGCCCGGCCAGCCCCCAACTCCTCGGCGCGGGCAGTGAAGGCACGGATGTCCTTCGGCAGGCAGCCACCTCCGAAACCGATTCCAGCGTTCAGGAAGCGCCCGCCGATTCGGCCGTCGTAGGACAGTGCCTCGGCTAGCGCCACCACGTCACCCTGTGCGGCCTCGCATACCTCAGCCATCGCATTGATATACGAAATCTTCGTGGCCAGAAAGGAGTTGGCCGCGGCCTTGACCAGCTCGGCAGTGGCGAAGTCGGTCACCACGGTCGGGATATCGCCGAGCGGTGCGTAGATCGCGCGGAGCGTCCGCTCGGCGCTCTCGGTGCGTACCCCGAGAACGATGCGGTCCGGGCTGAGCGTGTCCTTCACCGCGAAGCCCTCGCGCAGGAACTCTGGGTTCCACGCCAGGTTGATGGCATCTCCAGCTGGTGCGCGCTCGATGAGTCGGCGGTTGAGCCGTTCGGCCGTGCCAACCGGCACGGTGGACTTGCCGACCACCAAGCACGCGCGGGTGAGGTGCGGGGCCAAGGCGTCTATGGCCGCGTCCAACTGTGAGGTGTCGGCGGCGGAGCTGTCCGTGCGCTGCGGCGTGCCCAAGCAGAGAAAGTGCACGTCCCCAAACTCAGCAGCCTCCTGGAAGGAAGTGGTGAAGCGTAGCCGTCCCGATACCACCCCGCGGCGCAGTAGTTCGTCCAAGCCATTCTCGTGGATTGGCAGTTCACCGTGGTTGAGTTGGCGGATTTTATCGGCGTCGATGTCCAGGCCGAGGACCTCGTGGCCAACCTCGGCCATGCACGCAGCATGCGTAATGCCGAGGTATCCGGTTCCGATGACAGTTATTCGATTTCGCGTGTGCATAGCAATGGACCTTCACGGGTGGGGTTGGATTTCCTGATTCCTAGCCAACCGTCAGGGGCAGTCGTGTTCGGCTGATTGCTGAAGGTTGGATCAGGGCAGCACGGAGCTCGGCCGCGCCCGGTGTTGACCGGGTAGGCTTGCGGGCATTGATCTGCTGCTGTGGTTATCGGCTGGGTAGCCGGTAGATCACTCGGCTGGGTAGGCGGGGGCCATCTGGGCTTTCAGTCCGGGGCCAGATGCAGCGGTCGGCCGGCTCGGCTCGGCGACCCGCCGGAGGTTGCGGATGGGAGGGCTGCTGAGCAGGGCGACGGCACAGAACAGAGCGGCGCCGGTTGCGACCAGCAGAAGGGTGTGCGTTTCGAACAGGGCGCTGGCTGGGCCGGAGAGTGTCTGGCCGAGCGGAACGGCGAGGATGGAGCCCGCGACCTGGTAGGCGGCGAGCCGGTTGAGCAGTTCATGCGGGATCTGGGTCTGCACCGTGGTGGCCCACTGGACGCCCCAGAAGGCCCAGCCAACCCCGCTCATGGCGTACCCGAGCATCAGCAGGGGCAGGGCCGGGACCAGCGCGGCCGCCAGTGGCATCAGGGGGAACAGCAACATCGCGATACCGCCGTGGAACAAGGGGCGGGCCGGGCGGATCCGGATGGCGATGAGACCGCCGACGATGCAGCCGGCGCCGAACGCACCCTCGGCGTAGCCGAAGGCGGCCTTGCCGTGCGCCTCGATGATGGAGACTGCGCCGAGCGGCGTTATTGGACCCCACACAAACACGCCTAGTACCCACCAGATCAGGATGACTCCCCACATCCAGGGCCGGGACCAGAACTCGTGCCAACCGGTGCGCAGGTTGTTGAGCGTGGACTCGGTTCGGTCCACCTCGAACCGGGCAAGACGCAGCGCCAGCAGGCAGATGCCGCTGATCGCGAAGGTGACGGCATCGATCCCGAACACCCAGGCCGGTGAGGTCGCGGCAACCAGCACGCCGGCCACCGCCGGGCCGGCCATGGTGGCGAACCCCTCGCTCACCCGGAGCACTCCGTTTGCGTGCTGGGTGTCTGTAGCGACCTGCGGCACCAGGCTGGAGGTGCCCGGCTGGAACATCGCGGTCGCGATGCCGCCGACCAGCGCTCCGAAGATCATCACCCACATCGGCGGATGCCCGAGCCAGAGATAGACAGCGAGCCCGGTCTGCACTACGAACCGAGTGACGTCCGCGGCGATCATCAGCGGCAGCGGGTGGAACCGGTCGGCGAACACCCCGCCGAACACCACGAAGAGCGCAAACGCCCCCATCCAGGCACCAAGTGTGAAACCGACACCGCTCACCCCATAGCCGAGCGAGAGCATCGCAACCGCGATTGCGACAGGGAGCATCGTGTCACCCACTTGGGACACGACACGGGCTGTGAAGTAGAGGCCGAAGTTCCGCGTCCACAGGCGGGACGTCACGTCAGCGGGCAGTTGCATCAAGGGTCCTCGGTGGGAACGGGGGTTCGCATAACACGGTGCGGCAGAGCTGCACCACTCGGTCCCGGCAGCTGCTGCGGTAGAAGCTGCCGGCGTACTTCTGAACGCGGCCAGCGAGGTACGGTGATCCGTCTCCACGTTGACAGCGTCACGTGCATGTCACAGGACCAGGGCCGCCCGATCTCTCAGTTGCGGAACAGCTCGCCGGTCAAGGTCGCTTCGGGCATCGCTGCACGACGGCGTCACTCATCCTGGGCAGCCCGAGGAAGACTTGCTCGCAGAACTACGTTGCCCTGGAGAGTAAGCGTCGCGTCCGGCTCAAAGGGCGATTCGCACGTCGTAACTGCGCAGCCAGCTGTCCAGCTGCAAGGCTGTCTCCAGCGCCGCCCGACTGATGTCCTGCTCGATGGCGGCGCTTCCACCGGTCGCCACGGCTTCCTTCAGCTCGGGCGAGATCAGCGACGCACTCGGGCTCTCGGGGTTCCGCACTACCTTGGCCAGCCTCTCGCGGAGCATCCGGTCGTAGGCACCGGCCCGCAGGTTGGGGTAGGGCGTCTTGATACGCATGGCCACTTGTTCCGGGAGCAGGTCCCGCATCGCCGCGCGCAGCAGGCTCTTTTCCCGGCCATCGAAACTCTTCATCGACCAGGGGATGTTGAAGGCGTAGTCGATCAGTCGGTGGTCGGCGAACGGAATCCTGATCCGAAGTCCGCTGGTCATCCCCAGCCGGTCCAGTCGGTCGAACAGGACGAGAGAGTGCCGGGTCTGGGCAAGGTAGCTGACCTCGCGGTAGCGCGCCTCGGTCTCGTCAGCGATCTGCTGCCTGGCTCCAATCTCGGCCACTGCTGCGCTGTGCGAGTCACGCTCGTAGCTCGTCAGGTCCAGCTTAGCGAGCAGGCCGGAATCGAACACAGCATCGTTGCCGACGTAGCGGGGCCGGCCCTGTGCCACCCAAGGGAAGGTGTCGGAGAAGACCCACTCGGGCAGCCGCTGCCAGTTGTAGCCCCCGAACACGTCGTCACCGCACTCGCCGGAGAGAGCCACAGTGGCGTGCTGCCGTGCAGTGCCGAACAGCATGTGCAGCGAGGCGTACTGGTCACCCTTGTTGAGCGGGAGGTCATAGGCAGCCAGCACGGAGGCCCGCAGCGCCGGGTCAAGTAGGTCGAGGTCGTTGAGCGACAGTTCACTCAGCTCTGAGCCGACATGATCGGCCATCAGGCGGGCGTAGATATGGTCCTCGTTACCGAGCCCGTTGCCCTTCTGCGGGTCGTGGTCGTTGACTGCGAAGGAACGGATCGGTCCCAGGCCGTCTCGACGGGCCACCTGCGCCGCCAGCGCTGTGAGGGAGCTGGAATCCAGCCCCCCCGAAAGCAGGGAGCACGGGGAGACATCCGCGACCATGTGACGGGCGACCACCGACTCCAGCAGCTCGCGGATAGTGGCGATGGTCCGATCAAGCGAGTCGGTGTGTTCCCGGACCTGAATTCCCCAGTAGCGACGCTCCGTTATACCTGAGCGGGTGACCCGCACGGTGTAGCCCGGGATCACTTCTCGCATACCGCGGAAGATCGCATGCCCTGGGACCCGGGCGACTGAGAGGATGTCGCGCAGGCCATCGGCGTCCAGCACCGCGGGGAAGTCCGGATGGGCCAGGATGGCCTTCGGCTCTGAGCCGAACAGCAGGCCATTTGGTGTCTGCGCGTAAAAGAGCGGTTTCACGCCCATCCGGTCGCGAACCAGCAACAGTTCGCCCAGACGCTCGTCCCAGACCGCGAACCCGAAAACGCCGTCGAGGCGGTCAACCAGGTGCTCGCCCCACTCCAGGTAGGCATGGAGCACCACCTCGGCTTCATGCTCTGTTCGGAAGGTGTGACCGAACGAATGCAACTGCGTCCGGAGTTCCGCAGCGTTGTAGAGCTCTCCGCTGAAAGTGACCACCGCATGGCGGCCAGAGCCGTCCTGAAAGGCAGTAGGACCGCCCACACCGTCGAGGCCGCCGGTGGACATCGTCCGCTGCCCGAGCGCGGCGTGCTGCGAGAGCCAAGTGCCTCCGCCTGCCGGCCCACGTCGCCTCATGGACTCCGTCATAGCCTCCGCAACATCCGGGCTCTTCGCCACGTCGCGCGAAAAATCTACCAACCCAGATATACCGGACATTCTGTGCTCCTTCAAAGATTCCATGATGAGTGGCGGCACGCACGCCGCCGGTGGAGGGGGCTCGGGCCCAACCGCACTGCGGACCAGAATGGTTGGCGGCAGTCGACTACCGGATCTCGTCGCCGCCATGGACGTCGCACGCGTACCACTGGGCCAGGTCACGCATGCCCTCGAAGACCGATGCAGAGGCCGTCCATCCCAGCTCAGCAGAGATCAGCCCCGTTGCCATGCTCCACTGCTCGATCAGCTCCGTCGTGCAGGTCTCCCATGGCGTGCGGCGGGATGCCTCAGCGACCACGTCGGCCAACTCCTCCTCTGTGTAGGTCGCGGAGGCCACGTTGAACACTGGCTGCGAAGGCGACGCGGCGAGGACCGCGCCGAGCGCGTCCGCCAAATCCCGGTAGTCCAGCACCTGGTGGACCCGCTCCGGCGCAAGCGACAGCGGGCGGCGAGTCCAGGCCTGGTGCACCCATCGCGCTGCAGCGGTGTCCCGGGCAGTATGCGGCCCGACCGGCTCGGCCAACCGCAGTACCTGGACAGCGATCCCGCTACGCTCGCTCCACTCCCGGCAGCGCTGCTCCTCCTGCCACCAGGCCAGGGCGTCCGGAGCAAATGGCGGGCCCGTCAGCACGGCCTCAGTGACCGGCCCCTCAGCACTGCCCTGATACACCACCGCCGAACCGGCATAGACCAAGCGTTGGACACCCGCCCGCTCCGCTGCGTACAGCACTTCGTCCAGCAGGCCAGCTGTCGTGGGGTTACCCAAATGCACGACGTACTTGATGTCGTGCAGGTCCTGGACTGCCAACGGCTTCGAGACGTGGTGGGCCTGGTACTTCAGGTCACCCAGCATGCGGGCCAACTGCTCGCCGAAGCGGCCCTCTCCCCCGGTAACGAGGACCCCCGGCCCCTCAGCGACACTGATCCCGGCCGGCAAGCCGCCGGAGCAGCCGACCTTCCGCCCCACCTCGAGTGCGCCCAGCGCTAGGTCCCGGATCGGGTAGGCCAGCGCCAGCAGTTCGTCGGCGGGGTAGTCCTCGCAGAGGCCACCGGGGCCGAGCGTCTGCATTGCGGCAGCCGCAGTCTCTGGATCCGCTGCAGGCGCATCGGCGGTGACTACTCCGATGGTGTATGCGGTTACCCAAACCGCCCGGCGTACCTGCTCAGAGAGGGCCGGAGTGGGCACGGCCGCCAGCTCATTCAGGCAGTGTTTCAGTAGCCCTTTGCGGTTCAGGTAACGCTCGGTCTCCACATACTCCCAACCCGTCCCTCCCCGAACGGCACACCGGGCCAGGCCGTACTGGTAGAACGGTACGACCGGGAACTGAACGCTGTCGTCCCTGGGCGACTCCGCTACCCGCTCTGTGAACAGCGTCGCCTGACGGAGCCCGTGGTACGCGTTGCCCGCCAGACTCGGCATGTCCATGTGCTGTACCACGCTAGGAGTGCAGAATCGGACCGGGATACTACGTGCGTTCAGGTATCGCTGCATCACCACGTCATAGGGCCAGCCTGGCTCGTCCTGAGCCTGGAAGGCGGCGTATCCCCGGGCCAGCTCGGCCGGCAGTAGCAACGCGTAACAGGGCACATGCTCCTGGAGTGCGTAAGCCCAAGTGGAGCCGGTCAGCGCCGCCAACCGGGCCACCCCGCCGTTGCGGGTCTCCCAGCCTGCGTAGAAAGCGACCGCCTCGTCGCCCGCCACCGCCGCGACCTGCTCGACGTAGTCAAAGAAGCCCTCGGCGAGCTGCACGTCGTCCTGGAGCACCAGGTGGTGCGTGGCATCGGGATCCACGCATTCCCAGGACAAGGGTGCCACCCGCAGTGCAGTCGGCCGCCCCTCGGGCTCCGGGTCCGCGACCACCTTGATCCGGCCCTGGACATCAGCGTCCGCGAGGAGCTGGGCCTCCTTCAGGCGGCGAGGGTGCGTCATCACCGCACCACTCAGCTTCACTTGACGATTCTGAGAGTCCATGAACACCTCATAAGTTGATGAAGGAGGATTGTGGATCAGTTGTCGGAGTCGACTGCCCCGGCGTTTCGCACCGTTCGGATGTTGTTCGTGAGTCCCACGTCGTAGCCCAGCTCCCGTTCCAACCGGAGCATGTCGGTCGAGCGGAAGTTAAGGACGTAGGCCCGGCGGACCCCGCCCGTGGTGTTGCCTCGCGAGTAGTGAAGAGTGGAACCTGCGTGCGCGACGCCCTCGCCTGCCTGGAGCGGCACGGCAGTCGCCCCTGGCTCGTCTTCAGAGCAGCTGCACTGGATGTTCTTGCCGTCGCTGGTTGGGTAATGCGGACGCAGCGGCTGCTCGTGCGAGCCTTGGATGTACCACATGCAACCGTTGTCGATCACAGCCTCATCCAGGGCCACCCAGATGGAGACTGCCCGCTTGTCGGGCAGGTCGAGCCAGTAGGCTGCGTCCTGGTGCCACGGGGTAGGAACGCCGCTACGCGCGGGCTTGTGGATCATCATATCGAAATCGAAAACAGCGTCGCCACCTATCAACTCCTTCGCCATCGCAAGAGCACGGGAGTGTAGTGGCATGTCCAGCAGTGGTGGATACAGAGCGGTGGGCCACATGATTTGGGTGATGTTCTCCTCCACGCCCTGACGCGGAACGTGCGAACCAAGATCGGAGCGCTTGTCGCCGCTCTCGATCTCCCCGCTGAGGAAACGGTCGTAAAGTTCGCGATAGGTCTCTACCTCGGCCGTGGACAGCAAGGAGCCAGTGACGACGAACCCGTCCTGTGCGAACACCTGCGCTCGCGTGAGCTCAGTGCCTATCGTCATGCAATTTCCTTCACTTTAATTTACCGATCGCGGGGAGATGAGAAGAATCCGCTCGGGGTCGACAGAATTGAAAATACCCTAAGAATGCATACAGGGGCACGCTTGAGACCATTGCGGCAAACTAATTGGTCCACTAGTTGCCATACGGAAATTTCGGCACGCTCGAATACGCAATCTGCCAGCGCGAAAGCAAGGTGGGTTTGGACCCACCTTGCACGCCAAACAACTGCCGCGAGCCCATCCGGCGACCGCGGCAGCAATCTATGCATACAGTTTGAATGAAGATGCTCAAAAATGCTCATGCGTACCGTGCATCAAGCATGTTCGCTCAAGATCATCACACTGGGTGATGCTAGCTGCCTGGTGAGTGCACAAGTCAACTATCCAATGAGTGATATAATTCATAGTTTGATCTTCAGGGGGGGTGGTTTGCCGCCAGTGAGCCTTTTCCAACCTCCTGCGCCAGCGGGGCAGATGGCCCGACGTGCGGTTGAGAGGATGTCTCACGTGGTGAGCTTCGTGAGTCTCTTGTAGCAGGTGAGGGCTGCGGTAAGGCCGAGGAAGGCGAGGAAGTGGTTGCCTTTTCGTTCGTACCGGACGGTGAGGCGGCGGTAGCCGAAGAGCCAGGCGATCGACCGCTCGATCTTCCAGCGGTGCTGGCCGAGGCGCTCGCCGGACTCGATGCCGGGCCGGGTGATCCGCGCGACGAGGTTTCGGCTGCAGAGCCGGCGCGGGTGTTCTGCGGAGTAGTACGCCTTGTCCGCGCGGATCTTCACCGGCCGTCTCCGGCGGGGTCCGCGCCGGGAGCGGACGGCGGGTATCCCGAGGATCAGCGGCTTGAACGCCTGACTGTCGTGCAGGTTCGCACCCGACACCGCCACGGCCAGCGGCAGGCCCTGGGCCT